>CAZZWZ010000009.1:0-28058 GCA_964657955.1 uncultured Steroidobacteraceae bacterium
ATCCAGGTAGGGGCTGAGCAGCACGAGAATCGCCGGCAGCAGGGTCACCGCGGCCAGCACCGAGATGCACACCACCAGGGCGCCGCCGATGCCGGCGCAGCGCGTTTCCAGGATCGGGCTGAACAACAAACCCAGGAACCCGACCACCACGGTGACCCCGGACCAAGTAATGGTCTGGCCGGCCTGGGCCACCGTGCCGGCCACGGTTTCCTCGACGGTTTCGCGGCGGCCGTGCTCCCGATAATGAGTGACCATGAGCAAGGAATAGTCGATGCCGATGGCAAGCCCCACCATGGTCACCACGTTGCTCAGCAAGTTCGACACAGGGAACGCCTCGGCCAGCAGGAACGCCGCGCCCAGCGCCACCGTCGTCGTCGCCAGGCCCATGAGGAACGGCAGGCTCGCCGCCACCAAGGTGCCGAAGGCGACGGCGAGAATCAGCAGGGTCAGCGGCAGGGCACGTTTTTCCGCGTGATCGCCCCCCACGGCGCTCAGTGCGTTCACGTCGAAGTCGCCGGCGGGTCCGCCGGTCGCCGCCACCTGCGCCCTGGGATCCAGTGCGACGAGCCGGCCGCGCAGTGGTTGCAGCAATTCGCGGACGGTCGCCACCGCTTTTTGTTGCGCGGCCGCGTCCGTGGCCGCGAGTCCCACGAGCAGCATGGTCGTGTGGCCGTCGCCGGACTTCAGCCGCGCGTCGCGAGCATCGGCGTAGCTGCTCACCCTGCGCACCTCGCTCGATGCCGCAAGCGTTTGCGCCGCCCGGCGGATCCAGTCGAGATAGGGGAGGCCGTCGACGTCCAAGTCGGGGGCCGCGACCGCCACGACCAGCGGATCGATGAAGGGATTGGTGAAGTCGGCGCGCAGGATGTCCGCCACGAGGCTCGACGGGCTGCCGCCGATGCCGCCCGTGCCCCCGACGGCCACGGTGGGCAGCCGGTGCGCACCCCATGCGCCCAGAGCGATGACCATCGCCCAGGCTGCGATGACCCGCCGGGGGTGTGCGGCCACCCAGCTCCCCAGTTTATAGAATCGGGCGTTCAACGGTCATTCCTGGCCACGGCGGGCGAAGGGGAGGCTGCACGCGGTGCGGGCGGGTAGTTTGCAATGAGATGACACAAGGGGAAACAGGCGTAAAATACGCGTTTTGCATCACCAATATGTCAGCGCCCCAACATCATACTTTCGCCGCCCCGGCGGTACAACGTCCCTGGGATGCGCGGTTCGCGCGCCGGCTGGTGACCCCTCTGAAGGACAGCTGGGTGTCGCCCAATCATCTGACCACGCTGCGTCTGGGCGTCGGTCTGGGCGCGGCCGGGGCCTTTCTGCCCGGAACCTACCTCTGCTCGAACGTGGCGGCGCTCCTTCTCGTGCTGTCCAATTTCCTGGATCACACCGACGGCGAGCTGGCCCGCTTGAGCGGCAAGACCAGCCGGTTCGGGCATCTGTACGACCTGGCGAGCGATGCCGTCGTGACCGTGCTGCTGTTCGTCGCCATCGGTCTCGGTCTGGGGGACGTGCCGGCCTTGGGCTCGCACGTGTCGGGGGGGCTGGTGGGTGCCGTGGCGGGAGCGTGCATTGCCCTGATCTTCTACCTGCGGCTGCGGATCGAGGAGTTCGCGGGTAAAGTGGCGACCCGACAGAACTCGCTGGGAGGGTTCGAGACGGAGGATGTGTTGTATCTGATGCCCTTCGCCACCTTGAGCGACGGCCTGGAGTCGCTGCTGCTGGCCGCCTCGATCGGCGCCCCCCTCTATGCGCTCTGGCTGGTCTGCAACTACCGGCGGTTGATGCGCCGCCCGCTGCCGGCTTCGGCCCGGACGTCCGGAGTCGCGCAATAAGCGGCGCCGGCGTGCGCGGATCGGCACGGGGCGGCGTGCCGTTCCCGGGAGAGCCGTCCCCCGGGGAGTTGCGCGCCGAAGGGCTCGCCGAAGGGCTCGCCGGACGGCTCGTCGAGATGCCTGCGGGCACCCGGGAAGTCGCGATGTCGCCCCCGGACCTGGAACGGGATGTGGCCGCGGCGCTGCGCGGGCTCGACGTCGGAGCGCTGCGGGCCGAGTTCATCGCGCAGGGATCTTTCCTGCATCTGCCGGAATTGCTGCCGTCGTGTATCACCGATCGGCTGGTGGCCGCGGTATCCAGGGTCGATGAAGTGGTCAACCGCAACTACATTCCGAGGCACAAACAGGGCGGCAGCGTGAGCCGCCACTGCCTCGACCAGCGGGCGCCCGACATCGCGCAGCTGTATCGGTCGCCGGCGCTGATGGCATGGCTCAGCCGCGTGGCCGGCGAAGAGCTGCAGGTGTCTCCCGATGCGGACCCGCACGCCTACGCCTTGTATTTCTACACGCGTGCCGGCGATCACATCGGCTGGCACTACGATACCTCCTACTACCGGGGCCGCCGCTACACGCTGTTGCTGGGGGTGATCGACGAGTCTTCCTGCAATCTCGAGTACGTGCTGCACACGCGGGAGAGCGGTGTGCGCGAGGTGGCCGGTTCCCTCCGCTACGCACCGGGTTCGCTGGTGTTCTTCGACGGCGACAAGCTCAAGCACCGGATCACCCCGCTGCGCGACGGGGAGCGGCGCGTATCGTTGACCTTCGAGTACGTGACGGACCCGTCCATGAACCCCTGGTTGCGGTTCATCTCGAACATGAAGGATGCGGTGGCCTACTTCGGGCTGCGCCAGGTTTTCCGGCGCGCGGCGCGCCCGGGTGAAAGCCGCGCCAAGGCACCATGACGCGCGCCGCGGCCGTGCTGCTGACGGTGGGTGGGTTGCTCTTCATCGGGCTGCTGGCATCGCAAGGCCTGTCGGTGGTCGCCGCCTTGTCGATGGCCGGCTGGGGACTGCCGCTGGTGGCGCTGTTCCATCTTCTGCCGCTGCTGCTCGATGCCGCGGCGATCCGGGTGCTGTTCCACGGTGATCACGCCGGCGAAACGCTGCGCGATGCGGTATTGACGCGCTGGGTTGGGGAGTCGGCCAACAGTTTGATGCCGGCGGGACAGATCGGGGGCCCGGTGCTGATGGCGCGCCGGCTGGCGCAGCGTGGCTTGCCGCTGCAGCAGGCGTCCGCCGCGATCACGGTGAGCACCACCCTGCAGACCTTCGGTCAGATCGTGTTCGCGGTGTTCGGTGCCCTGTTGCTGGGCACGCGTGCGGGTCATCTGTCGGAGCACGCCCTGTGGGTCTCGTCGCTGATGGCAAGCGGCGTCCTGGCGGTGCAGCTGGGCGGCTTCTACTGGCTGCAACGGCGCGGTCTGTTCGGCAAGTTGACGCGCGCGGCGGGTCGTTTCTCGAAACACCGGGACTGGTCGAAACGGGTCAGGCAGGCCGAATCCATCGACGTGGCGGTGGTGGCCTTGTACGCACGCGCGCTCCCCGTCCTCGCGAGCTTTGCCTTGAGCCTGATCGGCTGGCTGGTGGGTACCGGCGAAGTCTTCCTGGTGTTGTGGTTGCTGGGTCATCCGGCCTCCTGGATCGACTGCCTGCTGCTCGAGAGCCTGGGCCAGGCGATCCGCGGCGCGGCCTTCGCCATCCCGGGTGCGTTGGGCGTGCAGGAAGGGGGATACCTGCTGCTGGCGCCGGTGGCCGGCCTGTCGCCGGATACGGCGCTCGCACTGTCGCTCGCGAAGCGAACGCGGGAGTTGTTGCTGGGGATTCCGGGATTGCTGTTTCTGCATCACAGCGAACGAGCCGGTGCCGTGGCCGCGCGCGCGGCGCGTGCCGCCGGCCAGTCGGCGGATCGACCCTGAATGCGCGCCATCATTCTCGCGGCCGGGCGCGGCATGCGCTTGCAGCAATCGGGTGTCGAGCAGGCGCCGAAGTGTCTGCTCGCCTTCGGCGGCATGAGCTTGCTGGAGCGACACCTGCGCCTGCTGCGCGAGGCGGGAGTCGACGAGATCGTTCTCGCCCTGGGATTCCGGCATGCCGGGGTGACGGCCGAGATCGAGCGGCTGGCGTGGCATCCGCGGCCGGAGATCGTGCTCAATCCGCGTTTCGAACTGGGCAGCATGCTGACCGTGCACACCGTCGCCGACGCCCTGACCCGGGGCGGCGACGTGCTGTTGATGGATGCCGATGTGCTATACGATGCGCGCATCGCCGCAGCCCTGGTTGCGGGCGACCGTCCCGTCAATCGATTGCTGATCGATCGGAAGTTCGAGCCGGGCGATGAGCCGGTGAAGGTGTGCGTGCGCGACGGCGTGCCCATCGAGTTGCGCAAGCAGCTTGCGGGAGAACTGGTGTACGACACCATCGGCGAGTCGGTTGGCTTCTTCCGTTTCGACGCACCGGGCGCCGCGCGACTCGCCTCGTTGGTGGCCGGCCACGTGGCATCGGACGGCGGACTCAGGCCCCACGAGGAAGCGGTGCGTGATTTCATCCTGGAGCGTGCGCATCCGATGGAGGTGGCCGACGTCACCGGCGCGCCATGGATCGAGATCGATTTTCCGGTCGACGTGACGCGTGCGGCGCGCGAGGTGTTGCCCTTGCTGCGGCCGCTGGCAGGAGAGAGCCGATGAATGCGATTGTCAAAGAGGCCGGGTCTGCGCGTCCGTCGCGCGCCGCGGCGCTGCGCGGGATGTTGCACGGCCCCGAACTCGAGTTTCTCATGGAGGCGCACAATGGGCTGTCGGCCCGCATCGTGCGCGAGGCGGGCTTCAAGGGAATCTGGGCATCGGGCCTGTCCATCTCGGCGCAGCTCGGCGTGCGCGACAACAACGAAGCGAGCTGGACGCAGGTTGTGGACGTGCTCGAGTTCATGGCGGATGCGGGCGATCTGCCCATCCTGTTGGACGGCGACACGGGCTACGGCAATTTCAACAACATGCGCCGCCTGGTGCGCAAGCTCGAGCAGCGCGGCATCGCCGGCGTGTGCATCGAGGACAAGCAATTCCCCAAGACCAACAGCTTCCTGAACGGCGACCGGCAGCCGCTCGCGGACATGGAAGAATTCGCGGGCAAGATCGCCGCCGGCAAGGACAGTCAGCACGATGCGGACTTCACCATCGTGGCGCGGGTGGAGGCGCTGATCGCCGGATGGGGCATGGACGAAGCGTTGCGCCGCGCCGAAGCCTACCGGCGGGCCGGTGCCGACGCCATCCTGATCCACAGCAAGCTGTCCAAGCCCGACGAGATCCTGTCGTTCGCCCGCGAGTGGGCGCGGCGCTCGCCCCTGGTGATCGTGCCGACGAAGTATTACAGCACGCCCACCGAGGTGTTCCGCAGGGCCGGCATCGACCTCGTGATCTGGGCGAATCATCTGGTGCGCGCCGCGGCGGCCGCCATGCAGGGCACGGCGCGGGAGATCTTCTCGAGCCAGACGCTGGTGAACGTCGAGGACCGGATCGCGCCGGTGAGCGAGATCTTCCGGCTGCAGGACGCCGACGAGTATTCCGCCGCCGAGCGCCAGTATCTGTCGGCGGCCGCCGCCTCGCGCGCCGCGGTGGTATTGGCCGCTAGCCGCGGCACCGGTCTCGAAGCCGTCACCGCCGATCGTCCGAAGGTCATGCTGCCCATCGCGGGCAAGCCCCTGCTGCGCTGGCTGGTCGACGCGTTCAAAAAAGAGGGCATCAACGACATCACCGTGGTGGGCGGTTATCGCGCCGACGCCATCGATCCGGCCGGCATCAAGCTGGTGGTGAATCGACGCCATGCCCAAACCGGGGAACTGGCCTCGCTGGCCTGCGCGGTGGAGGGACTCGAATCGGACACCCTCATCTCCTACGGCGACCTGCTGTTTCGCAGCTGCGTGCTGCGCGATCTGCTCGACAACGCGGCCGAATTCGCCGTGGTGATCGACTCCTCCGCCGCCGATGCGAACAATCGCACGGTGCGCGATTATGCCTGCTGCTCCCGCGGCGACGACCGCGGACCGTTCGGCGAACCGGTGCTGCTGGGGCGCGTGACGAGCGGCGCGGCCGAGGAGGCCCAGGGTCGCTGGATCGGCATGCTCAAGGTGGCGCGCCAGGGACTGGGCCGGCTGAAGACCGTGCTCGGGAGGCTGGGTGCGCGCGCGGATGCGGACTCGCTCGACATGCCGGCCCTGCTCAACGCCTTGATCGACGACGGCGCCGCCATCGAGGTGGTGTACGTGCACGGTCATTGGCGCGGGGTCAACGACCTGGAGGAGTTGCGCCTGGCGGCGGATTTCGCGCATGCGAGGGCGCCTGCCGGGCCTCACCATGATTGAAGCGCGCGATTTCGTCGAGGCGGCGCGCGCGCGGGGCTTCCTCTGGTACGCGGGCGTGCCGTGTTCGTACCTGACGCCGTTCATCAACTACGTGCTGCAGGAACCCTCGCTGCATTACGTCTCGATGGCCAACGAAGGCGACGCGGTGGCGCTGATCGCCGGCGTGACGCTGGGCGGCGACCCCGCGCGGGAGCATGGGCGCGGCATTGCGATGATGCAGAATTCCGGCCTCGGCAACGCGGTGAGCCCGCTCACCTCGCTGACCTGGACCTTCCGGTTGCCGCAGTTGCTCATCGTGACGTGGCGCGGCCAGCCGGGCGTCCCGGACGAACCGCAACATGCCTTGATGGGTCCGACCACGCCGGCCCTGCTGGAGACGATGGAAATCGCCTGGGAAACGTTTCCGACGGATGCCCGCGCCATCGCGCCCGCGCTCGACCGGGCGGTCGCGCACATGGACGCAACCGGCAAACCCTACTGTCTGCTCATGCAAAAAGGCAGCGTGGCCGACCATCCGCTCGCGGAGCGCGCGCTGCTCGCGAAGCGTTTCGCGAGCACCTCCGCCGTCATCGACGGCAAATCCACGCGCACCGAGACCCGACCGACCCGCACCGCGGTGCTGCGCGAGGTGGTGGGCATGACGCGCGAGGAGGACACCGTGATCCTGGCGTCGACCGGTTTCTGCGGCCGCGAGCTGTTCGCCGTCGCAGATCGCGCCAACCATCTCTACATGGTGGGCTCCATGGGCTGCGTGACGCCGCTCGCGCTGGGGCTCGCGCTCGCGCGTCCGGACCTGCGCGTGGTGGCGTTGGACGGGGACGGCGCCGCGCTGATGCGCATGGGCTGCTTCGCCACCATCGGCGCCTACGGCCCGTCGAATCTGCTGCACCTCCTGATCGACAACGGCGCTCACGACTCCACCGGCGGGCAGGCCACGGTGTCGCCGTTCATTTCCTTCGCCGACATTGCCGCGGCGTGCGGCTATGCGTCGTCGCTGGAAACCGACGACGTCGCGCGGATCGGCGCCTGGCTCGGCGAGCGGCCGTTGCAGGGGCCGCGTTTCGCCCGCCTGCTCTCGCGTCCCGGCAGTCCGCCGGGGCTCGCGCGTCCCTCGATGTCGCCGGTGCAGGTCAAGCAGCGCTTGATGCGCCACTTCCGCGACCGGGCGGCGCGGTGATGCTGCTGCTCAATCCCGGCCCGGTGACGCTCACCGAACGCGTGCGTCGAAGCTTGTTGCAACCGGACTTGTGCCACCGCGAAAGCGAGTTTTACGATCTGCAGGACGACGTTCGCATGCGCCTGCTGGCCATCCACGGTCTCGATCCCGGCGAGTGGACCGCAGTGTTGATCACGGGGTCGGGCACCGCGGCGGTGGAGAGCATGACGGCCCTGGTACCCGAATACGGCCGGGTGCTGGTGGTCGAGAACGGCGTGTACGGTGACCGGATCGCGCAGATCTGCGGGCGTCAGGGAATCGCGCACGAGCGCGTGACGGGCGGCTGGCTCGACCCGCCGGATCTCGATGCGGTGGCCGTCCGGCTCGACGCGGCCCGAGGCGCCGCGCGGTTCACGCACCTGGCCATGGTGCATCATGAGACCACCACCGGGCGGCTCAACGATCTGCGCGCCGTGGGCGCCCTGTGCCGCGCGCGCGACGTCCGGATGCTGGTGGATGGCGTGAGCAGCTTTGGGGCCGAGGCCATCGACTTCGATGACACGGCGCTCGCGGCGGTGGCGGGCACCGCGAACAAATGCCTGCACGGCGTCCCGGGGGTGTCGTTCGTCATGGTCCGTCGCAGCGGCCTGGCCCACGCGGCGAGCCGCTCGTTCTATCTGGACCTCAAGCACCTGTCGCAGCTGCAGGATGCGCGCAACACACCGTTCACACCGGCGGTGCATGCTCATCATGCCTTGGCGGAAGCGCTGCGCGAGCATGCGGAGCAGGGCGGCCGCAGCGCCCGCCATGCCCGCTACGAGGCGCTGGCCGAGCAGGTGCGCAACGGCCTGGCGGGCCTGGGTATCGGGACGGCGCTGCGGCCCGGAGACTCGTCGGTGGTCCTGCGCGCCTACCGTTTGCCGGCCGGTTATGCCTACCCGGCTTTGCACGATGCCTTGAAGCATCATGGATTTGTGATATACGCAGGGCAGGGCGATTTGTCCCGGACGTTGTTCCGCATATCGACCATGGGCAATCTGACGGCGGCCGACATGACGCGGCTGATCGGGGTTTTCGCCGAGTTGGCGCGGTAGGGTTCAGCGATGCGACGAAAACATTGGCGGCGGAGGAACTTAGGTTGACCTTGTCCCGCCGCATGATGGCCGGGTGCTTGTTGGTCGCGCTCGGCTGGTCGGGTGTGCGGGCGGACGATCTGCCGGCGCCGGATGCGGGAGGTGGTCAGCCCACCGTGCCGCCGGGCACGGTGCCGCTCGATACGGCGCCGCCGAACGCACCGCCCGGTTTTCTGTCGCGCTGGCTCGACCCGTCACGTGCCCCCTTCATCCCGGTGCCGCTGGTGGGCTCCGACCCGAACAGCGGCACCACGCTCGGCGTGCTGCCGGTGTGGATCAAGACCAACGACGACCACGAGATCCGCCGCATCATCGCGCCGGACCTGCTGCACAACCCGAATTTCGGCTACGGCGCGGATGCGCGCATCTATGCGTATTCCTCGAGCGACAAGCAGTGGTCCATCGATACGGGATTCAGTCAGCGGGTGCAGCAGAATTTCGACGCCGAATACCAGATCGGGCGCCTGCGCGACCAGCGCTGGTCCATCAATTACAGTCTCATCTACAATCGCAGCGGCACGCCGCGCTTTTACGGCATCGGGAACGAGACGGCCTCGCGCAGCGAGACGAACTACACCAACCGCCAGGAACTGGCCCAGGTGCAGGTCGGACTGAATCTCACGCACGCCTGGCAGCTGCTCTACACGGCGCGTCTGCGCACGGTGGACGTGCTGCCCGGCACCCTGGCCGGAATTCCCACGCTCGAAAGCCGTTTCGGCCCGATCCGGGGGGTGGGGACCACCACGGTGCTGCTCGACCGGCTCTCGCTGATCTACGACACCCGCGACGACCTGACCGTGCCCACCCAGGGCATGGAACTGGTGGCCTACGGCGGTGGCGCCGCCCGTCACGGGTTGCTCAACGACTCCATGTACAGCGAGGCCGGATTCGACGGACGCGATTTCTGGCCGATCGCGCACGAGACCGTCCTCGCCGGCCACGTGGCGGTGCGCTATCTGCCCGACGCGCACGGCGTGCCGTTCTGGTCGTTGAGCAGCATCGGCGGCGGCGACAGCGTGATCGGCGGCCAGCAGCCCTTGCGCGGTTACGGCGAGGGGCGCTACTACGACCGGAATTCATTTTCGGCCAGCGTGGAAGTACGGCGTACGTTTCTGTCCTTCGATGCGGTGGCGACGCGGGTGGACGTCGAGTTCGCGCCCTTCGTCGATCTCGGACGGGTTTTCTCCCGCACCAGCACGCTGCCGTTCGAGCAGCTGCACCATGTCTTCGGCGTCGGCTTTCGCGGCATCGCGCGGCCCTTCGTGGTCGGCAAGGTGGACGTGGGCTACGGCACCGACGGCGTCGCGGTGTTCACCGGACTCAACTATCCTTTCTAGGCGTGTAATTTCAGCGGGTGACTCATGAACGCACTCTCGAGTTTCGACATCACCCGGAAATGGCCGGCACAATTTCCGGACCGCATCCAGCTCTATTCGCTGCCCACTCCGAATGGTGTGAAGGTATCGATCATGCTCGAGGAGACCGGGCTGCCGTACGAGCCGCACCTGGTCGACTTCGACGGCAGCGAGCAGTTGTCGCCCGAATTCCTGTCGCTGAACCCGAACAACAAGATTCCCGCGATCATCGATCCCGTCGGCCCCTCGGGCGCGCCCCTGGCGCTGTTCGAGTCCGGCGCCATCCTCCTGTATCTTGCGGAGAAGTCAGGACTGTTCCTCCCCGAGGACGCGGCGGCTCGCTACCAAACCATACAGTGGCTGATGTTCCAGGTCGGCGGCGTGGGTCCCATGTTCGGCCAGCTCGGCTTCTTCCATCGTTTCGCGGGCAAGGAGTACGACGACAAGCGCCCGCGGGATCGCTACGTCGCCGAGGCGAAACGCCTGCTCCGCGTCGTCGATCGACGGCTGGCGGGACGTGCGTGGATGATGGGCGATGCCTACACCATCGCGGACATCGCCTTGTTTCCGTGGATCAACACGTTAAACACCTTCTACCAGGCCGCGGCGCTGCTGGGCACGGATGAATACACGCACGTCGGGCGCGCGCTGCACGCGTTCCTGACGCGGCCGGCCGTACGGCGCGGTCTGGAAATACCCCGCCGTTCGGGCAGTACCTGAAGGCCGTTGGGGGCTGCGTCCCGGGAGAGGTTGGTGCATAATCCTGGAAAAGCGCGTGCTGCCGACCGGGCCGTGCTTACCGGGTATCGTCGCCAGGGAAAGTTTTGACCGCCAATCCGAGCGAAACTCGTCAGAAATTGCGCGCCACGCCGTTGCCTGCGAAACGGAGCGCGCGTGCGGCGGTCAAGACGCCGCGCGTCACCGTGTTGTTCGCCGATCTGCGCGGCTATACCGGGCTGGCCGAGCGGCTGGCGCCGGCCACCATCGTGCCCCTGCTGGACGAATTCTTCGGTGTCCTCGCCAGCGCCACCACTCTTCACGGCGGGCGGATTTTCCACATGGCCGGTGACGGCATGATGGCCGGTTTCGGCGGCGAGGAACCGGGCAAGCATGGAGCGCGCGACGCGCTGGCCGCCGGCCATGCGATGTTGCAGCATTTCGGTGCGCTGGCCACCCGTTGGCGCAACGAGCTTTCCATCGAGACGGGTGTGGGCGTCGGACTGCATCTGGGGGAAGTGGCCATGGGGCTTCTGGGACCGCCCGGCAAGAAGGCCACGACGCTGGTGGGCGACACCGTCAACGTGGCCGCGCGCCTCTGCGGCCGGGCCCGGGCGGGCGAGGTTTTGCTGTCGTGTACCGTGGCCGCCGCTCTGGAAATCGACGACGGCGCGCGGGAAATGTACGTGGGTCCCATCCCCGTGTTGCAACTGCCGCAGTTCGCCTTGCGCGGCCGCACCGCGCCGCTCGACATCTGGTGCATACCCGCCATGGAGCGTGTGGCCGTCATGGCCTGAGCGGAGAGGTTGGTGCCCTGGGCCGGGGTCGAACCGGCATGACCTTGCGGCCAACGGATTTTCATACCGGCTACGGCTTTGGCCGCCGCACTGCGTGCGTTTGGGGTCTGGAGCGCGCCACGACCGTAGCGAGACTCTGGTTTCGCCTTAGGTCCCCGCCGTCCGCTCTCTACACCTTCTCCGGAATCCGACCGGGCTTGGCTCGGCGTTGCCGCGAGCGTTCGCTCAGGGGTTTCGCCGACTTTGACGGGATCCGATGCGGCGTTTCCGTCCGCATCGCTCAAGTTTCGCGTTTAAGTCCGTTGCGTCTACCAATTTCGCCACCAGGGCAGACGGTTGAGTATGAGGCATTCGCCGAGCGGCGTCACAACCTCTCGCAGGGTGGGTTGCCGCCCGGCTTGTCGTATAATGGCGTGCTTCCCGTCACTCGAAGTATTGTCTTGCCACGCCCTGCCATCTTTTCGCGCTTCGCGCTCTCGGCCACCGACCTGCTGCGCGATGCGACCTATCGGCGGCTGTGGACTTCGATCCTGATCTCCTCGTTCGGCGCCCAGGTGACCCTGCTCGCGATTCCCCTGTCGGCGGCCGTGTTGCTGCACGCCGCCCCGACCCAGATGGGCCTGCTCACCGCGATGGAAATCATCCCCTTCGCGCTGTTCTCACTGCCCACCGGGGTGTGGCTCGATCGGGTGCGCAAACTGCCGGTGTACGTGGTCGGCGAGGTGGCCGTGGCCGTCACCGTCGCGACCGTACCGGTGGCGTGGTGGCTCGGCTGGCTGTCCATGGGCTGGCTCTATTTCGTGGGATTCCTGATCGGCTCGGTGAACACCACGGCGGGCAGTGCGGCGCAGATCGTGCTGACGCAGATCGTGCCGCGCTCGCGGCTGGTCGAGGCACACGCCAAGAATGCCCTGGCATCCTCCACGGCCGAGGTGACGGGACCGGGTGCGGCGGGTGCGTTGATCAAGCTGCTCGGTGCTCCCGTGGCGTTGCTGGCCGACGCGGTGCTGCTCCTGATCTCGGCGCTCATCTTGCGCCGCGTGCAAGTTCGTGAGGTGCCGGCACGTGTGAATGCGCCGTTCTGGCCGGCCATGCGCGAAGGACTGAATTTCGTGCGCGGCCATCGGCTGCTGATCACCATGGCCGCCTGCGTGGGCACCTGGCAGTTGTGCAATCAGGCGGCCATGGTGGTACAGATTCTGTTCGCCACCCGCCAGCTGGGGTTGTCGGAACGAGGCGTCGGGTTGAGTTATGTCGCATTGGGCCTGGGCACGGTGGCGGCGAGCGCCGTCGGCTACCGCGTGGTGCGCCGGGTCGGCAACGGTCCCACGCTGGTGCTGGGATTCGCGGTCAGCGGCGTCGGCTGGTTGGTGCTCGCTCTGGCGCCGCTCAATTCGCTGGGGGTGGCCGCCTACGCCTACATGCTGTTCTCGTTCGGCGTGGGCGCGGTGTTCATCTTCATCAATTTCCTGTCGCTGCGTCAGTCCGTGACGCCGGCCCCGCTGCTGGGACGCATGACCAGTACGATGCGCTGGTTGATCTTGATTCCGGCGGGGCCGGGCGCGCTCCTCGGCGGTTGGCTGGGTCAGTACCTGGGTCTGCGGGTCGCGCTGGGGTTCGCCGGCTGCACCGCGCTGCTGCTGGCCATCGTCGCGCGCCGGTTGCCTGCCATCCGCGGCGTCAGGACCCTGCCCCCGCTGGCGTCAACGGACCCCGCGCATGGCACGTTATGAACGCACATGGCTCTCGACGAATTCGAGAGCGACAACCAGTGAGGAGTTCGAATGAAACAGACATCGAAGGCGCTTTTGCTCGGCCTGTGCATCGCGGGGGGCACGGCCGCCGTTCCGACCATGGCCTCTGCGGCGATTTTCATCGACATCGCGCCGCCGGCGCCGCGCGTCGAGGAGGTGCCGGTGGTGCGTCCCGGGTTCGTCTGGGCGCCGGGATTCTGGGATTATCGGGGTCACGAGCACGTGTGGGTACCCGGACGCTACGTGGCCGAGCGCCGCGGCTTTCACTGGGTTCCCGATCGCTGGGAGCAGCGCGGCCCGCACTGGGTCCGCCGCGAGGGACACTGGGAACGCGGTTGATTCCCTGCCGATCGTGGGAGCGCGTCGCGGCGCGCTCCTATTTCCGCAAAAACTAGATGAATAGGTAGCTTCAACTCTTTGATTTTGCTACCATCGTGTAGTGAACACTTCCACGGTGGCCCATCTTCGCGCCGAACGGGTCCACGTCTGGCGCGGCGAGCGGCATGTGCTGCGCGGTGTGAGCTTCGAGGCGCGGGCCGGCGAACTGCTGCACGTGTCGGGTCCCAACGGCACCGGCAAGACCACGCTGCTGCGCGTGGCGTGCGGACTGCACCGGCCGGAGCAGGGCGCGGTGACGTGGCGCGGGCGTCCCATCCTCGATGATCCCGCGGCCTACCAGCGCGAGCTTGCCTACGCCGGCCATGAACCGGCGCTCAAGAGCGACCTGACCGCGCTTGAAAATCTGCGTTTCTCGGTGGGTTTGAAGCATCGGTCGAGCAGCGACGATCTGAACGCGTATCTGCGGCGCGCCGGCGTTGCGGACTGCGCCGGGTTGCCGGCGCGCGTGCTGTCGGCGGGACAGCGACGGCGGGTGGCCATGGCGCGCGTGCTGGCGTACCGCGCGGCGGTGTGGCTGCTCGACGAGCCGTTCAGCAATCTCGATGCGTCGGGCTCGCAGCTGCTCTCGGCACTGCTCGAAGAGCACGTGGGCTCGGGTGGTCTCGCGCTCGTGGTCGCGCACCACGAACTCGACGTCGCCGTCGAGATGCGCCGGTTGAGCTTGAACGCATGACGGTGGGCACCGGGGAGGCCTTCGTGCTGCTGCTGCGGCGTGAGCTGCGGCTGAGCTTCCGCCGCCCGGAGCAGCTGCTTCAGCCGCTGGTGTTCTTCCTGATCGTCACCACGCTGTTTCCGCTCGGTTTGAGCGTGCAACTGACGCTGCTGCGCGAGATGGCACCCGGCGTGTTGTGGGTGGCGGCGCTGCTGTCCTCGCTGCTGTCCCTGGAAACCCTGTTCAAGGCCGACGCGGACGACGGAACTTTGGAGCAGCTGGCATTGTCCGGTCAGGGGTTGGCGATCGTCGTGGTGGCCAAGACGCTGGCACACTGGCTGGTGAGCGGCGCGTCCCTCATCCTGGTGTCCCCGGTGGTGGCCACCGCGCTAGCGATTCCGCCGGCCGCGTTCGTGGCCATGATGGTGAGCCTGGCGCTGGGCACGCTGACCTTGAGCTGGTTGGGGGCCATCGGGGCGGGACTGACCGTGGGGCTGAAACGCGGCAACGTGCTGCTTTCGTTGATCGTCCTGCCCTTGGCCATGCCGCTGCTCATATTCGGCGCCGGCGTCACGGATCGGGCGATTTCCGGCACGAGCACCGCGGGCGCGTTGTATCTGCTGGGGGCACTGTGCGTTCTGACCTGCACGCTGGCGCCGTTCGCCGCCACCGCGGCGTTGCGCATTACGCTCGATTAGAGAACGATACCGTATGTGGACCTGGTTCTATCGGCTGGCATCTCCGCCCTTCGTCTATCGGGCAGCCACCGTGCTGTCGCCGTGGCTGCTGTCGCTGGCCGCCGTGGCCATCGGCTACGGCCTGGTCGCAGGACTGGTGTTCGCGCCGCCCGACTATCAGCAGGGCGATGCCTTCCGCATCATCTACGTGCACGCTCCGGCGGCGTGGCTGTCCTTGTTCAGTTACACCACCATGGCTGCGGCGGGAGCGGTTGCGCTCATCTGGCGCATCAAGATCGGTCACGCGGTGGCTGCGGCCACCGCGCCGGTGGGTGCGTCGTTCACCCTGCTCGCATTGGTCACCGGTTCGCTGTGGGGCCGGCCCATGTGGGGTACGTACTGGGCTTGGGACCCGCGCCTCACGTCGGAGCTCATCCTGCTTTTCTTGTACGCTGGCGTGATGTCGCTGCGGCCGGCCTTCGAGGATCCCGGCCGGGGCGATCGGGCGGCCGCACTGCTGGCCATCGTGGGCGTGGTCAACGTTCCCATCATCCATTACTCGGTCCTGTGGTGGAACTCGCTGCATCAGGGGGCCACGGTTGCTAAACTCGGCCGGCCCTCGATGCCGGGGAGCATGCTCTGGCCGTTGTTGTCGATGCTCCTGGGCTTCATGTTGTTCTATGGCGCGGTACTATGCACGCGGGTGCGCGGCGAAGTCCTCAATCGGGAACGTCAGGCCGCGTGGGTGCGGGAGGCGGTGAGATCGTGACGGACGGTTTTGGGTCCACGGATTTTTGGTCCATGGGCGGCTATGCGCGGTTCGTCTGGCCCTGTTTCGGTCTGGCCGCGGCGGTATTGACCTGGAATCTGTGGTCCGCCCGCCGGTATCTCGCGGCGGCCCGCGTCCGTGCGGCGCGTGCGCTGGCCATGGCGGCAGCCGACCGATGACCCCGCGACGCAAACGCCTGTTCGTGGTGCTCGGCATCCTGAGCGGAGTGACCGCCTCGGTCGCGCTCGCCGTCATGGCGTCGCGCGACAACGTGACCTTCTATCTGGACCCGAGCCAGGTCGCCGCCGGCAAGGCGCCCGTCGACAAACGGTTCCGGGTCGGCGGCATGGTGGTCAAGGGCAGCGTCTCGCGGCGACCCGGCGACCTCGAGGTGAAATTCGTGTTGACGGACTTCGCGCACGAAGTGCCGGTGGAATACACGGGCGTGTTGCCCGATCTGTTTCGCGAGGGGCAGGGTATCATCGCGCACGGCACCATGGGCGCGGACGGAGCGTTCGTGGCGGACGAGGTGCTGGCCAAGCACGACGAGAAGTACATGCCGCCGGAAGTGGCCGCGTCGCTCAAGCAGAAAGCTGCGGCCAACCCCTCGAACAAGGTGCCGAGCACCTAGGATCTTCAGCAAGGCAGTATCGCTATGGCACCGGAACTCGGCGTATTCGCTCTCATCCTGGCTTTCGTGCTCAGTCTCGCCCAGGCCTTCTTCGGCCTGACGGGCGCCTGGCGCGCGAAGCCGGTCTGGATGTCGGTGGCCCGGCCGGCGGTCACCGGTCAATTTGTCTTCGTGGTCGCAGCGTTCGCGTGTCTTGCCCACGCGTTCGTCAACGACGACTTCTCCGTGCTGTACGTCGCGCGCAATTCGAATTCGCATCTGCCGCTGTTCTACAAGGTGGCGGCGCTGTGGGGGGCGCACGAGGGCTCGCTGCTGCTGTGGATCCTGATCCTCTCCATCTGGAGCGTGGCCGTGGCCGCGTTCAGCCGCAATCTGCCCATGACCTTCTCGAGCCGCGTGCTCGGGGTGATGGGCCTGATCAGCAGCGGTTTCATGCTCTTCACCCTGTGGACCTCGAATCCGTTCCAGCGCCTGTATCCCGCGGCGCCGGACGGCGCGGATCTGAACCCCGTGCTGCAGGACTTCGCGCTCGCCATCCATCCGCCCATGCTGTACACGGGATACGTCGGGTTCTCCGTGGCGTTCGCCTTCGCCATCGCGGCGATGCTCGAGGGCAGGCTGGATCAGGCGTGGGCCAAGTGGACGCGCCCGTGGACCCTGTTCGCCTGGCTGTTCCAGACCATCGGGATCGCGCTGGGGAGCTGGTGGGCGTACTACGAGCTGGGCTGGGGCGGCTGGTGGTTCTGGGATCCTGTCGAGAACGCGTCCTTCATGCCGTGGCTCGTGGGCACGGCGCTGGTGCATTCGCTGAGCGTGACCGAGAAGCGCGGCATCTTCAAAAGCTGGACCCTGCTGCTCGCCATCTTCGCCTTCTCGTTGAGCCTGGTCGGGACGTTCCTGGTCCGGTCGGGCGTGCTGGTCTCGGTGCATTCGTTCGCCAGCGACCCCACGCGGGGCCTCTACATTCTCGCGTTCCTGGTGCTGACCATCGGCGGCTCGCTGACGCTCTATGCCTGGCGCGCGCCCAAGCTGTATGCGCCCGGCGGATTCGAATGGTTCTCCCGCGAGTTCTTCCTCCTGGTCAACAACGTGGTGCTGGTCGCGGTGGCCGGCCTGGTGTTGTGGGGCACCCTGTCGCCGCTGGTGTACGAGGAGCTGGGCCTCGGCAAGATTTCGGTGGGACCACCGGTGTTCGCCCTGATGTTCCTCGTGCCCGTCCTGCCGCTGCTCGTGTTCCTGGCCATCGGCATGCATTCGGCCTGGCGCCGCGGCAGGCTCACGGTCACCGGCCGACCGTTGTGGTGGCTGCTGGGACTCGCGTTCCTGCTCGCGGTGTGCGTCGAGAAATTCGTCTTCGGTTCGTTCCAGTGGGTGGGCCTGATCGGCTTCACCTTCGGTTTCTGGATCATCTTCTCGGCCCTGATCGATCCCCTGCACCGCCGGCGCCAGGGGCTCAAGATCACCTCCGCGGTGCTGGGCATGGCCCTGGCGCATCTCGGGGTGGGCATGTTCGCCATCGGTGCCAGCGGTGTCGAGAGCTACAAGATCGAGAAGGACGTGGCGTTGAAACCCGGGGGCAGCTTTGCCGTAGCCGGCTACGAGTTCCGGTTCGTGAACGCCGTGGACGTGCGGGGGCCGAATTACGACGCCGTGCAGGCCCTGGTGGAGGTCACGCGCGGCGGCAGGGCGGTGGCGGTCTTGACGCCGCAGAAGCGCCACTTCTGGGTGCAGCAGACCGACAACAGCCAGGCCGCCATCTCGGTGAACTGGGCCCGCGATCTGTTCGTCGCCATGGGCAATCCGCTGGGCGACGGCGCCTGGAGCATGCGCATCCAGTACAAACCGCTGGTGCGCTACATCTGGCTCGGCGCCCTGGTGATGGCGCTGGGCGGCGGCATCGCGGCCACGGATCGACGCTACCGGGTGCGCGCGCCGTCGCCGGTGCGCGCGACGGCGGCGCCGCCGAATCCGGAGCCTCTCGGAACCGCCTGATGTGGAAATTTCTCGTGCCGTTCGCGGCCTTCGTCCTGCTGGTGGTGCTGTTCGCTCTGGGCTTGAATCCCAAGCGCGACATTCACGCGCTGCCCTCGCCGCTGATCGGCAAACAGGCGCCGCAGTTCGCGCTCACCGACGTGCTCGACCCCAGCCGTTCCGTGAGCAACGCCGCCTTGAAGGGCCAGGTTTACGTGCTGAACGTCTGGGGCACCTGGTGCGCCGAGTGCCGCGCCGAGCACGACGAACTGCTGACGATCGCCGGTCGTAACGTGGTGCCCCTCATCGGGCTCGACTACATGGATCGGCGCGAGAAGGCGCAGCAGTGGCTGGAGCAACTGGGCAATCCGTACCGGGCGGTGGGCTTCGACACCGACGGACGCGCGGCCATCGACTGGGGGGTTTACGGCGCGCCCGAGACCTTCCTCGTCGACGGACGGGGCAGAGTGCTGTTCAAGTTCATTTCGCCCATGACCGAAGAAGTCTGGGAACGTGAATTCATGCCGCGGATTGCCGCGGCCCGCCGGGCCGGCGCTTGAATCGCGCGCTCGCCGCGCTGGGGCTCATGATGGCGGGCGTCGGTTCGCCGCTCACGGGACTTGCGCTCGACGCCAACGGCCAGATCGAAAATCCGGCGCTGCAGGCGCGCTTCGAGCACATCACCAAGGATCTGCGCTGCCTCGTCTGTCAGAATGAATCCATCGCCGACTCCAACGTGGAGCTGGCCGGCGACCTGCGTCGTCAGGTGCGCGAGATGCTCGTCGCCGGCAGGAGCGACGAGGCCATCTTCGAGTTCATGACGGATCGCTACGGCGAATTCGTCCGCTTCAATCCGCCGCTCGAGGCGAAAACCCTGCTCATCTGGGGTGCGCCGTTCATCATGTTGCTGGGGAGCGCCGGGATCGTCTACCGCATCGCGCGCCAGCGCTCGCGCATGCCGCTCGACGATGAGCCCGAGCCGGGACCGCTCTGAATCCATGAACACCTTCCTCGTCGTCGCAGCCGTGATGGCTGCGCTGGCCGCGGCGGCGGTTGCGGTGCCGTTGCTGCGCGATCGGCGCAGCCGGCTGGTCGGCGTCGTGTCGGCCGTGCTCGTTGCGGGTGCCGCGGCGGGCCTGTATCCGCTCTGGTCCACCGGGAACTGGCACGAGCCGGTGGCGGGTGCGACGCCCGGCGCGGGACCGGACGTGCTCGCGATGGTCGCGAAACTCGAGGACCACCTGAAGAAGGCGCCCGACGATTTGACGGGCTGGCTGATGCTGGGGCGCTCCTATGCCGCCCTGGAGCGCATGGACGACGCCATCCTGGCCTACGACCACGCGCAACGGCTCGATGGCGGGAACACCGACGCCATCCTGGGACTGGGCGAGGCCATGAGCCTGCGGGCCGGCGGCGCCATCACCCCACCGGCCGCGGAACTGTTCGAGCGCGCGTTGCAGCTGGCGCCGGACAACCCCAAGGCGCTGCTCTATGCGGGTTTCGCGGCCGCCGCCCGGGGCGACGATGCCGCCGCGCGCGCGCGCTGGCAGGCCCTCAAGGCGCTGCACCCGCCGGAACAGATCCAGAAGCTGCTCGACGAGCGCATCGCCGAACTGGGACCGGGCGGCCCCGGCGGCGGGGCGGGCGGGGTCTCCGCGGCGGGCGAGGGGCCCGCGGTCGCATCGAGCCTGGCCACAGCCGCCGCCGCGCCGGCCGGTGCGGGAGCCGCGGACGCCGGCGAGGCCCAGGCCGTCGTCAACATCCGCATTGCGCCGGAACTCGAGGCGCGCCTGTCGCGCGACGCGCCGCTGTTCGTGTTCGCGCGCGAACCCGGATTCCAGGGCCCTCCGCTGGCGGCGAAACGGCTGACCGGCGCGGCCGTCGGCACGTCCGTGCACCTGTCCGCGGGCGACTCCATGATCCCGGGCCGGGTGCTGAAGAACGGCCAGCGCGTGTCCATCACGGCCCGCATCGCCTTCGGCGGCCAGCCGCTGCCCGTAAAAGGCGATTTATACGGCGAAGTTACTTATGATGTCGGTCACGATGGGGTGCGCAATCTGGTCATAGACCGCGTGGCCGAGTGATGCCGTGATGTTGTTGAAGGATGCATCGAACGCAGAGAACTCCTGGCTGACGGCACGGCGCGGCCTGTGGCTGCTGGCGGCCGTCGGGCTCGCGCTCGTGGCGCTCCTGGCGGTGCGCATGACGCAGTCGGCGGCGCTCAAGAAATCGGTCACCAACAAGGTGCCCGTGCCCACGGTTTCGGTCACGCAGGTGGGCACGAGCGCCGTGCCGACCACCATCGAAATCATCGGCACCATCTCGGCGCGCTACGACATGCCCATCGGTGCCGAGGGCGATGCCGGGCGGATCTCGGCCATCTACGTGGAGGCCGGCGATCGCGTGAAGAAGGGCCAGGTGCTCGCGCGGCTGAACGTGACGGTGCTGCAGCCGCAGGTCACCACTCTGCAGGCGGCGCTCGAGCAGTCCCGCGCCGAGGCGGAACTCGCGGACGCCGAATACAAGCGCGCCGTCGCCGTCGGCGCCTCGGGCGCGCTCTCCGTGGAGGAGACGCAGCGGCGCAAGTCCACCTCGGTGACGGCGGCCGCGAAAGTCAAGGTGGCCGCGGCCATGCTCGCCGAGGCCGAGGCCAAACTCGCCCGGGCCGAGGTGCGCGCGCCCGCCGACGGCATCATCCTGACGCGCAACGTCGAGGTCGGCCAGATCGTCGGCGCCGGCGGCGAGGCGCTGTTCCGGCTGTCGGAGAACGGCGATGTCGAGCTGCGCGGCCAGGTGGCCGAACAGGATCTGCCGCTGCTCAAGCTGGGTCAGGAGGCCGCGGTGAAACTCACGGGCACCGCGCGCGTCTATCCGGGCAAGGTGCGGTTGCTCGGTGCGGTGATCGATCCGCAGAGCCGGCTCGGGACGGTGCGCGTGGCGTTGCAGCCGGATCCGAACCTGCGGCCGGGCGCCTTCGCGCGCGCCGAGGTCACGGTCAGCAATGCCGAGCGCACCGTGCTGCCGCAGACCGCGGTGCTCACCGATCAGAAGGGCAGCTACGTGCTGGTGGTCAATGCCGAGAACAAGATCGAGCGGCGCACCGTGCAGGTCTCCGGCATCGCCGGCAACGGCGTGACCATTGCGGACGGCGGCGTCAAGGCCAGGGAGTCGGTGGTGTCCACCGCCGGCGCCTTCCTGCAGGAGGGCGAGGTGGTCAAGCCCGTGCTCCGCGAGGCGGGTGCCTCGTGAAAAACATCTCGGCATGGGCGATCCGCCACCCCATCGCCCCCATCGTGCTGTTCGTGGTGCTGTTCTTCCTCGGGGTGGTGGCCTTCATCCGGCTGCCCATCAACCTGGATCCGGACATCTCGTTCCCGCTCGTCAGCGTCACCATCCTGCAGCCGGGCGCCGCGCCGTCGGAGATGGAGACGCAGATCGCGCAGAAGGTCGAGGGCTCGATCGCGAGCATCGGCAACATCCGCAACATCACCACGTACATCCTCGAAGGGTCGGTGAACATCAACCTGGAATTCCAGATCGGCACGCCCATCGATCGCGCGGTGTCGGACGTGCGCGACGCCGTGTCGAAGGTGCGCAACGATCTGCCGCAGGGGATCATGGAGCCGTTGGTGCAGCGGCAGAACGTCGACGGCGGGGCGATCGTGTACTACGCGGTCACGACCACGGCACTGACGCCCGAGCAGCTCAGCTGGTTCATCGACAACAGCGTGACCAAGCGCCTGCTGGGGGTGCCGGGCGTGGCGCAGGTGACGCGCAGCGGCGGCGTGGCGCGCGAGGTCCGCGTCGAACTCGAGCCCGGCCGGCTGCAGGCGCTGGGCCTGACCGCCTTCGAGGTCAACGAGCAGCTGCGCGCGCTCAATCTCGATGCGGCCGGCCGCGCCAACGTGGGCGGCGGCGAGCAGGCCATCCGCGTGCTCGGGGGTGCGAAGACCGCCGATGCGCTGGCCGATACGCAGATCATCGCGCGCGGCGGCCGCTCGGTGCGACTGCGCGAGATCGCCGACGTGCACGACGGCGTCCAAGAGGTGCGCAGCCTGGCGCGGTTGAACGGCCGGCCGGCCACGGCCTTCGGTGTCTACAAGGCGAAGGGCGCCTCCGACGTCGCCGTGTACCGCGCGGCGGCCAAGGAGCTGGCGAAGATCCAGGCGGAGACGCCGACGGTGCACATCACCGAGATCTTCACCACCGTGGACCATACGCTGCGCACGTACCATTCGTCCCTCGAGGCCCTGGTGGAAGGCTCCATCCTCGCGGTGGTCGTGGTGTGGTTCTTCCTGCGCAACGCGCGCGCCACCGTCATCTCGGCGCTGGCCATCCCGCTGTCCGCGGTGCCGACTTTCGCCTTCATGCAGTGGATGGATTTCACGCTCAACCAGATCACCCTGCTGGGCCTGTCGCTGGTCGCGGGTGTGCTGGTCGACGACGCCATCGTCGAAATCGAGAACATCGTGCGCCACATGCGCATGGGCAAGAGCGGCTTTCAGGCGGCGCTCGATGCGTCGGATGAGATCGGGCTGGCGGTGGTGGCCACCTCGTTCACCATCATCGCGGTGTTCCTGCCCGTGAGCTTCATGGGCGGCGTGTCCGGCCAGTATTTCCGGCAGTTCGGCCTGACCGTGGCGGTCGCGGTGTTCATCTCGCTGCTGGTGGCGCGTCTCATCACGCCGGTGCTCGCAGCCTATGCGTTGCGGCGGGACATCGTGCGCGAGGAGCACGACGACGGCCCGATCATGCGGCGCTACCTGGTGCTGCTGCATTGGTGCGTCATCAACCGCTGGAAGACCATGGCGGGGGGTGCGGTGTTCTTCGCGCTGTCGATCGTGGCGCTGGCCATCGTGCCGCAGTCGTTCCTGCCCCCGGAGGACTATGCCAATTCGCAGCTGGCCATCGAATTGCCGCCGGGCGGCACGCTCGAGGACACGGCGCGGGTGTCGGCCGATGCGGCGGCGGTGCTGCGCAAGTCCCCCGAGGTCACGGACGTGGTGGAGTTCATCGGCGACGACGGCGAGATCCGCACCGGCAACATCTTCATCAGCCTGGTGCCCCGATCGGAGCGCCGGCTCAGCCAGAAGGAATGGGAACAGTCGATGATGCCGGCCATCAACCTGGTGCCCGACGGCCGGCTGAACTTTCAGAACCAGAGCGGCGGGGGCCGCGACCTGCAGTTCTACCTGACCGGCGACGACCCGCCGCTGGTCGAGCAGACGGGCCACCAGGTCATCGCCGAGATGCAGAAGCTCGCCGAGATCCGCGATCCCCGCATCCGCGGGGACCTGCCGCGGCCGGAGATCGTCATCAAGCCGCGGCTCGACGTGGCCGCACAGCTGGGCGTGAGCGTGGAGAGCATCAGCCAGACCGTGCGCATCGCCACCCTCGGCGACCTGCCGCAGAACGGTGCGAAATTCTCGTTGAGCGACCGGCAGATCCCCATCCGCGTGAGCTTGAGCGAGGCCGCGCGCCGCGACCTGTCCACGCTGGAGAACCTGCCGGTGCCGACGGCGGCGGGGAGCGCCGTGCCGCTCAAATCGGTGGCCGACTTGAGTTTCGGGCAGGGACCGTCGGCGGTGCGCCGCTACAATCAAAACCGTCGGGTGTTCATCGAGGCGGATCTGAGCCCGGGCGTGGAGCTCGGCGCCGCCACCCAGAAGATCTACGCGCTGCCCACCATGGCACGACTGCCACAGGGCGTGCACCTGGTGAAAACCGGCAACACCGAATTTTTCCAGGAGCTGATGCAGAATTTCGCGCTGGCGATCGGCGCCGGCGTGCTGATGGTGCTGGCGGTCCTGGTGCTGTTGTTCGCCCGCCTGTTCCAGCCGGTCACCATTCTCTCGGCGCTGCCGCTGTCGCTGGGCGGCGCCGGGCTGGCGCTGCTCATCACCAACAATGCGTTCTCCGTACCGGTGGTCATCGGATTCCTGATGCTCATGGGCATCGTCGCCAAGAACTCGATCCTGCTGGTGGACTTCGCCATCGAGGAGATGCGCGCCGGCAAGCCGCGGTTGCAGGCGCTGCTGGAGTCCGGGCACAAGCGCGCGCAGCCCATCGTCATGACCACGGTGGCCATGGTCGCCGGCATGCTGCCGGTGGCGATGGGCTGGGGCGGCGACAGCGATTTTCGTTCGCCCATGGCCATCGCGGTCATCGGCGGCCTGGTCACCTCGACCCTGCTGACGCTGGTCATCGTGCCGGCGGTGTTCACGCTGTTCGACGACGTGGAACGCTGGCTCGCGCCGAAGGCGGGCAGACTCCTGGCGGAACCCGTCGGCATGCCGGAGGGTCGCCTGCCGCCGGGCCCGGCAGGTCGCCTGCCGGCCGGGCCGAAGGCGCTGGGCTCGGACTCCGCCCTGCCGCGCGGTGCGGGCATCCGCGACGCCGCCGACGGCATCTGATTGTCGCACCGTGTCACGCCGGCCTGGCTGGTCGGCATGGCCTCGGTAGTTTGCCTGGCGTGGTGTCCGGCGGCCGGTGCGGACGCGGTGGAGGCCGTCAATTGGGCCAGGGTGCACGGCTGTCGTCCAGCGGCGCCCGCTCCCCTGCGCTACAGCGCGGTGCTGTCCGAGGCGGCCCAACGCGTGGCCGGCGGTCGATCGCTGCAGGCGTCCTTGAGCTCCGTGGGTTATCTCTCGGCCCGAGCGGCGGCGGTGCATCTGTCGGGGGCGGTGAGCGATGCGGATGTGGGCCGCATCCTCACCGCCGATTACTGCGCCTCGCTCGCCGACCCCGGCCTCGCCGAGCTGGGTGCGCTGCGCCGCGGTCACGAGGTGTGGCTGGTGCTCGCCGCGCCGCTGGCGTTGCCCGAGGGTGCCGCCGTCAGCCGGCAGATCCTGGCGCTGGTGAACGCGGCGCGGGCGACCGGCGCCCGGTGCGGTACCAGATCGTATCCTCCCGCGCCGCCCCTGCTCCTCGATGCGACGCTGAGCGCGGCGGCCGCCGCACATTCGCAGGACATGGCGGCCCATGGCGAATTCGAGCATCGCGGCCACGATGGCAGCACACCGTCCACACGGCTGGCCCGCGCCGGGTTCGGACCCGTGCTAGTGGCGGGCGAGAACATCGCGGCCGGTCCGATGACGCCCGCCACGGTGGCGCAGGGATGGCTGGCCAGCCCGCCGCACTGCGAGAACATCATGGACCCGCGGTTCACGCTCACGGGCATCGCCTTCGCCGTCAGCACCGCCAGCGATGAACTGGTGTACTGGACGCAGGACTTCGCGGCACCGCGGGCCGCACGCTGAGCGACGCGCCGCCGCGAGCAGCCCACCCGTTGCATTCATCGCACCGATCCACGCACCGGGCCGGCCGCGGCCGGCCCGAATCAATCCATCGCGACGTGTCCCGCCGTTGCTGCGGTGGCGGCCCGGGGCGTCCGGATGAGCAGCAGCAGCGGCAGCACGCCCAGGGTCAAATACATCATCAGTCGAAAATCGTTGGTGTAGGCGATCATGGCGGCCTGCCGCGTGATCATCGCATCCAGCGCCGCAGCACCGCCGGGCCGGGACAGATCGTAGGCTGCGGCGACGGCCGGGTTGTTCCAGGCCGGGTTGGAGTGGGTGATGTGCTCGACCAGCGCGGCGTGCACCGAGATCGTGCCGCGCGCGAGCACCGTTTGCGCCATCGAAATGCCGATGCTGCTGCCGAGATTGCGCATCAAACTGAAGATGGCCGTGCCCTGCGCCCGCATCGCTGGTTTCAGCGTGGCGAACGTGGCCGTGCTCAGGGGAACGAACACCAGCCCGATGCCGATGCCCTGCAACACACCGGGCCAGACGATGTCGCTCGCCGAGACGTCCAGGGCATAACGGCTCATCTGCCATTGCGAGAACCCGGCGATCGAGAACCCGACGAGCAGGATCAGGCGCAGGTCCATCTTGCCGACGATGCGCCCGGCGATGAGCATGGACGCCATGGTTCCGAGACCCGAGGGGGCCGTGACCAGTCCGGTGGTCGCGACCGGATAATCGAGCAGATTTTCGAGCAGCGTGGGCGTGAGCGAGCGCGTCGCGAACAGCACCAGACCGAGAATGAAGATGAACATCAGGCCGGTGACGTAATTACCGTTCTGCAGCAGGCGGTAGTCCAGGAAGGAGCGGTCCGCCCGCGACGTCGCGGTGTGCGCGACGAAATAGATGAACGCCAGCAGCGCCACGATGGCCTCGATCCAGGTCTCGGCGGACGAGAACCAGTCGTTCTGCTGGCCGCGGTCCAGCACCATCTGCAGGGCACCCACCGCCAGGCTCAGCGTCGCGAAGCCGAAGCCGTCGAATTTCATGCGGCGGGCGGGCGTCGTCGGATGAATGTAACGCCAGATGCCGTAGGTGGCCAGGACACCGACGGGCACGTTGATGAAAAAAACCCAGCGCCAGTCGTAGGCATCGGTGAGCCAGCCGCCGAGCGTGGGGCCGAGAATGGGGCCCACCATCACTCCCATGCCCCAAACGGCCATGGCGGGCCCCTGCTTCTCCCGTGGGTTGATGTCCATCAACACCACCTGCGACAACGGGACCAGCGCCGCGCCGAACATGCCCTGCAACAGGCGCGCCGCGACGATTTCGGCCAGGCTGCCCGACAGGCCGCACAGCGCGGACGCCACCGTGAAGCCCACCACCGAAGACAGGAATACATTTTTCTGACCGAACTGATCCACCAGCCAGCCCGTCACGGGCGTGGCGATGGCGGACGCCACGATGTAGGCGGTCAGCACCCAGGCAATCTGGTCCTGCGAAGCGGACAGCGCGCCTTGCATGTGCGGCAGGGCGACGTTCGCGATCGTGGTGTCGAGAGTCTGCATCACGGTGGCCAGCATGATGGAGACGGTGATGAGCGGCCGGTTGATCGCGACGCTCATGGCGGCGTTTCGATCTTGACCTGCAAGGCCTCCAGCACCTCGGTGGCGGTCCGCAGCGCGTGCGGATCGATGGTCACCAGCAATTCGGCGCGCACCGCGGCCGCTTCCGCCTTGACCGCGTCGTACAACGCGTGCCCGGCGACGGTGAGCACCACGCGCTTGATGCGCCGATCCGTGCTCGACGGTTCCCGTACGACGAATCCGGCCTTCACCAGGCGATCGATCATGGCCACGAGCGTGGCACCCTCCACGGCGAGCTGGTCGGCAAGCTCGGACTGGGACAACGGCACCGGAGCCCGCGCGGCGACGGCGATGGTCAACCAACCGGCCTGGCTGAGTCCGAGATATTTCAGGCGCCGGTCGACGGCCTGACGCCAGGCCCGCGCCGTGCCGTGCAAGGCCCGCGCGAAACGCTCTTCCAAATCGATCATTGACGAGGTCTCTAATCGTTAGGTTCCTAACTAATAGTACCATGGCCGCGCGGCAGCGGCGAGACCGCGCGGTCAGCTCAGCCGGTCAGCAGCAGCACCGTGCCGATCCCCGCAAACGTCATCAGGAGCGAGCCGACCAGGTGGATGGCGACGGCCCCCAGGGCCCACGCGGCGCGGCCGTCCTGCAGCAGCGTCACCACCTCGGCCGAGAACGTCGAGAAGGTGGTGAGCCCGCCGCAGAATCCCGTCGTGACGAACAGCCGCCACTCCACGGGGATGGCGGGGCTGACGGTGAACACGGCGAGCGCCACGCCGATGATGTAGCAACCGATCAGATTGGCCGCCAAGGTGCCCGGCGGCACGGTGGGAAAGTAGCGGTTCAAGCAGAGCGCGAGCAACCAGCGGAGCACGCAGCCGAGCATCCCGCCCAGTGCGACGGCCACCAATGAACGCGATGGGCTCACGAAACACCCCGCCGCTGATGCTGCAACGTTCTCCCGCCACGGACGCGACGGCGTCCAAGCGCGCTGCGACGCTTGACGGTTTGGTGCGGATC
>CAZZWZ010000010.1:0-216 GCA_964657955.1 uncultured Steroidobacteraceae bacterium
CAGCGGGCACAGGCGCGGCCGGCACAGGCACCGTGCTGGCGAGCTACGGGCGCGGCGTCCTGGTGCAGTCCGGCATGGGCACGCTGCGGTGTTCGCTCAAGGGGCGCAAGCAACGCATCGTCTGCGGCGACCGGGTTCGCTGGGTGTACGAACCGGCGAACGACGGGGCGTCGGTTGACGCCATCGAGCCGCGACGCAATCTCATCGAACGGATCG
>CAZZWZ010000010.1:226-26855 GCA_964657955.1 uncultured Steroidobacteraceae bacterium
CGCGCGCGGGCGGCCCGAGCCGGTGGCCGCCAACATCGATCGGCTCGCCATCGTCGTGGCGCCACAGCCGGAGCCCGATTGGTTCCTGGTCGACCGCTACTGGGCCGGCGCCGCATTGAAGGACATCGGGGCTGCGTTGATCGTCAACAAAACCGATCTGGGTGTGGCCGCACTCGAGGCGCAACTCGCCGTCTATCGCACGCTGGGACTGCCCTGCCTCGAAATCGCGGCGCAGACGGCCAGCGGGATCGCCGCCCTGCGCGATTCGTTCGCGGCCGGCGTGACGCTCCTGGTCGGGCAGTCGGGCGTGGGGAAATCGTCCATCGTCAATGCGCTGGCGCCCGAAGCCGCCGCGCAAACGGCCGAACTCACTCGCGACGCCGAGGGCCGCCACACCACGACCACGGCGCGTTGGTATCGGCTGGCGGACGGCGCGGCCATCGTCGATGCGCCGGGCGTGCGCGATTTCGCCCCACCCGCGAGTCTGGCGCGTGCGGCCGAGCGGGGTTTCGCCGAGATCCACGCCTGTGGGGCCGGCTGCCGTTTCAACGACTGCCGGCACCTGGGAGAGCCGGGCTGCGCCGTGAACACGGCCGTCGCGGCCGGACGGATCGCGGCGCGGCGTTACGAGAGCTACCGGCGCCTCGCGCGACTGTACGACAAACTCGCGCCGTGAAACGCCGTTGCGCCGCTACGAGACGGCGGTGCGGCCCGCCAGCGCGTGAGCCAGCGTGCCCCCGTCGACGTATTCGAGCTCCCCGCCCACGGGCACACCGTGTGCGATGCGCGACACCTTGAGCCCGAGACGTAACGCGAGTTCGCCCAGATAGTGTGCGGTGGCCTCGCCCTCCACCGTCGGATTGGTGGCCAGGATGACCTCGCGAATTTCACCGCCGGCGATCAGCGATTCGAAATCGTCCAGCCCGAGTTCGCCCGGGCCGATGCCGTCGAGCGGCGACAGATGCCCCATGAGCACGAAATAGCGACCACGGAAGCCGCCGGATTGTTCGATGGCCACCACGTCGGCCGGCGATTCCACCACGCAGAGCTGCGCAGCATCGCGTTGATCCGAGGCGCAGGTGGCGCACAGGTCGCTTTCTGTCAGCATGCGGCAGCGCCGGCAGTGACCCACCTGCGCGAGTGCATCGGCCAGGGACTGGGCCAGCACCCGCCCGCCGTCGCGATCCCGCTCCAGCAGATAGAAGGCCATGCGCTGCGCTGATTTCGGCCCGACGCCGGGCAGGCAGCGCAACGAATCGATCAGACGCGCGAGCGTCGGCGTGTACTTCACCCGGCCCGTCCGTCGCTCAGAACGGCAGCTTCACGCCGGGAGGCAGGTTCAGCCCCGACATCAGCCCGGCATATTTTTCCTGGCTGCGCGATTCGAGTTTGTGCACGGCGTCGTTGATCGCCGCCAGTACCAGATCCTCGAGCATCTCCTTGTCCTCGCCCAGCAATTTCGGCTCGATGAAGATGGACTTGGCCTCGTGGCGTCCGTTCAGCACCAGCTTCACCATGCCCGCCCCGGATTCACCCGTGACCTCGAGGCCGGCCAGCTCGGCCTGCGCCTTCTGCATCGTTTCCTGCATCTGCTGCGCCTGGCGCATCAGATTTCCCATTCCGCCCTTGAACATGATGTGTCTCCATGCGCTTCGCGCGACTGTTACGGAGTCGGGGCGACCCGACCCTCACGGGAGGCCGTGGCGGCCCCGATCGAAGAAACCCACGCCGAATCGAGCGAGCCGCTCAATCCGACGGTTTGACGGAGGCGGCGTCGACCTCGGCACCGAAGCGTTCGCGCAAGCCCTGCACGGCGGCGTCCTGCTCGAAGGCCGCCGACGCCCGCAGCGTCTTGTCCTGTTCGGCCATGGTGCGACGGCGGGCCGGGGTGACCAATGCCGAGTCGCTGGTGTCGTAGGCGATCCGGATCTCGCGCCCGAAATATGCCGACAAGCACTGCGCCAGTTTCTCGTCCATCGGCCGCGAGCGGCGGTCCGCGGCGGCGCGCTCCAGCTGCAGCCGCAGCAGGTCGTTCTCGAACGATGCCGGCACACAGTTGAGCGCGAACTGCCGCAACATGCCGGTCAGGCCGGCGCCCTCCACCACGGCGCCCCAGTTGGCGGCATCGATGGTGAGCGGCCTCGCCGCCCGCAAGGCGGTGGCCGGCGCGGGAGCGTCCGCGGCGGATGCCGGCGCCGCGGCAGCGGGCACCCGGCCCTCCCGGGCGGCGGGCGGCGATGCGGAGCGTGCCGGTGCGCTCGTGGCCGCCGCCACGTCAGCCGGAGCCGTGGATTCGGGACGAAAAGCCAGCATCCGCAGCAGGCTCATCTCGAAACCCACGCGCGGTTCGGGCGCCATCGCCAGATCCCGGCGCCCGCCGAGCGCGATCTGGTAGTAGAGCTGCACATCCTCGGGGGACAGGGCCTGCGCCATCCGGGCGAGCGTTTCCGCATCGAATTCTTCGTCCTGCGATGCCGCACCCGGAACCACCTGGACGATGGCGACGCGCTGCAGGAAAGCCGCGAGCTCCCCGAGCGCGCGATCGTAGTCGGGCGCCTCCTGGTCGAGTTCACGCGCGTGGGCCAGCAACGCCGGTCCGTCCTGACGCGCCAGCGCGTCGACGATGCGGGTCACGTGCCCACGATCGATGGTGCCGAGCATCGACCGGGCATCGGCCTCCTTCAACGCACCGCCGCCGAACGCGATCAACTGATCCATGAGGCTCAGCCCATCGCGCATGCTGCCGTCCGCCGCGCGCGCCAGCAGGGCCATGGCCGCCGGTTCGAAGCCGAGCGTCTCTTCGGTCGCAATGAATTTCAGTCGTTCGCCGATCAGGCCGGCCGAGAGTCGCTTGAGGCTGAACTGCAGACAGCGCGACAGCACGGTCACCGGCAACTTCTGCGGATCCGTGGTGGCGAGCAGGAACTTGACGTGGGGAGGGGGCTCTTCGAGCGTTTTCAACAACGCGTTGAACGAATGGTTCGACAACATGTGCACCTCGTCGATGAGATACACCTTGTAGCGGCCGCGCGTGGGCGCGTATTGCACGTTGTCGAGCAATTCGCGCGTGTCGTCCACCTTGGTGCGCGACGCCGCGTCCACCTCGATGAGATCCACGAACCGGCCCTCGTCGATTTCGCGGCAGGCGGCGCAGACTCCGCAGGGATCGGCGCTGACACCCTTTTCACAGTTGAGCGATTTCGCCAGGATCCGGGCCACGGTGGTCTTGCCCACACCCCGGGTGCCGGTGAACAGAAAAGCGTGATGCACCTTGCCGCTGTCGAGCGCATTGCCCAGCGCCCGCAGCACGTGCTCCTGCCCCACCATTTCGCCGAAGCGCCTGGGGCGCCATTTGCGCGCGAGTACGACGTAGCTCATGCCGCCAAGTGTAGCTTGGCAGGCCGCCCGCGTGTGTAGGAGGCGACCCGTGCCAGCAGGACTTCGGCGCCCGACTTAAAGCCTCTACCGCTGCTCCCTTCCGGGCCTGACGGGGTTCGTGGCCAGTCGTCGCGAAGATGCAAACACGAGCCGCCATAACTCTGGCGGAGAGGGAGGGGTTGCTCGCGGCTGCGCCGCTCGTCCCTCGCGAAGCTCGGGACCGCCGACGCGAAGCGCGTCAGCGTCTCCCTCCCACCCCATCTGCCCGATCTGAATCCAGCCGCCATTTCGTCGTCCGGATCTAAAAGCCGACTGGCGGAGAGGGAGGGATTCGAACCCTCGAACACCTTTTGGGATGTTACTCACTTTCCAGGCGAGCGCCTTCGACCACTCGGCCACCTCTCCCAAGCAAAACCCGAGATCGTACTCGACGGGCCCGCAAGGGTACCGGAGGCGGCGCGGCCGATCAAATCTAGCCGCTGGCAGCCTTGTTCTGCGGTGCCGGCTTGTAGCGGGGCGGCAGGTCGAGGCATGCATCATTGGGGCCCGGCGCCGGCGGCGCCAGTTCCACGGTGGGGATCGCCAGTGCGCCCTGCGTGTTGGGTGAGTCCAGCCCCTCCGGCACCTTGAGCGGCGGGGCTTGGCTCGCGCGCTCGTACTCCTGCCGGGTGTGACAGTCCGGGTTCAACCGGCTGACGATGTGGCAGCCGCCCATGGGCACGGCCAAAACGATGAAAACAACGAATCGCTCAACGATCATGCAGCTTGGTCCTCGAGTTCGACGCCGGCCGCGCGCATCGCCCGCAGCACGGTTTCCCGGTTCCCCGACGCCAGTTCGACCAATGGTAAGCGGATTGCGTTCCCGATGAGGCCCATTCTCGAAAGCGCCCATTTCACCGGGATGGGACTGGATTCGACGAACAGGTCCCGATGCAGCGAACGCAGGTCTGCATCGAGGGAGCGGGCGCGGGCGAAATCGCCGCCGAGGCCGGCCGTGCACGCCTCGTGCAGGCGGCGCGGCGTGACGTTGCCGGTCACCGAGATCACGCCCCGGGCGCCGGCCTCAATGAAGTCCACGGCGCTGGCATCGTCGCCGGACAGGACGTCGAACTCCGCCGGAACCGCCGCGAGCAATTCCCGGGCCCGCGCCACGGATGCCGTCGCCTCCTTCACCGCCACGATTCGCGGATGTCGCGCCAACCGGCCCACCGTGGCGGGCAACAAATCCACGCCCGTTCGGCCGGGCACGTTGTACAGGATCACCGGCACCGACGACGCATCGGCCGCCTCGCAAAAATGCCGGTACAGGCCTTCCTGCGGCGGTTTGTTGTAATACGGCGTCACCGCCATCACCGCATCCACCCCGAGCCGCGACAGCGCGCGGGTGCGCGCCACCGTCGACGCCGTCGAATGCGTCCCGGACCCCACGATCACCTTCATCCCGCCCTGGCAACGGGCAACCGCGCGCCGGGTCAGCTGCTCGATTTCCTCGACCGTGAGCGCCGGGGACTCGCCGGTGGTTCCGGCCACGACGATGCCGTCGGTGCCCTCCCGCAGGTGGAAGTCCAGCAAACGGTCCCAGGCCGGCCAGTCCAGGCCCCCGTCCCCCGTCATGGGCGTGACGATTGCTACCATACTTCCGGAAAACATCACAGAACCCCGCGGGAAATAACGCTACCTTAAGTGGCGGACATGCACCGTGGCAAGCAGCCATCCGGTAGAATTTGAACCGATGAAACAACATATCGTGATTTCGGCGGTGGGCGGCGACCGCGTCGGCATGGTTCATGAACTCTCGAAGGCCATCGCCGATTGCGGCGGGAGCATCAGCGAGAGCCGGATGACTTCGCTGGGCAGCGAATTCGCCATGCTGCTCCTCGTGAACGGCAACTGGCACACGCTCGCCAAGCTGGAGGGCGAATTCAAGAAGCTGGCGGACGCCACCGGCATGAACATCCAGTTGCGGCGCACCGAGGAGCGCGCGGCGCGGAACGAGATGCTCCCGTATTCCATCGACGTGGTGTGCCTGGATCAGACCGGCATCGTCGCCGGTCTGTCGGGATTTTTCTCGCAGCGCGGCGTGGACATCGCCGAATTGTCCACGCGCTCCTACGCCGCCGCGCACACGGGCGCGCCGATGTTCTCGGTGCAGATGATCGTCAACGTGCCGGGCCGCCTGCACATCGGGGTACTGCGGGAGGAATTCATGGATTTCTGCGACCACTTGAATCTGGACGCCATCTTCGAACCGGTGAAGAGTTGACCGGGATGGGCAGGATCGCGATCGGCGGGAAAGCGCCGCCATTCACGCTCGCCGGGACCGGCGGCGACTGGTCCTTGAAGGATGCGGCGGGCACGCACGTGGTGCTGTACTTCTACCCCCGCGACAACACGCCCGGCTGCACGCAGGAGGGCCAGGGCTTTGCCGCGCAGCACGCGCTCTTCCGGCGGGCACAGGCCGCGATCTACGGCATCTCCGCCGACAGCGTCGCCTCGCACGAGAAGTTCAAGGCCAAGATGGGCTTTCCGTTCGAACTGCTCAGCGACCCCGACCAGGCCGTCTGCAAGCTCTACGACGTGATCCAGGAAAAGAGCATGTACGGGAAGAAATATCTCGGCATCGAGCGCAGCACCTTCCTGATCGATGCCCGGGGTGTCCTGCGTCAGGAATGGCGCAAGGTCAAGGTCAACGGCCACGTGGAGGCGGTGCTCGACGCGGTGAAGGCTCTGTGACCGAATCGTCGCGGAGCAGCGCCGTGGTCATCCGCGGACGCCAGGGCAAGCTCGAACGGCGCATCTTCGTGCTCGACACGAACGTGCTGATGCACGATCCCACCGCCATCTTTCGGTTCGAAGAGCACGACGTGTACATCCCGATGACCGTGCTCGAAGAATTGGACGCGGGCAAGAAGGGACTCTCGGAGTCGGCGCGCAACGTGCGGCAGGTCAGCCGCTTTCTCGACGAGATCATGCGCGATGCGACCAAGAAGGACATCGACCGCGGCCTGTCCCTGCCCTCCTCGGCGCCCATCAATCACGGCAAGCGGCCGCCGGCGGGCCGGCTGTTCTTCCAGACCCAGTTGCTCGAGACGGTGCTGCCGGACGGTCTGCCGGGACAGGGCGCCGACAACGCCATCCTGGCGAACACGCTGGCGCTGCAGCAGCAGTTCCCCACGGCCCGGGTCACGCTGGTGTCGAAGGACATCAATCTGCGCATCAAGGCCGCCATCGTCGGCGTGCAAGCCGAGGATTACTCCAGCGACAAGACCATCGAGGATGCGGACCTGCTGGCGAGCGGCGCGCAGCAGCTGCCGCCGAATTTCTGGCAGAAGCACGGCAAGGGCATGGAGTCCTGGCAGCAGCAGAGCCGCACGTTCTACCGGGTGCGCGGTCCGCTGGTGCAGGAGTGGCGGGCGAATCAATTCGTCTATGATCCGGGGCCGCACGGGGTCGAGGCGCTGGTGCGCACGATCGAGGGCGACTCGGCGATCCTGGAGCTCACCGTGGATTACCGCACCGAACGCAACAACGTCTGGGGCGTCTCCTCGCGCAACCGCGAGCAGAATTTCGCGTTGAATCTGCTCATGGATCCGGAGATCGATTTCGTCACCATCCTGGGTCCCGCAGGCACCGGCAAGACCCTGCTGACGCTGGCGGCGGGACTCGCGCAGACGCTCGATCACAACCGCTTCAGCGAGATCATCATGACGCGCGTGACGATTCCGCTGGGGGAGGACATCGGGTTCCTGCCGGGCACCGAGGAGGAGAAGATGGAACCCTGGATGGGCGCGCTCATGGACAACCTGGAGGTGCTCACCCAGAGCCAGCCCGGCGGCACCTGGGGGCGCGGCGCCACCAACGACCTGCTGCGCCATCGCATCAAGATCAGGTCGTTGAACTTCATGCGCGGCCGCACCTTCCTGAACCGCTTCATCATCATCGACGAGGCGCAGAACCTGACGCCGAAACAGATGAAGGCGCTCGTGACCCGGGCGGGTCCCGGGACGAAGATGGTGTGCCTGGGCAACATCGCGCAAATCGACACGCCCTACCTCACGGAGACCACCTCAGGCCTCACGTACGTGGTGAACCGCTTCCACGGCTGGGCCTATTCGGGCCACATCACGCTGGTGCGCGGCGAACGCTCCCGACTGGCGGACTACGCCTCGGAAGTGCTGTGAAGGCCGCGGGCGGCTTCTCGGCCTTCGCCCTGGCCCTCGCCTTGAGCTCGAGCATGGGCGTGGGCTGGGCCGAGGGCACCGGCTCGGCCGTGGATCAAAATCTGCCCGAGCTGGGCAGTCCGGCGAACGCAGCGGTGTCCCTCGACGACGAATACCAGGCCGGCCTGGGCTGGTTTCGACAGATCGAGCAGACGGGCGCGGTGCTGGAAGACCCCGAGATCAGCGATTACATCCAGGAAATCGGCCATACCTTGTCGAGCCGCGCCGATATCGACACCGAGGCCGGGCAGCATCAGTTTTACTATTTCGTGATGCGCGAGCCCGTCATCAACGCATTCGCCATCCCCGGCGGCTTCATCGCCATCAACAGCGGCCTGATACTGGCCACGCACAACGAGAGCCAGCTCGCCGGGGTGATGGCCCACGAAACGGCGCACGTCACCCAGCGTCACTTCGTCCGCGGCCTCATCGATCAGAGTCACGCCGGACTGGTCGCCACCGCGGCGATGCTGGCGGCCATCCTGCTGGGCGCGACGGCCGGGCACAGCTCGCCCGGCGCCATGGAGGGCGGAATCCTGGCCGCCCAGAGCGCGGGCATCCAGCACCAGATCAACTACACGCGGGCCAACGAGTTCGAGGCCGATCGCGTCGGCATCGGCACCATGTCCACCGCGGGCTACGACCCGCTGGGCATGGCCGCCTTCTTCCAGGAACTGGAGCGCAATTCGCCCGAGCCGAGCCGGGTGTCCGCGGTGGGCTTTCTGATCGACCATCCGCTCTCGGCCGAGCGCGTCGCCGAGGCCCGCAACCGCGCCGAACAGATCGGCCGCGTGCATCACGAGGACTCGCTGGGCTACAAACTGATGCGCGAGCGGCTGCGATCCCTGGTGGGAGACCCGCGCGCCGTGCGCGATTACTATGCGAGTCTGGTCAAGAACGGCGCGGGACTGACCATCGAGGAACGCTACGGACGCGACATCGCCGACCTCACCATGAAAAATCCGGCGGCTGCGATTCCCGATCTGCAATCCCTGGTGCGCGAGTATCCCAAGGTGAATCAGTTCTACGGCGCCCTCGGCCAGGCCTACATGCAGAACGGCCAGCTGAAGGAGTCGCAGGCCGTCCTCGACAAGGCCATCACCCTGTTCCCGCGCAACGTTCCCGTGACGATTCGGCTGTCCGAGACGCTCATGCGCAGCGGCGACAACAAGCGGGCCCAGCTGCTCCTGGACGATCTGTTCAACGTGGTCGATCCCACGCCCGATCAGACCAAGCTCATCGCCAAGGCGGCGAGCGCCGCCGGCGACCTGGCGGACTCCTACTACTACATGTCATTCTACTGGGTCATGAGCGGCGATCTGAAGATGTCGGCCACCCAGTTGCAGCTCGCGCTTGCGCTGCCCGGGCTCGACGCCGTTCAGCGCGCCCGGTTCAGCGCGCGCCTCGACGAGATCAAGGCCGCCATGCCCAAGGATCGGAAGAACACCGTCGCGGACGACGGCGGGAACGGCAATGGGCGGCATTGACGAATACTTTGCAGTACAAAGCAAACCCTGTATCGTGAGGGCGGCCCGGAAGCCGTCTTCGGAAGCATCACCCAGTTGAAAGAGAGAAGCATCATGCCGATGGAAGGCCGCGCACGCAGCGCACTCGCCGTATTGTTCGCGAGCGCCCTGAGCGCCTGCGTCAGCCTGCCGCCGAACAGCCCGCGCTCGCCGCAGGATCCGTGGGAATCGTGGAACCGCGGCGTCTACCGGGTCAACGACGCCCTGGACCGGGCGATCGCCAAGCCGGTGGCGCAAACCTACGTGAAGATCGTGCCCGCACCCGTTCGCACCGGCGTGACCAACTTCTTCTCCAATCTCGAGACGCCCACCGTGATGCTGAACGACGCGTTGCAGGGAAAATTCCTCGCGGCGGCCAACGATCTCGGGCGCTTCATCCTGAACACCACCGTGGGATTGGCCGGCGTGCTCGATCCCGCGTCGGCCGCCGGCCTCGATCGCAACGACGAGGACTTCGGCCAGACGCTGGGCAAGTGGGGCGTGCATTCGGGACCATTCATCGAAATCCCGGTGCTCGGCCCCTCCGATCTACGGGATGCGCCCGCACGCGTGGTGGACGGCTACACGAATCCGCGCGCCTACATCAAGAACAAGTACATCGAATATGGTCTGTACCTGCCGGACTTCACCGATCGGCGCGCACGCCTGCTGTCGCTGGACGACACCCTCAAGAACACCTACGACCCCTATGCCTTCGTGCGCGATGCCTACCTGCAGCGGCGCGCCTATCTGGTGGCCGACGGCAAGGTCAAGGAGGAGACCTTCGTCGATCCGGGCGTGGACCCCGACGTCGACACCTCGACCAAGCGTGATCCGGCCGCGACCCCCGACAACGCGCCGGACGTCCCGGCTCCTGCGCAGCCGCCGCAGGCCCCGCCCCCGCCGCAAAGCCCCACGCAGCCGCAGGCGAGCCAACCGCAGTAACGGGTACGAAGCGGCCGCCTGAGCGGGCGGGCCGCAGGACCGGGTGCGCGGCCGCGGCGGCAGACTGCCTGCCGGGCCACCGCGCGGGCAGCGGCGCCTCAGCCGGTGTGGATCAATAAATCTTCCACTTCACTGAGCCGGGCGAGCTGTTGCAGTTGCGACGGGACGTTTTCGTAGCGCAGCGGGCGGCCGATGCCTCGCGCGACGCTCAGCCACTCGATCAGCAGCGCAAGACCGGCGCTGTCGCTGTCCGTGACGCTGCCGAGATCGATGACGGACGCGTGTCCCTCGCCGATGGCGGCCGCTCCCAGCGGCAGCAGACGGGTGACGGTGGCGAACTCGAGCAGTCCCACCACGCGCGACCGCTGCCCGTCCAGCGTCTCGAATGTCGCGCCGGCCGAGCGCTCCGCCGCAGCGCTCAAGTCCCGGTACCGCTCACCGTGCTGTTCGGACTGACCTTGCCGTCGGTTTCGAGGCGATGGATGACCTCATCCAGTCCTTTTTGCTGGATCTCGGACGAAAAATCGGTGCGGAAACTCTTCACGTAGGAAATGCCTTCGATGACCACGTCCCACGCTTTCCAGCCGGACTCGGTCTTGCGCAGGCTGAAATTCACCGGCACTTTCTCGCCCGAGGAACGCTTGACCTCGGTGCGCACCGTGGCGGTGGTGTCGCCGGGGTCGCCCTTGTAAGGCAGGATGACGAATCGATCGGCGGTGAAATTGATCAGCGCATTGCCGTAGTTGCGCAGCAGCGAATGGTAGAAGGCATCGACGAAGCGCTTGCGCTGCTCGGGAGTGGCGGTGCGCCAGGTCTGGCCCAGCACGAGCCGCGCCGAATATTCGCTGTCGAAGTTCGGCAGCAGCACGTTGGCGACCAATGCGTCCAGCTTGGCCGGGTCCTTCGCGTACATCGGCCGGTTGGCGTCGAGTTCGGTAAGCATGCGCTTCGCCGAGTCCTCGACGGTTTGCTGGGGGCCGAGGGTGTTCGCCGCGGCGGCCGGAGTCGAAGCGGCGGGTGCGGTGCCGGAAGCCGGCGCGCCGGCAGGCGCCTGGGCACCCGCGGCGGCGGCAAGACCGCAGCACGTCAACAGGGCCCCGAGCCGCCGGCGCCGGATGGCGATCAAGTCGTTGCGATTCATTTCGTTTTCTCCGTGGACGGGGCCGCATCCTTTTTGGAGGCGTCCGGGTTGGATTGACTCTTGGCGACGTTCGCCAGGAACTGACCGATGAGATTCTCGAGCACGAAGGCCGACTGGGTGAAGTCGATCTGACCCTTGTCCTTCAGATACGTGTCGGAGCCGCCCGCGGTCAGGCCGACGAACTTGCCGCCCAGCAGACCCTGCGTGTAGATGCTGGCATCGCTGTCGACGGGTATCTGATCGTACTTGTCGTTGAGCCGCATCAACACCACCGCCTTGTATTCCTTCGTGTCGAAATCGATCTTCACCACGCGTCCGATCTCCACTCCGGCCATGGACACCGGCGCCCCCACCCGCAGGTCGCCGATGTTGTCGAATTTGGCCGTGACGTCGTAATGCGGCGTGCCGCCGAAGGACAGGCCGCGGCTGGTGGTCTGCGTGGTCAGGAAGAACAACGCGGCGAAGCCCAGCACCACGAACGTACCGGTTCCGAGATTCAACGTACTCGACCTGCGCATGTTACAACTCTCCTACAGAAACGCTGCCGTCAGCAAGTAATCCAGGAACAGCACGACCACCGCCGACGTCACCACCGTGCGCGTGGTGGCCCGACCGACGCCGGCGGCCGTGGGCGTGGCGTAGTAGCCCTCGTACACCGCGATCAAGCTGCACGCGACGCCGAAGATGCAGCTCTTCACGATGCCCTCGTAGACGTCGCTGAGGCCGACGCCGGCGCGCATCTGCGACCAGAAACTGCCCGAATCCACGCCCATGATCTGCACGCCGATGAGCTGCGCTCCGTAGATGCCGATCACGCTGAAGATGGCGGCGAGCAGGGGCATGGCGATGGCGCCGCCGAGGAAGCGCGGGACGACCACGCGTTTGATGGGGTCGACGGCCATCATCTCCATGGCCGACAGCTGATCGGTGGCACGCATCAAACCGAGTTCAGAGGCCAGCGCGGTCCCTGCCCGGCCGGCGAACAGCAGCGCGGTGATCACCGGCCCCAGCTCCTTCACCAGGCCGATGGCGGCCGCGACGCCGAGGGCCTCCTCGGATCCGAAGCGCTGCAACAGCTGGAAGCCCTGCAGGCCGAGCACCATGCCGACGAACAGTCCGGACAGCATGATGATGACCAGCGACAGCGCCCCGGCGTTCCAGATCTGCGCCGCGAGCAGATCGATGCGCAGCAGCAGTCCCGGGATGGCCGCGATCAGCCGCAGCAGGAACCGCACCACCGCGCCCAGTTCGACCAGCGAGTCGACCAGACTCCGCCATAGCTCCCTGAACACGCTCAATTGGCTTCGCCGGACGCCAGCAACTCGTCGAAATAATCGGGTGCGGGGTAATGAAACGGCACGGGTCCGTCGGCCAGGCCACCGACGAATTGCCGGACTATTTCCGATGGATACGTCCGCAGCTCCTGCGGCGTGCCGTTGGCCACCACCTTGCCGCCGGAGAGCAGGTACACGTTGTCGGCGACCGTCGAGATCTCCTCGACGTCGTGCGACACGACGATGCTGGTGAGCCCCAGGGTGTCGTTCAGGCGCCGGATCAGCCGCAGGATCACGCCCATCGAGATCGGGTCCAATCCGACGAACGGCTCATCATAGATCAATAGCTCCGGGTCCATGACGATGGCCCTCGCCAGCGCCACCCGACGGCTCATGCCGCCCGACAGTTCGGACGGGGACAACTCCGCCGCGCCGCGCAGCCCCACGGCCTGCAGCTTGGTGAGCACCAGTTGACGGATCAGCCGTTCCGGCAGATCCGTGTGCTCCCGCAACGGAAACGCCACGTTCTCGAACACGCTCAGGTCGGTGAGCAGCGCGCCGTTCTGGAACAGCATGCCCATGCGCCGCCGCAGCACGTACAGGTCCGCACGCTTCAGGGTCCGCATGTCCTGACCGGCCACCTCGATGGAGCCGCCGTCCGCACGCACCTGGCCCGTGATGAGGCGCAGCAACGTGGTCTTGCCGGTGCCGCTCGGCCCCATCACGGCGGTCACCCGGCCCCGCGGCACCTGCATGTCGAGCCCGTCGAAGACCGGCCGGCCCCCGATGGAGTAGGTCAAGCCGCGGATGTCGACGATGGGGACTGCTGCGTTCAATGAGTTACCGCGACACGCGGGCGATCAGGCCGCGGAACCTTCCATGGAGCGTTTGTACGTGCCGGCGGCCGCCAGGCCGTTCAACTTCGCGCGCGCGGAGAAAGCCTTCTGCCCCGCGTCGAACGCGGCCGGTTTTCCGCCCCACGCGCTGAGCGCATCTTCCTGCAAGGCGCGTCCGTAGCTGAAGGTGAGCGCCCAGGGCAGCGGCCCGGCGGCGTTCATCAAGCTCAGGTGCAGGGTGGCGTCCACCGGACCCTGGCCGCCGGAGAGAAAAGCGATGCCCGGCACCGCGCTCGGCACCTGCCGCTTCAAGGTGCGAATGGTGGCTTCCGCCACCTGCTCAGGGGACGCCTGCTCGCCGCACTTCTTCCCGGAAATCACCATGTTCGGCTTGAGCACCATGCCTTCGAGCGCGATGCGCGCGGCGAACAGGTGCGAGAAGACGCGATCCAGCACCCGGTTCGTCACCTCCTCGCAGCGTTCGAGCGTGTGAGCACCGTCCATCAGCACTTCCGGTTCGACGATGGGGACGATGCTCGCCTCCTGGCACAGCGCCGCGTACCGGGCCAGCGCCTCGGCGTTGGCGTCGATGGCGTAACCGGTGGGGATGCCGGCACCGATGTCGATCACGGCCCGCCACTTGGCGAAGCGCGCGCCCAGCTTATAGTACTCGGCGAGCCGCTCGCGCAGGCCGTCGAGCCCCTCCGTGATGGTCTCGCCCGGGAAACCGCTCAGGGGTTTCGCGCCGGTGTCGACCTTGATGCCGGGCACCATGCCCAGCTTCGACAGGTAGGCCGGGAACGGCACGCCGTCGGAGGTCTTCTGACGCAGCGTCTCGTCGTACAGGATGACGCCGCTGATGTGATCGGTGGCTCCCGGCGCGGTGAACAACATCTCGCGATAGCGGCGACGATGCTCCTCGGTGGATTCCAGCTTGATGGAAGCGAAGCGTTTGCCGATGGTGCTGGTGCTCTCGTCGGCGGCCAAAATTCCCCGATGGTTCGCGACCATGGCATGCGCCGTGGCGCTCAGTTCTGAAGTGTTCATGTGGGCGGCTTCTCTCGTGGCTCGGGAACGGTGCGACGCGGAGGATAACAAAATCGACCCCGTTCCGCCGCGTCCAGCACTTCCTCGTCCCGTCTGGAACTTCCGATCAAATAGGACTAAACTCGTCCTACATGAGCGATCCGGAAGCGACACATTATGCTGCGAATGGCCAAGTTGACGGATTACGCCACGGTGGTGCTCGCCAGTCTGGCACAGGATCCCTCCCGACATCGCGCGGCGGCGGAGCTGGCCGAGGCCACCCGCCTCAAGCTGCCCACCGTGAGCAAGGTCTTGAAGGGGTTGCAGCGGGCCGGATTGGTGCTCTCCGCGCGCGGCGCGCAGGGCGGTTATCGGCTGGCGCGAAAACCCGAGCTCATCACCGCGACGCAGATACTCGACGTGTTCGAGGGCCCCATTGCGATCACCGAATGCAGCGGCGCGTCGAGCCGCTGCGGAATCGAGCGACAGTGCCGCGTGGGCGGCGCCTGGCAGCGCGTCAACATCGCCATCCGCCGGGCGCTGGACGACGTGACCCTGCAGCAGCTGGCGGGGCTCGAGGTGCCCGACCTGCGTTCCCTCGGAATGGCGGCCGAAGGGCGGCCGGATCCGCGAACGTCGTGAGCAGCGAGGCTTGTGCAATGCAGCTCTCGCCCCCACCCGGCGTAACGGCGAGCAGCCTTGACGACGTCTCGATGCGCGGCCTTGCGACGTCTCGATGACCACCCTCTTCAATGTCTCGAACACTCCCATTGGAAACACCCGTGTCTAGCAAAACCCAGGACGTCGAAGCGCTGATCAATCAAAAGTACCGCCACGGCTTCGTGACGGACATCGAGTCCGACAGCCTGCCGCCGGGCCTCGACGAGGACGTGGTTGCCGCCATCTCGCTGAAGAAGCGGGAACCTCGCTTCCTGCTCGACTGGCGCCTCAAGGCCTTCCGTCACTGGCAGACCATGACCGAACCCTCGTGGGCCCACGTGCACTACAAGCCCATCGATTATCAGGACATTTCCTACTATTCGGCGCCGCGCGCGCCGGCGAATGCGCCGCAGAGCCTGGACGAGGTGGACCCGAAGCTGCTGGCCACCTACGCCAAGCTCGGCATTCCCCTGCACGAGCGCGCGCGCCTCGCAGGCGTCGCCGTGGATGCGGTCTTCGACAGCGTGTCGGTGGCCACCACCTTCAAGGACAAGCTCGGCAAGGCGGGCGTGATTTTTTGTTCCTTTTCGGACGCCGTGCGCGACCACCCGGCATTGATCGAGCAGTATCTCGGCGCGGTGGTTCCGGCCGGCGACAATTTTTTCGCGGCATTGAACTCCGCCGTGTTTTCCGACGGTTCGTTCGTGTACGTCCCGCCGGGCGTGCGCTGCCCCATGGAGCTGTCGACCTATTTTCGCATCAACGCCGCCAAGACCGGCCAGTTCGAACGCACCCTCATCATCGCGGCCGAGGGCGCCTCGGTCAGTTACCTCGAGGGCTGCACGGCGCCGATGCGGGACGAGAACCAGCTGCACGCCGCCGTGGTGGAATTGGTGGCGCTCGACGACGCGCGCATCAAGTACTCGACGGTGCAGAACTGGTATCCCGGCGACGAGAACGGCCTCGGCGGAATTTTCAATTTCGTGACCAAGCGGGGCGAGTGCCGGGGCCGGAATTCGAAGATTTCCTGGACCCAGGTGGAGACGGGGTCCGCCATCACGTGGAAATATCCGAGTTGCGTGCTGCGCGGCGATCACTCGGTGGGCGAATTCTATTCCGTGGCGGTGGCCAACAATTATCAGCAGGCGGACACCGGCACCAAGATGATCCACATCGGGCGCAACACCAAGAGCACCATCGTTTCGAAGGGAATATCCGCCGGTCACGGCGCGAACGTGTACCGCGGGCTGGTGAAGATCCTGCCGGGCGCCGACGGCGCGCGCAATTTCACCCAGTGCGATTCGTTGCTGATGGGGCCGCAGTGCGCGGCGCACACCTTCCCGTACATGGAGGTCAAAAACCCCACCGCCACCGTCGAGCACGAGGCCAGCACCTCGAAGATCGGCGAGGACCAGCTTTTTTACTGCCGGCAGCGCGGAATTTCCGCGGAGGATGCCGTGAACATGATCGTCAGCGGTTTCTGCAAGGTGGTGTTCAAGGAATTGCCCATGGAGTTCGCGGTCGAGGCGCAGAACCTGTTGAGCGTGAGCCTGGAGGGCGCCGTGGGCTAGGGCGCGCGGGCCCGGCGGACGCCCGCGGCGGCGTGCGATGACGATCGATCAATTGAAGGAGATATGTTGCTTACCATCGATAATCTGTGCGCTCGCGTGGCGGGCAAGGACATCCTCAAGGGGGTGAACCTGCGGGTCAACGCGGGGGAAGTGCACGCCATCATGGGTCCGAACGGTTCGGGCAAGAGCACGCTGGCCCAGGTGCTCGCGGGGCGTCAGGAGTACGAGGTCACCGGCGGAGCCGTCTCCTTCGAGGGTCAGGATTTGCTGGCGCTCGCCGCCGAGGAACGGGCGCGGGCGGGATTGTTCCTCGGATTTCAGTATCCGGTGGAGATTCCGGGCGTGAACAACGTCTACCTGCTCAAGGCGGCCTTGAACGCGAAGCGCAAGGCGGCAGGCCAGCCCGAGGTCGACGCCTACGATTTCCTGGCGCTGATCAAGCAGAAGATGAAACTCATGCAGATGAACGAAGCGTTCCTGACCCGGGGGGTCAACGAGGGCTTCTCGGGGGGCGAGAAGAAGCGCAACGAGGTGTTGCAGATGCTGGTGCTGGAGCCGAAGCTGGCCATCCTCGACGAAACCGACTCCGGACTCGACATCGATGCGCTCAAGGTGGTCTCCATGGGCGTCAACAGTCTGCGCAGTCCGGCGCGCGCGGTGGTGCTGGTCACCCATTATCAGCGCCTGCTGGATTACATCGTCCCTGATTACGTGCACGTCCTGTCGGGCGGCCGCATCCTCAAGTCGGGCGACCGTTCGCTCGCGCTGGAGCTGGAGCAGCGGGGCTACGATTGGGTGCGGGAAGCCGTGGGCGCATGAACGCGATCCCGCACACGCCCGCGCCGCCGTCGCCGGCACTGCGCGCCTTCGAGGCGCAGTGGCTGGCGCGCGAAGCGGACGGTCTGGCGCGCCTGCGCGAAGAGGCCATGCAGCGGGTCCTGCGCCTCGGGTTGCCCACCACGCGTGACGAGAGCTGGCGCTACACGAATCTGCGGCACCTGGCGCTGAAGCGCTACGTCGATGCGCCGCGCAGCCCGCTCGGGTTGCAGCCGCACGCCTCCCTGTCGCTGCTGGACGGGGGCGAGCCCGCCGTCACCGTGCTCATGGTGAACGGCCACCCGTCGCTGCCGACGCAGGGGGACGCCCTATATAATGGTATAGAAATTAGTAGCTTACGAGAGTTAGCTCGAGTCGATCCAGGTAAAATCGCGGCGCATCTGGAGCCGCTCTCGGATGCGGATCAGGCCCGCTGGGCATTGCTCAACACCGCTTTGTTCGAGGACGGCCTGTATCTGCGGATCAGCGCCAGGGTGACCACCCCGCTGGTGATCCTGCACCTGCTCACGTCCGGCGCCGCCGACGCGGTGGCGTTCCCGCGGGTCATCATCGACGCGGCGCCGGGTTCCAGCGCCACCATCATCGAACACTTCGTCGAACAGGGCGACACTCCGCCCCTCTGCAATTCCGCCACGCACGTCGCGGCGGGCACGGATTCGCAGATCGAGCACTACCGCGTGTTCGCCACGGGGGCCAATGCCAGTCATATCGACTCCCTGACCGTGCGCCAGGGCGGCAACAGCCGCTGCAGGCAGTTCACCATCGCGCTCGGCGGCGCGCTGGTCCGCAATTCGCTCGAAGCCCGGCTGGACCAGCCAGGCGCCGCCCTGGACAGTTACTCGCTGTTGGTGGGGCACGAATCGCGGCACGTGGACTGCGTCAACATCGTGACGCACAACGCACGCGACACGCGCAGCCGTCAGACCGCGCGCGCCATCGCAGGCGACACCAGCCGCGTGGTGTTCAACAGCAAGGTGGTGGTGAATGCCGACGCGCTGCACGCGGATTCGCGCCAATCGTGCCGCGGGCTGCTGCTGTCGCCCAAGGCCGAAATCGACACCCGACCGCAGCTGGAGATCCATGCCGACGAGGTCAAGTGCGCCCATGGCGCCACCGTCGGGCGCCTCGATCCGGACATGCTGTTCTACATGCTGTCGCGCGGGGTCGACCGGCAGACCGCGCAGAGTTTGTTGGTCTACGCCTTTCTTGCCGACGTGTTGACCGACATGTCCGTGCCGTCGGCCCGGTCTGCCATCGAAACTGCGCTGATCTCGCAGCTGCCCGATTCACAATTACTGAAAAGTTTCCGATGAATACCATGGCTTTAGCCGAAGAATCTCGATTCGACGTTGAGTCGGTCCGCGCGCTGTTCCCGGTGCTGGCCCGGCAGGTGCACGGCAAACCGCTGGCCTACCTCGACAACGGCGCCTCGTCGCAGCGGCCCGAGGCGGTCATCGACGCGGTGGACGACTACGAGCGGCACCATCACGCCAACATCCACCGCGGGGTCCACGCCCTGAGCCAGGAGGCGACCGGCCTTTACGAGGCGGCGCGCGACCGGCTGGTGCGCTTCATCCATGCCCGGTCGCGCAGCGAGATCATCTTCGTGCGCGGGACCACCGAGGCCATCAATCTGGTCGCGCAGAGCTACGCGCGGCCGCTGCTCAAGAGCGGCGATGAGATCCTGATCACCTACCTGGAGCACCACGCCAACATCGTGCCCTGGCAGCTGGTGTGCGAGCAGACCGGCGCGAAGCTGGTGGTGGCGCCCATGGACGCGCGGGGCGAAGTGCACTTCGACGCCGTCGAAGCGTTGATGACCGAGCGCACGCGATTGTTCGCCTGCGCGCACGTCTCCAATGCGCTGGGTACCGTGCTGCCCGTGCGGCGTCTGATCGCCGCCGCCAAGGCGCGCGGCATCGTGACCCTGATCGACGGCGCCCAGGCCGTGCCGCACCTGCCGGTGGACGTGCAGGCGCTGGGCTGCGACTTCTATGCGTTTTCGGGGCACAAACTGTTCGGGCCCACCGGGATCGGCGTGCTCTACGGACGCGAGGCGCTGCTCGACCGCATGCCGCCGTGGCAGGGCGGCGGGGACATGATTCTCACCGTGAGCTTCGGAAAAACCACCTACAACAGCCTGCCGTACAAATTCGAGGCGGGCACGCCCAACATCTCCGGCGCCATCGGACTGGGCGCCGCCGTCGGGTTCCTCGGCGGCCTGGACCTCGCCGGCGCGCATGCGCACGAAACGGCGCTGCTCGACCACGCCACCCGCGTATTGAGCCGGATCGAGGGACTGCGCATCGTGGGCACCGCGAAGGACAAGGCCAGCCTGGTGTCCTTCGTCGTGGACGGCGTGCACCCCCACGATCTGGGCACCATTCTCGACGAGGATGGGATCGCCATTCGCACCGGGCACCACTGCGCCATGCCCGTGATGGAATTCTTCAAGCTGCCGGCCACCGCCCGGGCTTCGTTCGCCTTCTACAACACGTTCGAGGAGATCGACCGGCTGGGTGTCGCGGTGGAACGCGCCCGCTCGATGTTCGCGTGAGAGAGTGCCATGGAGCTCAATGACCTGTACCGGGACGTGATCCTGGACCACAACCGCAAGCCGCGAAATTTCGGCGTGCTCGACCCGGCCGACGCGAGCGTCGAGGGGGTCAATCCCCTGTGCGGCGACCGCCTCACCGTGCGGGTGAAGATGACCGGCGAGCAGATCGAGGACATCCGCTTCGACGGCCAGGGCTGCGCCATCTCGACGGCGTCGGCCTCGCTGATGACCGAGGCGGTCAAGGGCCGGACGCGCGACGAAGCCCTCATGCTGTTCGAACGCGTGCACAGCCTGCTCACCGACGATGCGGCACCCAGCGACGCCCTGGGAAAACTGGCCGCCTTGTCGGGCGTGCGGGAATTTCCCGCCCGCGTGAAATGCGCGAGCCTGTGCTGGCACACGCTGGCCGCTGCGCTGCGCGCGCCCGATCCTCGAGCCCTGCCCGCCGTTTCGACCGAGTGAGCTTCGCGATGCATTCCTACGAAAACGAACCCATCGTCGTGCAACGCGAACTCAAGGCCGTCGCCATCCCCGCGGGCGTCGAGGTGAATCTGAAGCTGGGCTCCGTCGGCTACATCACCCAGGCGCTGGGCGGCAGTTTCACCGTGTACATCGACGGCAACTTGTTTCGCATCGCCGGACAGGACGCGGATGCCATCGGCAAGACGGTGGCCGCGCCGCCCGAGGTGCCGCCGGGCGCCACCGAGGAGGACATCAAAGCCGTGGTGTGGCAGCAATTGAAGACTTGCTTCGACCCGGAGATACCCGTCAACATCGTCGACCTGGGGTTGATCTACGAGTGCGACGTGAGCCGGAACGACGATGCCACCCACGCGGTGGCCATCAAGATGACGTTGACGGCGCCCGGCTGCGGCATGGGCGAGGTGCTGGTGCAGGACGTCCGCGAAAAGGTGCAGATCGTGCCCACCGTGTCGCGGGCCGACGTGGAATTGATCTTCGACCCGCCGTGGAACCAGACCATGATGTCGGACGAAGCGCGTCTGCAGACGGGAATGATGTGAGCGCCGGGAAATGGATCGACGCGGGCCCCACCGATGCGCTGCAGGACGGCGCGACGGTCTCCGTGGCCGTGGGCCGCCGTCTCATTGCGGTGGCCCGCAGCGGCACCGAGTTCTTCGCCATCGAGGACGTGTGCACGCATGACGGCGCCGAACTCACCGGCGGCGCCATCGAGGGCGCGGAGATCCTGTGCCCGCGACATGGTGCGCGGTTCTGCCTGAGGACGGGCGCCGCCCTGTCCCCGCCGGCCTACGAGCCGGTTGACGTGTTCGAGACGAAAGTCGCGGACGGGCACGTATGGATACGCGCCGACTGACCCTGCTCCGTCACGGCCAGGCGCAGCCCGTGGACGGCTGTCCGGATGACTTCGAGCGCGCGCTCACGCGGCACGGCAACGCCGAAGCCCACGAGATCGCCGCGCGCATGGTGCAAAAGAACCTGGTTCCGGACCTCGTTCTGGTGAGCCCGGCCGAACGCGCCTGGGCCACCGCCGCCATCGTGGCCGCCGCGTGCGAATTGGAGGCCAGACAGCTGCAGGCGGCCCGCGAGCTGTACCTGGCCACGCCCGAGACCACCTGGCGTTTGCTGAAGCAACTCGATGCACGCGTCGGGCACGTCCTCATCTGCGGCCACAACCCCGGGTTGAGCCAGATCGCCGGCCGCCTGGGCCCGCATCCCCAGGCGCGCGATCTGCCCACCGCGGGATTGGTCACCGCCTGCTGGCGCTCAGCCGTCTGGACCACGCTGGAACCGGAAACGGCCGCGGAATGCGAGTGGGATGCGCCGGAAAATCCGGAGAACACGGCGGATCTGTGGACCTAGTCGGTGGCGCGCCCGCAGGGCTCAGCCCTGGTCGCGCTGCAAACGCAGCAACCGGCGGCGGTCGCGCTTGTCGGGCCGCGCATCGGAACGCGGGCGCGACAGGTCGGCGAGCCGCTGCTGCTCGCGCAACACCGTCCGTCGTGCGAAGCTCGCCGGCGTCTCCAGGTAGTGCGTCTGCGCCTCGCTCGCCGGACCGCGACGCGACGGCAGACCGAGCACCTCGAACTCCGCCACCAGACCTCCCAATGACAGGTTGAGCCGGTCGCCGATGCGCACGCGGTGCGCGGATTTCACGCGCTCGCCGTTCAGATGCACCCTGCCTCCCGTGATGGCAGCCGCCGACAAACTCCGCGTTTTGTAAAACCGGCAGTGCCACAGCCATTTATCCAATCGGTTGACGATGTCGTCGCCGGACGTCATGCGGTGCGCCTCGAGAATGCCCCTGCGGGAGGATGCGGCCGCTATAATACCGCGATGAGCGCCCTGCAAGAATTTCGGAGCCGGCTCAGCCAGGACACGGAAGCGCTGGATGCGGCGGGCTTGCTCAAGCGCGAGAAGATCATCGGGTCGGCCCAGGGCCCCACCGTGGTGCTCGACGACGGGCGCGAACTCATCAACCTGTGCGCCAACAACTATCTGGGCCTTGCGAATCATCCGGCGGTGGTGGCCGCCGCCCACGACGCCCTGGCGCGCTACGGTTATGGCGTCGCCTCGGTGCGGTTCATCTGCGGCACCCAGCGCGTGCACCGCGAACTGGAGGAGCGGCTGAGCGCGTTCCTGGGCATGGAGGACACCATCCTGTACTCGTCGTGCTTCGACGCGAACGGCGGACTGTTCGAGACCCTGCTGGACGAGCGGGACGCCGTGATCAGCGATTCATTGAATCACGCCAGCATCATCGACGGCATCCGGCTGTGCAAGGCCCGTCGTCTGCGCTATGCGAACGACGATCTGGAGCAGTTGGAAACCGCCCTGCGGGATTCGCAGGACGCGCGGCTGCGCCTGATCGCCACCGACGGCGTGTTCTCGATGGACGGATCCATCGCCAGGCTCGACCGGATCAGCGCGCTGGCCGACCGCTACGGGGCCCTGGTGATGGTGGACGACTCGCACGCCACGGGCTTCATCGGCGCCACCGGCCGCGGCTCGCACGAGCTGCGCGGCGTGATGGACCGGATCGACATCATGACGGGCACCTTCGGCAAGGCGCTGGGCGGCGCGAGCGGCGGCTACGTTGCGGCGCGACGCGAAATCGTGGCCTGGCTGCGCCAGCGCTCGCGGCCGTACCTGTTCTCCAACAGCCTCGCCCCGCCGGTGGCGGCCGCCACCCTGCGGGTGCTCGATCTGCTCGAAACCTCGGCGGAGCTGCGCGAGCGCGTGCACGCCAACGCTCGTCACTTCCGGGCCGGCATGCAATCGCTGGGCTTCGACCTGGTGCCGGGAGAGCACCCTATCATTCCGGTGATGCTGGGCGATGCACCCCTGGCCGCCCGGCTCGCCGAACGATGCCAGGCGGACGGCGTGTACGTGGTGGCCTTCGCCTTTCCCGTGGTGCCGCACGGCAAGGCGCGCATCCGCACGCAGATGAACGCGGCGCACGACACCGGACAGCTCGATCGCGTCATCGCCACGTTCGGCCGCGCCGGGCGCGAGCTCGGCATCATTCATTGAGGTTCGCATGAAAGCATTGGTCAAGGCCCGGGCCGAACCCGGAATCTGGATGCAGGACGTGCCCGAACCCACGGTGGGTCACAACGACGTATTGATCAAGGTGCACCGCTCCGCCATCTGCGGCACCGACATGCACATCTACAACTGGGACGCGTGGGCGCAGAAAACCGTGCCCGTGCCCATGGCCGTGGGCCATGAATATGCCGGCGAGATCGTCGAGATGGGCAGCGAGGTGCGCGGCTTCGCGACGGGGGACCGGGTATCGGGCGAGGGACACATCACCTGCGGTCACTGCCGCAACTGCCGTGCCGGCCGGCGCCACCTGTGCCGCAACACGTCGGGCGTGGGCGTGAACCGCGCCGGCGCGTTCGCGGAATATCTGACCATCCCGGCGGCCAACGTCTTCAAACTGCCGCAGGCCATCGACGACGACATCGCATCCATCCTCGATCCCTTCGGCAATGCCACGCATACCGCCCTCGCCTTCAACGTGATCGGCGAGGACGTGCTGATCACGGGGGCGGGCCCCATCGGCATCATGGCCGTCGCCATCGCGCGTCACTGCGGGGCACGCCACGTCGTCATCACCGACGTGAACGATTACCGCCTGGAACTCGCGGCCGCCATGGGCGCATCGCGCGCGCTCAACGTCGCACGCGATTCCCTGGATCAGGCCATGCGCGACCTCGGCATGGAGGAAGGCTTCGACGTGGGGTTCGAGATGTCGGGAAATGCCGCGGCGCTGCGCGACATGCTGCGCACCATGAATCACGGCGGCAGCGTGTCCATGCTGGGGATCCCGCCGGGCGAGACCGCCATCGACTGGAACCAGGTCATCTTCAAGGGACTGGTCATCAAGGGCATCTACGGTCGCGAGATGTTCGAGACCTGGTACAAGATGTCGAGCATGCTGCAGAGCGGCCTGAACGTCCGGCCCGTCATCACGCATCGTCTCGGCGTGAACGACTACATCGAGGGGTTCGAGATCATGAACTCCGGCAAGTCGGGCAAGATCATCCTCGACTGGACGGCGCTGTAGCGGCCGCGTCGGCGCGCCGCAGGTCGCGCTCGATGCGCGCCTGGACGGCGAACGCCTCCTGCTCGTAGCGGCTACGGCGGTAGCCGCGCAGCGCGGAGAGCAGGTAACGCCACGCGGTCATGCCGCATCGATACTGCGTCACGTGCGTGAGTTCGTGTCCCAGCAGGGCGAGCCCGGCCGGGGTGCCCGCGTCATACACCCCTGCGCGCAGATAAACCCGGTGCCCGCGCACGATGCCGGCGAAGCGCCGGCCGAGATACCAGGGCACGCGCCCGTCGTACAGCACCGCCCGCTCGAGATCGGCCTGGTCGACGTAGGGGCGGAGCGCCGATTTCTCGTGCGCGGTGAGGGACCGGGGGACGGTCGGGTTGCGGGCCACGGTGGCGGCTGCGAGGCGGGGGTGCGGTGATGACGCCCTGGCGCGGTCACGCGCCCGAGGGCGCGGTCAGCGTCCGCCCAGTGTCTGCCGCAGTCCGCGCGGCTCGCGACACCAGCAGTAGGCATACAGGCCGCGCGGGTCGTTGAGCCTCGCGATGGCACGGGCTTGCTCGAGCAACGGGTCCACCACGCGATTCGCCTCGCCGAGCGGTGCGTCCAGGCCGGCCAGCCGCCCCAGGCCGGCGGCGGCCGAACGAAACTGCATCAGCAGTTGCTCGCGCAGGCTCAACTCGGACTCGAGGTAGTACGTCTCGAAATCGCCGCCGATCTCGGCGAGCTTCGCCGCGGCCTCGGTCGCATCCTTGAGGCCGCCCAGGTGGTCGACCAATCCGATGCGCTGGGCGTCGATGCCCGCCCAGACGCGCCCCTGCGCGATCTTGTCCACCTCGTCGACGGTCTTCTTGCGGCCCTCGCCCACGCGCGCGAGGAACTCTGCATACGCGTGATTCACGGACGCCTGGAGTATCTGCCGGCTCGCCGGGGTGAGGGCGCGGTCCAGCCGCATGTCGCCGGCCAGCGGGGTGGTGCCGAGGCCGTCCACCTTCACCCCGATCTTCTCCAGCGAGCGTTGGAAGGTGGGAATGACGGAGAAGACGCCGATGGAGCCCGTGAGCGTCGTGGGACTCGCGAAGATCTGATTGGCCGCCGCCGCGATGTAGTAGCCGCCGGAGGCGGCATAGGTGCTCATCGAGACCACCACCGGCTTGCCGGCTTTGCGCAGGTTCTGCACCTCGCGCAGGATCTGCTCCGAGGCGAACATGCTGCCGCCCGGACTGTCGACGCGCAGCACCACGGCCTTGATCGTATTGTCGTAGCGCGCCTGCCGCAGCAGGTCGCTGGTGCTCTCCCCGCCGATGGTCCCGGGAGGCTGGTGGCCGTCGAGAATCTCCCCGGACGCGACCACGACGCCCACCCGGGCATCGGATTTTGGCGTCAACAAATGTTTCCCGTGGACGCCGGCGAGGTACTGGGTCATGCCGATGGAGTTGAAGGAGTGACTGTCCGAGTCCTCCCCGACCAGTCCCTTGAGCTCCTCGGCCAGTTGCCGCCGGCTCTTCAACGCCGTCACCAGACCCCGCTGCAGGGCGAGCTTCGCCGCGTCGCCGTTCACGGCGGTCAGCGCCGCGGGCTCCTCCGCGATGTACTCGTCGAGCGCGTTGGCCGGCAGGGACCGCGCCTGGGTGACGTCCTGGCCGTAGGCCTTCCACAGGGCATCCAGCCACACCGAGGTCTCCTCACGCTCGCTCGGCGCCATGTCGCTGCGCGAGAACTGATCGGTGAAGCTCTTGAACGTCCCGGCACGAAACACGTTCACGTCGACGCCCAGCTTGTCGATCGCATCCTTGAGGAACATGCGGTAGTAGCTGAAACCGTCGAGGTACACCAGGCCGAGCGGATCGAGGTACACCTCGCCGGCCTGCGCCGCCAGGTAGTACTGGCTCTGATCCAGGGAATCGGCGGCGGCCACCACCCGCTTGCCCGCCGCGCGAAAATCACGCAGGGCGGCGCCGACTTCCTGCAATTTCGACAGGCCCGACGGCTCGAGATTGCCCAGGTCCAGCACGATGAGCTTGATGCGCGCATCGCCCTTGGCGGCGTGGATGGCGTCGAGCACGTCCTTCAACAGCGTCTCGGGCGCCGGACCGCCCGACGCCTGTCCGACGGCGCGGCGCACCGCGTCGCTGGCCA
>CAZZWZ010000011.1:0-25669 GCA_964657955.1 uncultured Steroidobacteraceae bacterium
CGCTCGTCGGCGCTCGGGCGATACCGGCGGAATCACCGAAAGCGGCCGCCGCTGCGGCAAGCGCCTCGCCGGACGTTGCGGCGGTGCGTACCGTCGGGCCGCTCGGGCCGCATCGAAACTCAGAGGGCCAGCAACACCAGCGGAACGACCGTGCCCGCGGCCAGCAGCAGCCAGCCGGCCTTCCTGCGGTTGGGCTGATTGAGACCCATCCACAGTCCGAATGCGGTCGATACGACGAGCCCCAGCGACACGAGCAGAAAGAACCACTTGAGCAACAGCGTCGGGATTTCGGTCTTCTCCTCCGGCTTGGTGGCGTCGTGGCCCGTGGCCGCGGCGGGAGGCGAGTCTGCACCGGCGGTGGAGCTGGCCGGTTCGTGGTGATCGCCGAACGCGAATTCCTGATCCTTGTGCACCGAGCTCAGCTTCTCCACGAGGACGGGCGGCGTGTAACTTCCGTGCGCCTCGTGCAGGCCGAACAGTTGCAGGGCTCCGGTGAGCGTGAAGAACAGCACGCTCGGCGCAATGAAAAATCCCAGGTAGGAATGCCAGCGGCGGATGGTGAGCATCGTCAAGCGTGGTACCTCTCGTCCGTCATGCGCCGAGTATGGATTTGCACGCGGCGACCACCCGTTCGACGTCGTGCAGGGTCATGGAGGGGAACAAAGGCAGGGTGACGATCTGCCGGCAGATCCGTTCTGCGACGGGAAACATGCCCTCCCGGAAGCCGCGCTTGCGGTACAGGGTGAACAAGTGGATGGCCGCATAGTGAAAACCGAGCCCGATCTTCACGTCGAGCATGCGTTGCATGAACGCGGCACGGCTGATGCGCTCCGGGAGCACGAGATGAAACATGTGCCAGTTGCCGTTCTGAAAATCGGCCACCGGCAACTCGGCTCCGCTGTCGGACTCGAACTGCGCGCCGAAACAATCGAAATAATGCCGTGCCAGCACCTGGCGCCGCGCGTTGAAGGTTTCCAGCTGCCGCAATTGCGCAAGGCCGAGAGCGGCGGCGATCTCGGTCATGTTGTACTTCCCGCCGAGCACGTCCACGTCGATGCCGTCCAGTCCCCGGCGGGAAACGCCCTGCAGACGGTATCGCTCCGCCAACGACGCTTCCCGGTCATCGTTGACGACGAGACAGCCGCCTTCGCCGGTCATGATGTTCTTGTTCACCTGAAAACTGAACGAGACCAGATCACCGAACGCTCCGATGCGTTTGCCATTCCACGTGGAGCCGATCGCCTGTGCCGCATCCTCGACGATGCGCAGCGAATGCCGGCTCGCGAGACCGTACAAACCGTCCATGTCGCAGGGAAGGCCGCACATGTGGACCGGGATGATGGCGCGCGTACGCGGGGTGATGGCCTCCGCGATCCGTGCAACGTCGATGTTGTGGCTGCGGGGATCGATGTCGGCGAAAACCGGGGTGGCGCCCACTTCGATGATGACGTTGGCGGTGGCCACCCACGAATTGGGGGTGGTGATGACTTCATCCCCGGGGCCGATCCCGGCGACCCGCAGCGCGATTTCCATGGTGCACGTGCCGGAATTGTAGGTACGCACCGCGCGACCGGAGAAGAATTCGGACAGGGCCGCTTCGAACGCCTGCACCTTGGGCCCATTGCTGGTCAACCATCCGGAACGCAGGACGTCGCTCACCTCGGCGATCGTGGCCTCGTCGATGGACGGACGGGTGAAGGGGAGGAAGGGAAGCGCGGCGGCATCCGTCATTCAGTGTCTCGCTTGCTCGGCGGCCCGCTCGGTGACCGGTGCCGGGGCGGAAGCCCCCCAGGCGCCGAAAGAATAATTCTGGATTATACAGTGCCGCAAGCAAGTTCGATGCCCCGCCACAAGACGCGCCGCCACGATGAGCCCGCGCGGGATCTCGGCCCGCGCGGTGACCACGGGCGCATGGCTTGCTCACTTCTCCGCCGCCCGGTACCCTCTTCCGGATGCAACCAAAAATTTTGACTCCCATCCAAGCGGGCGAACTGTCCCTCAAGAATCGCGCGGTCATGGCGCCCCTGACGCGGGTGAGGGCGGGCGCCACGCACGTCCCCAACGCGCTGATGACCGAGTATTACAGCCAGCGCGCCGATGCCGGCTTGATCATGACCGAGTGCACCATGGTCGCGGCCGACGCCTCCGCCTTCCTGGGCGAAGGTGGCATCTTCGACGATGCCACCGTGGCCGGCTGGCGACAGGTCACGGAGGCGGTCCACGCCGCCGGGGGCCTCATCGTCATGCAGATCTGGCACCCCGGACGGGCATCGCATTCGGCCATCAACGGAGTGCAGCCGATTTCCTCGTCGAACAAGCCGATTCGGAATGAATCCATTCACACGCCCAAGGGCAAATTGCCGTACGAGGCGCCGAGGCCGCTCGGGACCGACGAGCTTCCCGGAATCGTCGAATCCTTCCGTCGCGCGGCGGAGCGGGCGCGAGCCGCCGGTTTCGACGGCGTGCAGATTCACGGCGCGCACGGCTATCTCATCGATCAATTCCTGCGCGACAGCGTCAACGACCGTACCGATGAGTACGGTGGTTCGATCGAGAAGCGGGCGCGATTGCTGCTCGAGGTCACCGACGCCGCCATCTCGGTGTTCGGCGCGGGACGCGTCGCCATCCGGATATCCCCGTTGGTGCCGTTCAACGACATGGCAGATTCGGACCCGCCGGCGCTGGTCGATTACGTGGCGCGGCAGATGTCCGAGCGCCGGATCGCTTTCTTTGAACTGCGCCACGACCAGCACGACCGGCCGGCCGAGGTTGCGCTGGCGAAAGTGGCGCGCGCGTCGTTCGCGGGCGTTCTGATGCGCAACGGAGGCTTCGACCTGGAGTCCGCGGAGCGTGCGCTGACCGCCGGCCTGGGCGATGCCATCGTGTTCGGCAAACTGTTCATCGCGAATCCCGATCTCGTCGAGCGCATCGCGCGCGCCGGTTCGCCGCTCAATCCGCTGCGGGTGGACAGTTTGTACGGCGGCGGTGCCGTGGGCTACACCGACTATCCGAAGCTCGCGGTCTGAAGGACCGGCTCGGCGTTCACGATATCGACATGTGGATGCGGCACACTTCCCGTCACGCGCCGCCGAGCGTCATTCCGCGCTGCGCCTGTTCTCCCCCGTCCAGACACGCCCCAATGACGCTCGGCGGACGCGACCACCCGGGCGGGTAGTTCATGCGCCGCGCCGGCGTACCTCGTGCCCCGGGCCGCGTCGCGCGCCGCATCCGTCTCGCGCCCTAGAACTTGGCGGTGAAGGCGACGAACAGCTGCCGACCCAGATAATCGTAGGCTCCCCACGAGTTCGCCGCGCCGGCATTGCCGCTGATGTCCCCCGACGGGATGAGCGGCGGATCCTTGTCGAGCGCGTTCTGCACGCCGGCGCGCAGATCGAGGCCCTTTGTGGCATGCCAGACCGCCGTCAGATCGATGTAGCTGTACCCGGGGATGCGCGCATTGTAGGGGTCGTATGCGCTCTCTTCCGCCCCGGCCAGCAGCGGGTTGGTCGAGTTGTTGTCGAACGAGGAGGGCCCGATGAACCGCCATTGCACGGACAGCAGCACGTCCAGCGGCGTTTCCCAGCTGATGCGCAGGTTGTGCCGCCAATGCGGATTCACCGAGCCGCTGTTGCAGGTGCTGCCGAACAGCCCGGCGCAATCGTAGCTGGGGCCGCCGGGGACGGGTGTGGTCGATTCCTTCAGCAGATAAGTGCCGTTGAGATTGGCGCTGAGCGTGCCGAAGCCCGCGGGCAGGGGCAGCCGGTAGTTCATGCCCACATCGATGCCGGAGACGATGGACAGACCCACGTTGAAATCCTTCTGGACGATGTAGCCGCCGCTGGCGACGGAGGCGCCGGTGAGCGCACCGCTGGGCGTGCGGACGATCTGGCTGCAGTACAGGGGATTGTTCTCGAGTGCGCAGCCGTTGAAGATGACGGCGAACGGGTAGTTCCCGATCTGATCCTCCAGCCGGATGTGATAGTAGTCGACGCTCGCGTTGAAGCCCGGCGCCGCCGTGGGAGTGAACGTGAGGCCGAGCGACCAGGTCTTCGCCACTTCGGGCCGGAGCTGGCTGTTGCCGACGATCACCTGGCCGCACTGGCCCGACACGCACTGCGTGATGCCGTTGGCGGTGGTGCCGTCACCGTACTGTGCCGCCGTCACGCCGGTGCGCATGCACTGCGCCAGCGTGAGCGACGGCCTGCCGGCGCACGGGTCGGCCGTGAACACGGCCTCCTGCCCGTACGAGGGGGCGACGAACAGCTCGATCAGATTCGGCGCCCGTACCGCCCGGTCGAACGAGAAGCGCATTCTGGCGTCCGGGATGGGCGCGTACTGCACTTCGAACTTGTAGGTGTTGGTCACGCCCGCGGTGTCGTAATTCGACCAGCGATAGCCCACGTCGGTGGTGAGATCGTGAACGCCCGGCAAATCGTGGGCCAGCGGCACGCGAAGTTCCGTGAATGCCTCGTTCACGTCGTAGTGCGCGTCGAAGGGCACCAGCGCGCCTGAGAAGCCGGCGAGGTTGCCCGACAGCTCCGCGCCGTCCGGCGCGAAGGTCTCGGTCTCCTTCCGGTGTTCCACGCCGAGGTTGAAGCCCAGTCCCTGGTCCGCCGCGGGCGATTTGAGACCGTACCTGCCGAGGTCGCCGGTCACGTCGAAGTGCATGACCTGTTCGGTGTTGTTGCCCGAGGCCGTTCCCGGGGTCGAGACGTACGCCAGTTGCGCCGGGGTGACGGCGCCCGAGGTGAACAGGTTGTACGGCACGCAGCTCTTGCCGCCGGCGATGCAGGCGGGTGCCCCGGTCGTGGGGTTCGTCGTCACCTGCAGGGCGTTGCTGATCTTCGAGTAGTCCAGATAGTTCGAGTTCGACTGCAACGTGCCCACGTAGTAGTACGAACCGTAGAAATCGTAGGACCACGCGTCGAAGAGCGTGCTCTTGGTGCCGAGAACGACCCGGTATGCGCTGTGTTCGTAGAACGAATCGCGGCCGCCGCCTTCGATGTTGCGCCGTCCGATCACCAGGTCCGCGCTGTTGCCCGCGGAACCGGGAGCCGCCCGGTCCCCGGCGATCTGCCCGGGCGTGCAGATCAAGGCGCGCTGCTGCGCGCTCAACAGCGGATTGCTGCAGTTCACGAGATAATTGGTGTCCGCAGAGGCGGTGTTCGATCCCACGAACAAACCCGACGGAGCCACCACCGCATTGGTCCGATCGTCCATGAAATTGAATTCCATGTAGGGCTTCACCCAGTCGTTGACATCGTCGTGCGCGACGAAACCGCCGACATAGCGTTTGTCCTGGCGCTGCAGGTATTCGTAGGCGTTGTAGTTGAATTCCGCCGGGGGGCTCGAGCCCGCCTGCGGCAGCGGCAGGAACTGGCTGCCCACCACGCTGTACCTCACCGTGCTCGGCGCGGGCGGCAGCGCCTGAAAACGGTTCGAATTCGAGCTGCCGGCGCACTCCACGCCGTTGGTCGCCGGCACGAGTCCCCCACCGTTGGCCCCGGGGCCGTTCGAAATGAGCTGGCAATCCGAGAAGTCGCGCGCCGAGGCGGTGATGGGCGCCTGATCGTGATAGACGAAATAGGCGGTCACGTTGCCGCTGCCCTCGGCGAAATTCGTGCCCATGATCACGGACAGATCGTGCTTGTTGCCGTCGCGTATCGAGCCGCTCGGAACGGGCTGGGCGGTGAAGCCCGTGTTGGGATCGTTCGCGCCGAGCAGCCCTTCCACGTACCCGTTGTGCTGCGAGTGCTGGCTGACCCCGTACTGGCCGTCGATCTGCACACCCTGAAAATCCTTCTTCAGGATGAAATTCACGACGCCGGCGATGGCGTCCGAGCCGTACGTGGCGGATGCGCCGCCCGTCACCACGTCGACCCGCTCGAGCAGCGGCACGGGAATCTGATCGATGTCGGAGGCCACGTTTTGATTGGACGTGCTGGGGTCGCCCACCCCCAGACGCCGGCCGTTGACCAGCACCAGGGTGCGTTGCGGACCCAGCCCGCGAAGATCCACCGTGCTGAAGCCGCCGGTGGAGGTGAGCGGACTCGACGTGTTGCCGAAATCGGCGTTGGATCCGATGATGTTCTGCGGCAGTTGATTGATGACGTCCGACATGTCGGTGCGTCCCAGCAGTTTGATCTCCTGATCGGAGACGATGGTGGTGGGACTGCTGGCGCCGATGTTCGCGGGCACGGGAATGCGCGAGCCGGTGACCACGACCTCCGCGAGCTGCGTCTCCGCGGCCGCCGGCTCGGGCACGGTGGCATCGGCGGCGAACGCCCGCCCGCCGAGCGTGGCGACGAACAGCGCCGCCCACGAGGCGCGCCGGCGTGTTGAAACATTGCCCATGGTCATCTCCCCTTCTGTTGTTGCGAACGCTCTCCGGTACGGCGATCGTCGGCACTCTTGCTTCGCAGCAAACAGCCTGTCCCGCAAAAACCTCGACGCTCCGCGAGCCCGGTGCCATGGAACACCGAAGCGTCGCCCGTGCGAATCTCGGAAAATCGTATTCGTCCCCGCCAACGTCGTATTCGTCCCCGTTGGCGCATATTCGTCGCCCAATCCACGATCCGGCGCGGTACAGTCGGCCGCATGTATCGCGCGCACCACAACGACGTGAACGACGATTCGGTGCCCCGCCTGCGCCTGGCGAAATCGCCGGGCAGGGCGGACCGCCGGGGCGCGTGCTGCGACGCAAGTGCGGACGACGATGCATGTGCGGACGGCGAAGCAGACGCGAACACCGTGATCCACGCCGTCATCGTGGATGCGGAGTACGCCGCGCGGCGCACCTTGCGCGCGTATTGCGAACTCGAACCGGACGTGTGCGTGGCGGCCGAATATTCGGACAGCGCCGTCGCGTTGCAGGCGGTGCGGTGCGGGCCGCCCGACGTGTTGTTCCTGGACGTTCACGCGAGTCCGCTGACGGGCCTGGCGTTCGCCGGTGCGCTCGACGCGTCGCTGCCCACCCGCATCGTCCTCGTGTCGGCCTGCGATCGTTTCGCGCGCGATGCGTTCGAGGTCGATGCCGCCGACTTTCTGATCAAGCCCTTCGACGCCGCCCGCGTCAGGCAGGCCCTCACGCGGCTGCGGCGCCGTCTCGAGGTGGAGCGTCTGGCGAGGTTGCAGCTGGGATTGGCCGACGTACTCCATCGTGTCGAGCAGAGTGCGAGGAGCCTGTGCCGGCCGCGCAGCCGAATCATCGCGGACTCGGGCGGCCGGATGCACGTCCTGGACGCGGACGACATCGAGCTGATCGAGTCGGAGAAGAACTACGTGAAACTCACCGTGGGCCGCGAGCGATACACCGTGCGCAGCACGCTGCAACACGCCGAAGCCGCCCTGTCGTCCCAGCGGATGCTCCGGGTCAGCCGCTCGTGCCTGGTCAATCTGATCCACGTGCGCGAGATCGGCCGCACGCGCCGCGGCGACGTCATCGTCCTGCTCGCGGGCGGCGCGGCCGTCACCACCAGCGAACGGTATCGGCACGTCGTGCGCCGGCAGCTGGGCCGTCTGCAATTGACCGTCCGCGACGGATGACGGCATGTCCGCCCTGACCGGTCCTCCGGCGCCGGCTTACCGAATGGATTCCCTGCGCGCAGCCTTCCGCACGCCGGCGCCCGCCCTCGCGGGCCGCACGTATTTCACGCTGCTGACGGTTTTCTGGGCCTACATCACGGCGACGAACATCCTGTGGGGCGCCAGCATGACGGCGAGTCTCGCCGCCAACGGCATCACGGACGTCTTTGCGATGTGGGATGCGCGGCTGGTTCAACACCTGCTGCTCTTTCCCGCGCTGATGGGGGGCATGCGGCTGTCACGGCGCGTCGGCTGGCAGCCGCTGTGGCGGGCCCTGCCCGCACAACTGCTGATCGGGATCGGTTTTGCGGCGCTGGGCAATCCGGCGATGAACATCGCGGAGGCGGTGGTGGGCGGTTCTGCCTGGCAGGACCTGCGGGTTTCAGGATTGTGGACGTTCGACGATCACTATCCCGGCAACCAGTCGTTCCTCTGGGTCGCGTCCCTCGTGACGTTCCTCATCAACTACGCATTCTGTCTCGCGTTGTTCACGGCCTTCGAATTCTACCGGCGGTATCGGGACGCACAGGTGCGCTCGGAGGCGCTGGAGCGCTCGCTCGGCGCCGCGCATCTCGCTGCATTGCGCATGCAGCTCTCGCCGCACACGCTGTTCAACCTGCTGCACACCATACGCGGGCACGTCGCCTGGGACCCCGACGCCGCACAGGCCATGATCGTCCAGCTCGGCGACCTGCTGCGCCGCGCTCTGCAGGCCGGCGAGCACGAACTGTCGCGCCTGCGGGATGAGCTGGAATTCGTGCGTCTCTACCTGTCTCTGCAGCAGCGGCGCTTCGCCGATCGGTTGATCCTCGACGTGCCGGATCCGGACTGGGTTCCCGCGGTGTGGGTGCCGAGCCTGATCCTGCAACCGCTGGTCGAGAATGCCATCGTGCACGGACTCGCCCAACCGCTGCGCCAGATTGTCGTGCGCGTCGAGGTGGCGGTGGAGGCGGAGACGCTGATCGTGCGGGTGGCCAATTCCATGCCGGCCGAGGAGGTCGTCGTCGATTCGCGCCAGACCGGCATCGGTCTGCGCAACATACGTGAGCGGCTGGCGATTCAATTCGACGACCGCGCTTCGTGCGAGTCGGGCCGCTGCGCCCGCGAGGGCTGGCTGGCGGAGCTGCGCCTGCCGATGCTCCACCAGGGCCCGGGACCATGAACCGATCCGTCCGGAGCGCCGAACCGGTGAGTCCCGCGCTCGACGTCATGATCGTGGACGACGAGCCGGCGGCGCGGCGCGTGCTGCAGGAATGCTGCGCGACGGAAGCGGATTTGCACGTGGTGGGGGAATACGCGGACGGTGTGCAGGCGCTGGCTGCGATCCGCCGGCAGCCGCCGGACGTGGTGTTCCTGGACGTCCAAATGGCGCCCTTGAGCGGGATCGCGCTGGCCCGCGCCCTCGACCCGGCGGTGCTCCCGCAAATCGTGTTCGTCACCGCCTACGATCGGTTCGCGCTGGCCGCGTTCGAGGTCAGTGCGGTGGATTACGTCGTCAAGCCCTTCGACGCCGGCCGGTTTCGCACGGCCCTCGGCCGGGTGCGTCGGCGGCGCCGGGCCGAGAGCCTCGCGCAGCGGCAACTGGCGCTCGCGGGAGTGCTGGCCCTGCTCGAACGCAGCGCGAGAGCGCTGCGTGAGCCACGGCCTCGAATCATCGGCGAAGCGGCGGGGCGCATGCACGTGCTCGACGTCGGCCTCGTGGAGATGATCGAGTCCGACAAAAACTACGTCAAATTGACGGTGGGCCGCCAGGTCTACACCGCCCGCAGCACGCTGCAGCATGCGGAAACGACGCTGGCTTCGCAGCCCATGTTGAAGGTGAGCCGCTCCTGCCTGGTCAACGTCGGGCACGTGCGCGAGCTGAGCCGAACGCCGCGCGGGGACGTCATCGTCCTGCTGGCGGGCGGCGCGACGGTCACCAGCAGCGAGCGCTTCCGGGAATCGGTACGCCGGGAACTGCATCGAATGCAGATGTGGCCGCGGGAATGATAGCGCGGCGCAGGACGTGCCCGCCTTCGCTATACTCGATCGCGACACCGTCGTCGGCTTCCGCAGAGTCCCGCCGTCATGAGCGCAAGCTTCGAACCCACGGCCGGGTCCCATGGGGCTGCACCCCTGCGAGTCGCATACGGCATGGTGCTGCTGGTGGCCGTGGTCCTGTTCTTCAACTACGTGGACCGCGGCGCCTTGCCCACGGCCGCGCACCTGATCACGACGGAACTGCGCCTGGACGAGGCCCGGCTGGGTTACCTCTTCTCGGCCTTCTTCTGGACGTATACGCTCGCGCAGATTCCCATGGGCTGGCTGGCGGAGCGCTACGGTGCGCACCGGGTGCTCGGCGTGGGCCTCGCGGTCTGGGCGACGGCGACCATCTCGATCGGTTTCGCGCATACGTTCACCGCGTTGTTGCTGCTGCGCCTGCTGCTCGGCATCGGTGAGAGCGCGGCGTTTCCTTGCATGTCCAAGCTGCTGTCGGCGGCGGTGCCGGCCGGGAGCCTCGGTCTGGCGAACGGCATCGTCGCCTTCGCCTATCTCCTGGGTCCCTCGGTGGGAACGTACGGCGGCGGCGAGATCATGAGCCACTTCGGCTGGCGGGCGGCGTTCTGGGTGTTCGGCGGGCTGTCGTTGCTCTGGCTCGTGCCCTGGAACCGGATGCGTCCGCCGCCGCGTGCGTTGATCGGGGCCACCGCCGGTGCGCCGGCCTGGCGCACGATTCTCGCGCAACCGTCGCTGTGGGGGACGGCCCTCGGGCTCTTCTCCAGCAATTACACTTTTTACTTCCTGTTGAACTGGCTGCCGTTCTACCTGGCGCGTGAGCGCGGATTCTCCACCGTCGAGATGGCGCAACTCGTGGGCACCGCCTATCTCGTCAATGCGCTGAGCGCGCTGGCGGCAGGCTGGCTGATCGACCGCTACATCGCCGCCGGCGGCTCGGCCGATGCATCCTACAAGTGGGTGATGGCAGTGGCGCACGGTGGCGCGGTGGGATGCATGCTGTGCATGGCGCTGGGCTCGCGGCCCTGGGTGCTCGCTTCGATCTTCGTGTATCAACTGCTGTGCGGCGCCTCCTCGCCGGGCGTCTATGCCATGTCGCAGATCCTGGCCGGCCCGCTCGCCGCGGGGCGCTGGGTGGGCATTCAGAATTGTCTGGGCAATCTCGCCGGCGTGGTGGCGCCCGCGGTCACGGGGTTCATCGTCAACGACACGCATCGCTTCACGGCGGCGTTCCTGTGCGCGGCGGTGGTGAGTCTGCTGGGCCTGGTGGGCTGGGTGTGGATGTTGCCCACGCTGGCGGAGATCAGCTGGGCGCACGTTCGCCGGTCCGCGACGTGATCCGCCCGCCGGGCAAGCGTCCCGGAACTGCGGCGCGCGACCGGTGGCGGTTCGAGCACGGGCTGATGGCGCGCGTCGCGTGCTGGGCGCTCGTGACGGCGCTCTGCGCTTCCTGCGTGGACCGGATGCCGGCGCGCGCCCCCGGCGCGGCGGATCGTGGAAACGCCGCGGTCATCTTCGTCGTGCGCCGGGGATGGCACGTGGACCTGGGAATTTCCACGGCCGATCTCGCACCGTCCCTGCGCCAAGTCACGACGTTCTTTCCCGACTCGCGGTATCTGCTGTTCGGATTCGGCGATCGGCGCTACGTCGAGACGCTGCCGCATGCCGCCGCCTCCGGGATGATCGCAGCGCTGTGGCCCGGGCCGGGCGTGTTGCTGTTGACCGGACTGCGCACGCCGCCCGCCGATGCCTTCGGCGGGCAGCACGCGGTCGAGATGACGCTGGATGCCGCCGGCTTCGCGTCCCTGCAGGAATTCCTTCAGGCAGCCTTCGTGCGGGATGCGCAGGGCTCCATTGGAACGCCGGCCATGGGACCTTACGGGGGCAGCGCCTATTTCAGCGCGGCCGCTGCGTACTCCGCTCTTCACACCTGCAATACCTGGGTGGCGGAAGCACTCGAAGCCGCCGGGCTGCCGCTCCGCAGTCGGGGGATCTTATTCGCAGGCCAGCTGTGGCGGCGGGTGAACCGTATTGCGTCGTCCGACCGATCAGCGGCAGGGCGGCTTGGTCCCGTCCTGACAGACGGTGGTGGTCGTACCCTGCGGGACGACGACGGTGGTGCTCCTCTCCGGCGGGGCGGGCGAGCTGCTGCTGATGCACCCGGACAAGATCATCGCTGCGAACAAGGCGCTGCCAGCTGCTTTCATAACCACTCCGATGTTGTCGAACCGATCGTCGAAGCTGATATTCTGCATGCAACCACGGGTGCCGCGGGAGACGCGCGCTGCACCGGCCGCTGTCGGCCGACGTCCTACACCGCCAGCAGGGTGATGGCGGAGAGCCCGTCCTCGACGCCGTAAAAGCCGCCGGAGTTCTCGGCCAGTGCGATGCGGGCATCGGCCACCTGCCGCGGGCCGGCTAGGCCGCGCAGCTGCGTGACCAGTTCGAAGATCTGGCCGAGACCCGTGGCCCCCAGCGGATGTCCCTTGGACACCAGGCCGCCCGACGTATTGACGGGGATGCGGCCGCCGAGGGTGGTGTCGCCCCGCTCGGAATCCGGTCCCGCCCGGCCAGGCGCGCACAGGCCGAGCGCCTCGAGCTGGATGATCTCACCCGAAGCACTGGCGTCGTGGACTTCGGCCACGTCGACGTCGTCCGGACCGATGCCGGCCTTCTCGTAGGCCCTCGCCGAGGTGAGACGCGACACGTGTCGCGCAAAGTCGCCGGGCGCACGCTCACTGCCGCTCTGCGATTCGGCCGCGAGAATGCGAACCGGAGGACGCTGCGAGAACCGGGATGCCACATCGGCGGCACAGAGGATGGCGGCGGCCGCGCCGTCGCTGATGGGCGCGCACATGGGCACGGTCAAGGGCCAGGAGACCGACGGCGCGGCCATGATCTCACCGGCCGTCATCGGATGGCGGTACTGCGACAACGGATTGTGCTGCGAATGAAAATGGCTCTTGGCCGCGACCGCGGCGATCTGCCGGCGCGTGGTGCCGTACACGGCCATGTGCAGCCGGGCCTGTGCGGCGTATGCCTCCATCATGACGTTGGGTCCCGGCACGTCGAATTCCGGCGGAATCTCCGCCAGCAGGCCGCGGGTGCTTTCCAGGTAGCGATGCGCTTCGGCCACGTCCAGCGGTTGCTGGAACACCGCGAAACGTTTCTCGCGATCGCTGCTGTAGAGCTTTTCCACGCCGACCACCAGCGCGACGTCGGCCAGCCCGCCACGGATATAGTCGGCGGCCACGTGCAGCCCGATGGTGGAGCTCGCACAGGCCGCCTCGATGTGCATCACGCGCAACCCCGCGATGCCCAGCGGGCGCAGCGCGTATTCGCCCGGGATGGACATCTCCCCGGCGAAGAATCCCTGGATGACGTTGGCATAGATCGCCATGCCCAGGTCACCGGTGCGTGCGCCGGCGTCCGCGAGCGCGGCCAGCGTCGCGGTGCGCGCGAGATCCGCGTGCGACCTGTCGGTGTGCCGTCCGAAGGGCGTCATCCCGACGCCGACGATGTCCACGTGTCTCATCAGATGGACCGCTCGAGATGCGCCCAGTGCGGTTTGCGCACCTCGGCGCGCGACACCTTGCCGGCATTGGTGCGCGGCAACGAGGCGGTGAACTCGATGCGCTTGGGTGTCTTCACCGCGCCCAGCAGTTCCCGTGCGTGCGCCAGCAATTCCTCCGCCCCGCACTCGACGCCCGCCCGACGTTCCACCACGGCCAGCACGGACTCGCCCCATTTCTCGTCGGGTATGCCGATGACGGCGCAATCCTGGACGGCCGGATGGGCGAGCAAAGCCTGTTCGACCTCCGCCGGGAAGATGTTGAATCCACCCGAGATGATCATGTCCTTCTTGCGGTCGACCACGTAGAACCAGCCGTGCTCGTCGCGCACGCCGATGTCGCCGGTGTGATGCCAGCCGAAACGCGACACCTCCGCGGTGGCGACCGGATCCTTGTAGTAGCCGGCCATGACCAGGGGTCCGCGCACCACGATCTCGCCGCGCTCGCCCGGCGGCAGGATGTTGCCTTCGTCGTCCATGATCTCGACGATGGACAGTAAATTCGCCCGTCCGCAGCTGCCCGGATGCGCGAGGCTGCCGTCCGGTGCCAGATGCTCGTGGGGCGGCATCGCGGTCACGCACATGGGAGCCTCGGTCTGGCCGAAACTCGCGTTCATCACGGGGCCGAAGATGCGGATGGCCTCCTCGAGGCGGTCCACCGACATGGGCGCTCCGGCATAGGAGATGTATTCCAGCGACGAGAAGTCCGCGGTGCGCGAGCGCGGATGGGCGAGCAGCATGTAGATGGCCGTCGGCGGCAGGAACATGTACGTGACGCGATGTCTTTCGATGGCGTCGATCACCTCGCCCGCATCGAACCTTGGCAGGATGACCACGCGGCCGCCCAGCGCCATGCTGGCGAGCGCCAGCGGACCCGCCGCATGCGTCATCGGCGCGGCCACCAGATTGACGGGCGGACGCTTCATGGGCATGGACGCGACCAGGCTGCTGACCAGGGCCTGCCAGTTCCCGTTGGTCAGCATCACGCCCTTGGGCCGGCCCGTGGTGCCCCCCGTGTTGCCCAGGAAGGCGAGTTCCCCGGGATCGCCGCGCCGTCGCTGCTCGGGCGGCCGAGCGGGGACGTCCAATCGCCCGGCCAGATGGAAATCCGCCTCGGCGCACGGTGCGTCGAGCGCGATGTAGCGACGGATGGTCGGGCACTCGCGGCGGAACCGCGGGATGCGGTCGGCCACCTCGGAATGCACGAACAGGGTGTCCACGTCGAGCAGGTTCAGCAGGTAGGCATTCTCGTTCACCGACGCACGGTTGTTCGCCATCACCCACACGCCGTCGGCGCGCAGGATGCCGAGCACCGCCTCGAATGCCGTCATGGCATTGCCGCTCAGCACGGCGGCGTGAGCACCCGCGGCGAAGCCGTCGGCGATCAACGATGCGGCAATCGCCGAACTCGCCGCGGCCACCTGCGCATACGTCTTGGCGCCTGCCGCGGTGACCAGGCAGGCCTCCCCGCCGGCGATGCGGACCCCACGATCGAAGTAGTCGATCATGCGCACGGCGTCATCTCCGCAACGTCAGGTCCAGCGCCGCCGAGCGGATCTGCACGAGCGGCGCCGTGGCCACCCGCATCAACCGGCGCACGCGGTCGAACTCGGGCGAGGAGAGCATGGGGAAATCGCGACGCACCGGCCCGGCCGAGCGCATCTTCTCCAGATCCGCCGCGGGCACCAGCGCCCGCAGGATCAATTCATCGTCGTCCTCCCCGGTGCCGTGACGGCGCCGCAGCTCGGCGAGATCGGGCTGTTCCGGCGGCTGCGCCAAGATCTCCCGCGCCCGCGGCTTCGACATGATCCGGTCGAGCACGTCGGCGTCGATGGGCGCCACGGGCTGCCCGTAGAACCCTGCGGCGTACTGGATGACCTCGTCCGGCACCACCGAGTAACGCGCGCCGGTGACGATGTTGAGCACGGCCAGCGTGCCCACCAGCTGGGCGAACGGCGTGGCCATCCCCGGGTAACCGAGCTCGCGCCGCACGGCGGCCACTTCCGCGAGGACCGCCGGCAATTTGTCCAGCATGTTTTGTTGGACCAACTGCGCGCGCAGCGTGCCCATCATGCCGCCGGGAATCTGGTGCCGCAGCGCGGTGATGTCGTATTCGAAATGCTGATTGACGAGAAAGCCGGCGGCCTTGCCGACCTGCTCGAAATGCGCGGCGACGGGCTCGAGCAGGCTGCAGTCGATGCCGTGCGTGTGGCCGAGCACGTCGAGATTCTTGGTCATGATCTCGATGGACGGGATGGAGGGGCCGTTTGCCATGGGGCGCACCGCCGTGTGCAGCACCGTCACCCCGAATTCGATGGCATCGACGTAGGCCTTGGCGGACTGGCCGAGCATGTTGTTCGAATGCATCTCGATGGGTTTGCCCCGCGCCTTGGCGACGATGGCGGGAACCAGGGTGGCGATGCGATCCCGGTCGAGCACGCCGCCCGTGTCGTACAACAACAGGCTGTCGACCTCGGGCAACGCGGACAGCTTGTCCGCCTTGTCGGCGTAATACGCATCGTCGTGCACGGGCGAGAGCGTGAACAACATGGTGCCGGCGACCTGGCAGTCGAAGGTCTTGGCGAGCCTGGCGAGCCGGTGCATCTTCTCGATGTTGAACAGCACGTCGTAGATCCACCAGCTGCGGACGCCATGCACGCAGAGCCGCCGCATCCACAGGTCCATCAGCGCGTCGGGCGTGAAGCCGAAGGTGACCGAGCCGTTGGAGCGGATGCCGCCGCGAATGCGTGAATGCGGCATGGCCTGCATCAGCAGATCGAGACCCTCCCATGGATTTTCGCGGCAGTGACGGATCAGGACTTCGAACAAGGACGAGCCGGCCAGGCTGATGACGCTGTAGCCGGTCCGATCGATGAGGGGGGCCACGGGCAGCGCCATGCCGGCCTGCATGCGCATGCCCCACAGGCTCTGTTGCCCGTCGCGCATGGTTTCATCGACGAAGGCGATCTGCGTCATGCTTCTACTCCGCCATCGCAGCCGGGTGCGACAGCAACTCATGTTCGAGCCATCGGGTGTGCAGTTGATTGGAAACGAAATCGGGATGACGGAGGATGGCCCGGTGCAGCGCGATGGTGGTGGGCACGCCCTCCACCCGGAAGCGGTCGAGCGCGCCGGACATGGCGGCAACGGCTGCGCCGCGGCTCGCGGCATGCACGATGAGCTTGCCGATCATGCTGTCGTAGAAGGGCGGTATCGAGGCGCCGCGGCTCATGTGCGAATCGAGCCGGATGCCCGGTCCCGACGGCGGCTCCCAGCGCGTCACTTCGCCGGGAACGGGAACGAATCCCCGCTCCACGTCCTCCGCGTTGATCCGGCATTCGATGGCGTGGCCCGAGGAGCGGACCGCGGATTGCGCGATCGACAATCCGGCCCCGCCCGCGATGCGCAGCTGTTCCTGGACCAAATCGAAGCCCGCCACCATTTCGGTCACCGGATGTTCCACCTGGATCCGCGCGTTCACCTCGATGAAGTACACGCACTGCCGCGTGACGTCGTACAGGAATTCGGCCGTGCCCGCATTCCGGTAGTTGACGCTCGCGGCCAGACGGACGGCGGCCTCGTGCAGCCCGGCGCGCAGCGCATCCGGCATCGCCACGCAGGGAGCCTCCTCCACCAATTTCTGGTAGCGGCGCTGCACCGAGCAATCGCGCTCGCCGAAGTGCACCACCCTGCCGGCACCGTCGCCCATCAACTGCACCTCGACGTGCCGCGCCTGGGGCACGAAGCGCTCCATGAACAAGGTGCCGTCGTTGAACGCCGCCAGGGCTTCCGCGGTCGCCTTGCGAAAGCCGGCCTCGATGTCGGCGGCGTCATCGACGATCACCATGCCGCGCCCGCCGCCGCCCGCCGCCGCCTTGAGCAGCACGGGGTAACCCACCTCGGCGGCCGCCCGCCTGGCATCCGCGGCGGTGGCGATTTCATCGCTGCCCGGCACCAGGGGAACGCCCGCGGCCCGGGCCATCTCACGCGCGCGCAGCTTGTCGCCCAGCGCCTCCATCATGGTGGCATCGGGACCCACGAAGGTAATGCCGTGCTCGCCGCACAGCCGCGGCAGGATGGGGCGCTCGGAGAGAAAGCCGTAGCCGGGATGCAGCGCATCGCAGCCGCTCGCCTTGGCCGCGTGCACCACCAATCTCGCATCCAGGTAGCTCTTCGCCGCCGGGGCGGGCCCGAGCACCAGCACCCCGTCGGCGCGGCGGGCGGCGGCCGAGTCGCGATCGGCCGCGGAGACGCCCACCAGGGTCTCGATCCCCAAGGCCTGCGCCGCGCGGACGATGCGCAGGGCGATTTCGCCGCGGTTGGCGATGAACAAACGGCGGATGGCCATCAGGGGCGCGGCGTGATCACGAACAAGGGTTGTTTCGCCTGCACCATCTGGCCATCCTTGGCGAGGATGGCGTGAACCACCCCCGAAGCACCGGAGCGGACCGCGGTGAACAACTTCATGACTTCCACCAGGCACAATTCCGACTGGTCGGTGACCTCGGCGCCCAGCTCCACGTAGGGCGGCGATCCGGGTTTGGGCGAGCGGTAGAACATGCCCATGTAGGGCGCGACCACCACGGTGGCGCCCGCGGGCCATGCGACCGGCGTCGACTGCGCGCCGGCCTGCGGAGGCGTGCCCGGCGGCAACGGCGGGGCGGAGGCCCGTGCCGTGGCGGAGGCCTGCGACGAGGCGGCGCGCGGCGCCCCGGGCTGTTGCGGCCCCTCGCCGAGACCGGCAGCCGAAGCATCCGAGGACAGGTACAGCTCGAATCCTTCCAGGTGCAGATGCAGTTCGCGCATGCCCAGCGCGTGAAACTCCTCGATCAGCGCGTCGAGTTCCGCGCCCGGTCCGGGGCGGCTCATGGCTTGCCCTCCTTCAACCGGTTGATGTCGTCGCGGGTCACCCGGGCGCCGCGGCCCTTGAGCAGGACGGAGTCTTCCTGCTCCAACCGGTACAGCGCCTCCACGTCTGGGCTGTCAACGCGGTACTTGATGCTGGTGTCGCACAGGAACCGATACTTGTCCTGCATCTGCTGCGGCCGGAAGGCGGCGGCCCGCCGGTTGTAATCCGCCAGGGTGAGCACGCCGGCCGTCGTCACGTATCGGTCCTGCTTGTGCGGCAGATGCGTCACCCCCGACGGCGCACGCGGCACGGGAGCGGAACCCGCGGGTTCGTTCAGCACCGCATAGGGCACGTGCGAGAGATAGCGCACCGGCGCATCCTTGTGCTGCATCATCGCGTAGTCGTGCAGCCGCTGGCTGGGCAGGCTGACGAGACCCACCATCTCTCCCAGGAAATCGCGGCCGAATTCGTCGTTCAACAAAGGACGGAGGCGGTCGGCCCGATCGTCGACCTGCATCCAATCGTCCACCTCGTACACGCCGGCGACATGCGCGAAATCCTTGATGATGGAAAAATAAACCAGCGCGCCGGCGTCCATCATCTGATCGCGCGACCACCCGGCCATGCGTTTCCACAGCGCCACCGTCGCCGTGCGGAATCGTTCGGTGAGCGTCTGGAACAGCGCCGTCAGCTCCCCGGCCGACCCCATGCCGATGGGCACATACCCTTCGGTCAGCGCATCGGACGTGTACAGGCCGATGCCGGTCAGCTTGTCGGCGGAGAATTCAGGTTTGGATTCGAAGCTTCCCCAGTCGTCGACGAGATAAAAATGACAGTCGGTGGCCTCCATGGTCACCGTCAGATTGTTGTAGGGAATCTCGTCCGCGATGCCGTCCAGCCAGGGATAGTCGCCCTGCGCGAGGTCGGTGAAATCGCGGACCACCAGTTCGCGGTTGTCCGCCAGCTTGTAAGGACCCGAATTGTTCAGCGTCACGCGGCTCTCGCAGGAGACGAGAAAGCCGAACTGGGACACCGTGGCGAGAAACGCCTGGGCGGCGCGATGCAGCGGATCGCCGGGCGTGCAGTGATGCAGGTCGGCGTGGAATCGCTGGATGCGCCGTTCGGGCAGGATCTGCGTGCGCTGCCCGAATTCGCGCGCGCAGATGTGACCGTCCTCGCGCTGCTGGGCGAGCTTGAAGCGCCGCCAGAAATCCATCACGTACACCACGTCCTGCGCCGCGTCCTCGGGCCTGAGCATGCCCAGATTGATGAGCATCTCGCGGCCCAGCAGATAGAACGTCGGCAGCGCCCATCCGGGCAGGCTGCCGAATTTGCCGCCCATGGCGCGGGAGCGGTCGCCGATCTCCTCGGGGCTGAGCCGGTCGGCCACCTTTCTGAGCAGGTCGGGGTAGCGGTAGAAACAGCACAGATAGGACAGCAGCATGTAGGAGGGAACGGGAAACAGCTTCGACTCCTGGACCGTGCGCGTCACGCACAGCCAGTAGGTGTCGTCGCCGATGGTCTGGATGGCGTTGTTGCATTCCAGAAGACTTCGATAATCGAGCTTGCGCATGGTTGCCGAACCTCAGGGTCTCCCGTCCCCGCCCTCGTTCCGGAGCGATGTGTTTGGGCGAAATCGTCCAACAATCCTAGTATACGTCAACCGGCGGCTCAGAGGCGTTCGACGATGGTGACGTTGGCGATCCCGCCGCCCTCGCACATGGTCTGCAGGCCCCACCGCGCGCCGCGCGCCTGCAGCGCGTGCAGCAGCGTGGTCATCAGTTTCGCGCCGCTGGCGCCCAGGGGATGACCGAGGGCGATGGCGCCGCCGTTCACGTTGAGCCTGGCGGGATCGGCCTGCAATTCGCGGAGCCACGCCAGGGGCACCGGGGCGAAGGCCTCGTTGACCTCGAACAGATCGATCTGACCGATGCTCAAACCCGCTCGTTTCAGGGCGCGGCGCGTGGCATTCACCGGTTCGAGCAACATGATGACGGGGTCGCCGGCGGTGACGGTCACGTTGTGGATGCGGGCGAGCGGGGTGGCGCCATGCGTTTTGAGCGCGCTCTCGCTCATCACCAGGACACCGGCCGCGCCGTCGCAAATCTGACTGGCATTGGCGGCCGAGATCACGCCGCCCTCCTGCAGGAGCTTGACGGCGCCGATGCGTTCCAGCGAGGCGTCGTAACGGATGCCCTCGTCCTTCACATGCAGCCCGCCCGCCACCGGCAGCGGCAGGATCTCCCGTTCGAAGGCGCCGGAGGTCGTGGCGGCCGCGGCCTTGCGATGGCTGGAGAGGGCGAACTCGTCGAGCTCCGGCCGCGTCATGCCGTAGCGCTCGGCGATCATCTGCGCGCCGCGAAACTGGCTGAAATCGGTGACTCCGTAGCGCTCCTGGATGCGGGCGCTGAAGGGCCCGGTGCCGAGCCCGGCCTGCGCGTGCAGGCTGTAATTCGATCCCATGGGCACGCGCGTCATGCTCTCCACGCCGGCCGCGATCACCACGTCCTGGGTGCCGGACATGACGGCCTGTGCCGCGAATTGAATGGCCTGCTGCGACGAGCCGCATTGCCGGTCGATGGTCACGGCCGGCACGCTGTCCGGGAGCCTGGAGGCGAGCACGGCATTGCGGCCGAGGGCGAAGGTCTGCTCGCCGGCCTGTGTGACGCACCCCATGATGACGTCGTCGACGGCGCCAGGATCGATCCCGGAGCGTTCCACCAGGGCGTCGAGGATGGTGCCCGCCATGTCGGCGGGATGCCAGGCGGCCAGCGCGCCGCCCCGCCGGCCTCCCGCGGTGCGGGTCGCAGAGACGATGTAGGCTTCGGTCATGGTCGATGTCCTTTGGAGTCGGGGGAGCGGCGGGCCAGGAACGCCGCGATCCGCTCGCGCGCTTCGGGCGTGCGGCTGGCCTCGGCGATGGCGCGGGCCTCGCTTTCCATTTGTGCTTCGAAACTGGAGCTGAAACTCGACAGCAGCAGGGCGCGCGTGTTGCCCAGGGCATGCGTGGCGGAGGCGGCGAGTTCGCGCGCCAGCGCGGTCACGCGCGCGGGGAATTCCTCCTCGTCGACCACGTGGCTGACGAGTCCCATCGCCGCCGCGTCGGCGGCGCTGACCCTGCGGTTGCTCACCGCCAGCTCCTGCGCCTTGCGCAGCCCGATCAGCCGCGGCAGCAGCCAGGTGGTGCCGCCATCCGGCGACAGCCCCAGCGCGGCATAGGCCAGCGTGAAATGCGCGGCGCGGGCGGCGATCGCCACGTCGCCCAGGACGGCGAGCCCCACCCCGGCGCCGGCGGCGGGGCCGGCAATCGCGGTGATGAGCGGTTTGTCCATGCGGGCGAGATGACTCATGGCCGAGTGCAGGGTGCCGGCGAGTTCCTTCAACAGGTGCGGGAGCCGCTCCCCGCCCGCCGCGAACGCGACGAGGTCGCCGCCCACGCAGAAGAAGCGTCCGGCTCCCGTCAGGACGACCACGCGGACGCTCGCATCCTCGGCCGCATCGACGGCGGCGAGCAGCAAGGCCCGCGCCATCGGCAGGTCGATGGCATTGCCCACCTCCGGCCGGTTCAGGGTCAATCGCAGGATGCCACCGTCGCGCGCGATCAGCAGGGGATGCGTGCTGCTCACGCGGCCGACCCCCGCCGGTCGCGTTTGATCTTCTTCGCGAGCGCCCATTTGTGCACCTCCGTGGGGCCGTCGTAGATGCGGAAGGAGCGGATCTCCCGGAATATCTGCTCGACGATGGTATCGCCGGTGACGCCGGTGCCCCCCATGACCTGCACGCACCGGTCGGCAACCCGCATCAGGCCCTCCGACACGGCCACCTTCGTCATGGAACTCTCCGCGGTGCCGAGCGAGCCCGAGTCGAGCACCCCGGCGCACCAGTCGATCATGAGCTCGGCCTGCTGCAAATCGATGAGGTTGTCCGCCAGCATGAACCCCACGCCCTCGTGGTCGATCAAGGGTTTGCCGAACGCGTGCCGGCGACAGGCATAGTCCGTGGCGATTTCATTCGCCCGGATGCAGGCGCCGAGCCAGCGCATGCAGTGCGACAGGCGGGCCGGGCTCAGTCGCACCTGCGCATACTTGAATCCCTCGCCGCTGTTCCCCAGCATCTGGTCGGCGGGGACGCGCAGCCGGTCGATGGCGACGACGGCGTGGCCGCCGGGCATGGACGAGTCGAGGGTGTCGAGAATCCGTTCGATCCGAATGGCGGGGTCGGGCAGGTCGACCAGGAACATGCAGGCACCGTCGGCGGACTTGGCCATGATGATGCCCACGTCCGCGCCCTGCGCGCCGGTGATGAAGGCCTTGCGACCGTCGATAACCCAGTGATTCCCCTCGCGCGTGGCCGTGGTCTGCATCATGGACGGGTCGGACCCCGCGCCGCCGGTGTCGGCCGGCTCGGTCATGAAGAACGCCGAACGCGTCTCCCCGGCCACCAGACGTTTCAAGAAGCGTTCCTGCAGCGAAGGGCTCGCGACCTTGCCCATCAGGTACATGTTGCCCTCGTCGGGAGCCGCCGTGTTGACCGCGAGCGGCCCCAGCGGCGACAGCCCCGAGGCGCGCAGCACGATGGCCGTGTGGCGCTGGGTCAGATGAGACCCGTCGGGGCGGATGTGCGGCGTCATCACGCCCGCCCGCCGGGCGGCCTCGCGCATCTCGCGCACCATCTCATCCGACGGTCCGTGCGGGCCGCAACGGGGGTCGCGTTCGTACGGTGCGACGACGGTGCGCACGAATTCCTCCACCCGCGCGGCCACGGCCAGCGCCTGCGCCCGGGCCTCGGCCTCGGTCTCAGCCCGCGCCGTTGCGGGTTCGCGGAGCGGTGCGTCGCTGGTCATGTGGAGTGTGCCCGTCCGGGGGTGGCTTGGGTGAAAGATAAACGATGGTAGCGCATCGGTCAGCCTCCCTCGAACAGCGCCCGCAGGTCGCCCATGAGCTGGCGCGCCGTCATGTCGAGCTGCAAGGGAGTCACCGACACGGCGTGGTCCAGGGCGGCGCGCAGATCGTTGTCCTCCCGGTCGCCGCCGGCGGGGAAGGCGATCTTGATCCAGTAGTAGGGCACGTGCCGTTCGTCCACCCGCCGCACCGGCCGGAATGAGCCGCCCGGCCGCAGGCCCTGGTGCGTGACGCGGATGCCGGTCACCTCCGCGGGGCCGCAGTCGGGAAAGTTCACGTTGACGAAGAGGCCCTGGCGCCACTTCATGGTCAGCAGGCGCTCGATGACCATGGGCGCGTAGCGGCGCGCGGTGTCCCAATGAACCGGACCCTCGTGGGTCATGATCTGACTGAGCGCCACCGCGGGAATCCCGAGCATGGCGCCCTCGATGGCCGCGCAGGCCGTGCCCGAATAGGTGATGTCCTCGGCGAGATTCGGCCCCCGATTGATGCCGGACAGCAGCAAGTCCGGCCGCCGCTCACCCATCATCTCGTAGACCCCGAGGAGCGTGCAGTCGGTGGGCGTGCCCTTTACCGCAAAATGCCGGTCGTCCCGTCGGCGCACCCGGATCGGGTAGCTCAGCGACAGCGAATGCCCCGCGCCCGAGCGTTCCTCGTCGGGGGCCACCACCCAGATGTCGTCCGAGAAGGCGCGTGCGATCTCTTCGAGGAGCACGATGCCGGGCGCATCGATGCCGTCGTCGTTGACGATCAGGATGCGCGGTTTGCCGCCGCGCGGCATGGCCGCCGTCCGGACCTCTGTTTCGTTCATTGCCGGGCGCCTCGTGTCATATCCCGGAGTTTATAATATACTGAGCAAAATCGTCGGACGATCTTGGCCTGGGCGCGTCACACGCCCGTCGTCGCGGGCCGGAAGCGCAATTCGAGGACATGATGCAGTACCTGCCGATCGATCGGATGAAAACGGGCGTCGTGCCCGCCTCGCCGCTGGTGGAGGCCGTGTTCGCCTGCGTGCAGGACCGGGTGCGGCAATGCTACGACGCATCGGGCCAGCCGTGGGAGACGTTCTGCGCCGCGGGCTCGGTGCAGGCCGTATCGCAGGACGATTTCGCACAGGTCGAGGCGCGGCTGCTCGCGAGCGGTCACCGCTTCGCGTGGTCGGCCGGCATTTCGCTGCAGGAGCGCCCCGACGCCTACCAGAACAACGAGGCGGCGGGCGCGGCGGACGGCGGTTTTTCGCATCCCAATGCGCCGTCCGGGGACCCCGATGCCGCAGGGCGCGCCTTGCGCGGCGTGGGAGACAACGTGGTCCGGCACGAGCGCAACCTGACGGGCATCGCGCGCTACATCCGCACCAACGAGCAGGTGCTCGCCTTCCTGAGTGCGGGTGTCCCGCCGCACACCATCGCCGTCATCGACGATTCGGGCGGCACGTTGACGGCCCCCATCATCGAACAATTCGCGGGCGTCATCTGCGCCGGCGGCACGGTGCGCTCGCATCTCGGCATCCTGACGCGCGAATACAACATCCCCTGTCTGATGAACGCCAAAGTGGCCGGCATCAAGGACGGCGACCCGATCTGCGTCGAGGTCAGTGCGCCCGCGAAGACCACCGAAGACTACCAACGCGGCACCGAGCGGGTGGCGAACATCTGGCTGCTGAGCGGGGAGGCCGGCAAGTGAACGACCGGGATCTGGTGCATCACGGGCTGGTCATCAAGCGGCATGCGTCCGCCGCGGCGGTGGCGCAATTGACCGGGCTCGCGGTGGCGCGGGTGGAACAGGTGCTGGCCGACTCCGTGGCCGGACGGCGCGTCGCCGCGGTCAACGGAGCTTACGTGCTGACGCCGCTGGCGCGCGTCGCGCTCGAGGGGCGCTATGGGCTGCACTTCGCCTCGATCCGCGGACAGGCCGATTTTCGCGCCGCCTTCGATGCCTTCGAGCGGATCAACCGCACGCTCAAGCAAGTCATCACCGAGTGGCAGACCATCACCATCGCCGGCGCGAGCGTACCCAACGATCACTCGGACGAAGCGCACGACGCCGCGATCATCGATCGTCTCGGCGCCATCCAGGAACAACTGGAGCCGGTGCTGGCGCGGCTCGCGCGCCACGTTCCACGGCTCGCCATCTACGGCAATAAGCTGCTCGCGGCGCTCGAAGCGGCCGAGGACGGCGACGTCGGCTGGGTCAGCGACATCCGCAAGGAGAGCTACCACACCGTGTGGTTCGAGCTCCACGAGGATCTGCTGCGGCTGGCCGGCAGAATCCGCGAAGAATAGCCTCGATGCCAGCGACGTGGGTTCTGGATCTCGACGAGAGCACGACCGCCCGCCGTGAAGCCATCGGCGGCAAGGCGTGGTCCATCGCGCAGATGCGTGCGTTGGGACTGACCGTTCCGCCGGCCTTCGTCATCACCACCGACGCGTGCCGTGCTTTCATGAAAACCGGTTCCCTCCCGCCCGATCTCACGGAGGAATTGCGGGCCGGGATGGCGCGGCTCGAGACGCAGACGGGCCGACGGTTCGGCGGTCCGGGGAAACCGCTCCTGGTGTCGGTGCGCTCCGGTGCCGCCGTCTCGATGCCCGGCATGATGGACACGGTGCTCAACCTGGGGATGGACGATACGGCGGAAGCGTCGCTCGCCCGCGAGTCGGGACTGGTCGAGTTCGCACGCGATACGCACCGGCGTTTCTTGGAATTGTACGCATCCATCGTGCTGAAGACGCCCCTGGGCGAGGTCGACCCGAGCGAGTCGCCCGCGGCGCT
>CAZZWZ010000012.1:0-24045 GCA_964657955.1 uncultured Steroidobacteraceae bacterium
GATCCGTGGTCCAGTCCACCCCCACCGCATCGCAGCCGATGGACGCGATCTTCGCGAGCCACGCACCCCCGCCCTTGGTGAACACGATGCGTGGCACGCGGCGGCCGTCCGCGTGGGGCGTCAAGGCGGCCACGACCTGCTCCATGTAACGCAATGAAAATTCTTCGTACTGCATCGGGGTGAGCACGCCGCCCCAGGTGTCGAACACCATGACGGCCTGCGCGCCGGCGGCGATCTGCGCGTTGAGGTACTGGATGGTGGACCTGGCAAGCAGGTCGAGCAGGCGATGCAGCAGGGCGGGTGCCTCGTAGAGCATGCGCTTGATGTGGCCGAACGTCTTGCTGCCGCCGCCCTCCACCATGTAAGTGCCGACGGTCCAGGGACTGCCGGCGAATCCGATCAAGGGCACGCGCCCCGCGAGTTCACGCCGGATGAGGGCCACCGCATCCGGCACGTACCGCAACTCGGCGGCCGGATCCGGCACATGCAGCTTGTCGAGATCGGCCGCGCAGCGCACCGGCCTGGCGATTTTCGGACCTCCGCCCGCCTCGAACTCCAGGCCCACGTTCATGGCATGGGGGATGGTCAGAATGTCCGAAAATAAAATGGCCGCATCGAAGCCGTAACGATCGATGGGCTGCAAGGTCACTTCGCACGCCAGTTCCGGGTTGGTGCACATGGCCATGAAACTGCCCGCGCGCGCGCGCGTGGCGCGGTACTCGGGCAGGTAGCGGCCGGCCTGGCGCATCAACCACACGGGGCGGCGCGGCGTCGCCTCGCGCAGCAATGCCCGCAGCAGCAGATCGTTCTGGAGGGGCGTGGTCACGTGCGTTCTCCGGGATCGAACAAGCGGCGGTGTTCGAGAATGGCATACCGGTCCGTCATGCCGGCGATGTAGTCGGCCACCGCGCGCGCGCGGCCCGCGGGGCCCTGTGCCTGTTCCAACCGGGCACCCGCCCGCTTGTGCTCGTCCGGCATCAGGCCGGGATCGCCGAAGAATGCTCCGAACAATGCGCTCACCACCCGGCCGGCCTTCGCGGTCATGCGCCGCACCTTGTAATGCTTGTAGACGTTCTCGCGCAGGAACACCTTCAATTCGCGATTCCGCTGGCGCGTCTCGTCGCTGAACCCAACCAGTGCCCCGGCGTGCCCGCGCACGTCGGCGATGGACTGCACCCCGGATGCCTGCAGCCGCGCCGAGGACGACTCGATCAAATCCGACACCAGACGATTGATCATGCGGCGCAGGATTTCGAACACCAGGCGGCGTCCCGGCAGATGCGCATACCCGGCGAGCACCTCCCGATGATATTCGAGAAACAGCGGCACCTCGAGCATTTGTTCCACCGTGACCAGGCCGGCGCGGATGCCGTCGTCCACGTCGTGATTGTTGTAGGCGATCTCGTCGGCAAAATTCGCCAGCTGCGCCTCCAGCCCGGGCTGCTGCCGTTGAATGAACCGCTCGCCCAGCTCGCCGAGCAGTGCCGCGTTGGCCGCCGAGCAGTGTTTGAGAATCCCCTCGCGGCATTCGAAGGTGAGGTTGAGGCCGTTGAACTCGGCATAATGCTCCTCCAGCTCGTCGACCACGCGCAGGGATTGCAGGTTGTGCTCGAAACCGCCGAATTCCCGCATGCATTCGTTGAGCGCATCCTGGCCGGCATGGCCGAACGGCGTGTGTCCCAGGTCGTGCGCGAGACAGATGGCCTCCGACAACTCTTCGTTGAGCGCCAGGGACCGTGCGATGGTGCGGGCGATCTGCGCCACCTCGAGGGAGTGGGTCAGCCGCGTCCGATACAGATCGCCTTCGTGATTGACGAACACCTGGGTCTTGTACACCAGCCGCCGGAAGGCGGTGGAGTGGACGATGCGATCGCGGTCGCGCTGGTATTCGGAGCGGTAGGCCGGCGCCGGTTCGGCGTGGCGCCGGCCGCGGGAGGCACCGTCGTGGGCGGCGTAGACGGCGAGCGCCATCAGCCGAAGTACCCGGCCAACGTCGCCTCGAGCGCCTGTCGTTCGTAGTCGCCCGTCACCACGGCGCGGCCCAGTTTTTCGAGCAACACCAGCCGCATCGTCCCGGCCAGCACCTTCTTGTCCATCCGCATCAGATCGAAGGCACGCCGTGCACCGATGGACGGCGCGAGCACGGGCAGCCCCGCCCGCGCCAGCAGGTCGCGCACGCGTTCGAATGCCTGCCGGTCGATGAATCCCAGGCGCCGGGACAGATCGGCGGCCATCACCATCCCAACGCTCACCGCCTCACCGTGCAGGTACGTCTCGTACCCCGTGGCCGACTCGATGGCGTGGCCGAAGGTGTGGCCGAAGTTCAAGATGGCGCGCAGACCGCCCTCGCGTTCGTCCTGCGACACCACCGCCGCCTTGATGGCGCAAGACCGGCCGATGGCAAGCGCCAGAGCCTGCGGCTCCCGGGCGGCGAGTCGTTCGACGTGCCCGTCCAACCAGTCGAACAGTTCGGCGTCCCGGACGCACCCGTACTTGATGACCTCGGCCAGGCCCGCACGCAGCTCCCGATCCGGCAGGGTGGCCAGCGTGTCCGTGTCGGCGATCACGGCCAGCGGCTGGTGGAACGCCCCGATGAGATTCTTGCCGCCCGGGTGATTGACGCCGGTCTTGCCGCCCACCGAGGAATCCACCTGCGCGAGCAAGGTGGTCGGGATCTGCACGTACCCCACGCCGCGTTGATAACAGGCCGCGGCAAACCCGGCGATGTCGCCGACGACCCCGCCGCCCAGGGCGACGACGAGCGCGTCGCGATTCATGCCGGCGCCCACCAACGCGTCGAAAACCCGCCCGACGGTGTCCAAGTTCTTGAAACGCTCCCCGTCCGGAAGCACGCACTCGACGATGCGGCGACCGCGCAGAGCGGCGGTCAGGCGCGCGAGGTACAGCGGCGCCACCGTCGTATTGGTGACCACCGCCAGGTCGCGGCCGCCGATCTGCGGGGCCAGCGACGCCGCATCCGCCAGCAGGCCCGGCCCGATGCTGATGGGATAGCGCGCGTGTCCGACGTCGACTTGAAGTGTTTGCACCCCGTTAGATTAACCGAAGCTCAGAGGCCGTGGGTCCGGCGCAGCTCGAGGTGAATCTCCTCGGCCACCAATTGCACGCGGCGGCCGTCCGTCGACACCGTCACTTGCGCGATCTCGGCGTAGAGTGCGGCCCGGCGCAGCATCAGCTCGCGCAGCTTCGCCTCCGGGTCGGTGCCCGTCAGCAACGGCCGCTGCCGCCCGTGACGCGTGCGTTCGAGCTGCTGATCGATGGAGGTCTGCAGGTACACCACCACCCCGCGTTCGGACAGCACCCGGCGGTTGTCCGGCTCGATCACGGCGCCCCCGCCGGTGGCCAGCACGATGGATTCCAGCCGCGTCAGCCGCTCGATGGATTCCCGTTCGCGCACACGAAATCCGGCCTCGCCCTCTTTTTCAAAGATGAAGGGGATGTCGACCCCGGTCCTGGCTTCGATGTCGGCGTCGCTGTCGTGAAACGCGAGCCTGAACAGCCGGGCAAGATGCCGCCCGACCGCGGTTTTTCCCGAGCCCATCGGTCCGATGAGGAAGATGTTGCGCTTGGCGGACATACGCCCGGAAGTTTACCGGTTCCTGCCGGCGAGGACCCCGGCGTGGGGGCGCGAGCCGCCCTGCGCCCCGGCGGAAAGAGACGGGCCCTGGGGCCCGTCTGGTGACTTGACCAACCGTTCTCAAACGTCGCGGCTCAGTCGGCGACCTTACAGGTGGTTGCGACGCCATAGGGGCTGACTTGTCCCGGCGGTGACACGGTCTGGTTGGTGTAGTCCGAGCTCAATCCCGGCAGCACGAAGCTGGCCGAGGTGCTGGTCTGGGTGCCGCTCACGGTGGCGGAGGCGGTCAATTTCACCGCCACCCAGTAGGCATGATCCTTCGGATAGATGAGATTCACCGACGCCGTGCCGCCGTTGGCGGTGACCGCGGAGCCCACGTCGGTGGACACCACCAAGCCCGGATCGAGCCTGCCGTTGCCGTTGTAGTCCTCGGCGGCCGTGAGTATGCCGTTGCCGGCCACGTCTTCCGACAAGCAGCCATGGAAGCCTGGCAGGGCCAATACGTCAGGATCCGTGGCCGCGGTGGAGTAGTGAGCGATCCACGCGCCCGGCGGCGTGTCGTAGGATTCAGACCCCTTCCCGTATCCCAGCGACGTGACCGTGAAGGTGACCGTCACGTTGTTCACGCCCGCACCCGCCGAGTCGACGGCCTGGACCGAATAGGGATACGAATACTGCGTGTTGGCATTGGGCCCCGTGGCCACCACGTTGCCCGTGCCCAGCGACAGGAACACCGTCTGTCCGCCCACGGTCAGGTCCGCCGTACCGGACGCCGTCGAACCCGCCACGTCGGCGGACACGACGATGCCGTTGCTCGCACTGGTGGTGGTGCTCGCGGTGTAAACCGTCGATGCCTGACCCTGTACGTTAGTGGTGGCCGAGGCCACGGACAGCGAACCGCCGGTGGGGTCTTGAGTGATGGAGAAGTTGACCACCTGGCCCTCGACCAGATTGTTGTTCGCATCCCGGACCGTGGCCGTCAACGTGCTCTGACCCTGCGGCGCGATGGTGGCCGGGCTCGCCTGCAGCACGAGCGCGGAGGATGTGGTCGCGACGAACTCGATGCTGGTCTGTGCCGTGACGCCCGTGCCCGTGGCCGAGATCACCGCCGGACCGGCGGTGCTGGACGCAAGGTACAGACTGGCGTGCCCGGTCCCGTCGATGGTTGCGGTGAGGCTCGAGACCTGGGGACCCGCCGTCGTGCACGGAGTCGCGGCGCACAGGGTGCCGCGTGTGGATGAGAACGTGACCACCTGACCCGTCTGCGGCACCCCGCCAGCGGACCAGGCCACGGTGACCATCCCGGTGCTGCCGAGTTTGACGGTCGCATTGGCCGCGGTGGGCGCCGAGAACGCGAAGCTCTGCGTGCTGACGGCCACCGTCACCTTCGCCTTGAGATTGAGTGCGCTCGCCGTGACCGTGTCCGTGCCGCCGTTGACCCCGGACAACGTGAAGGTGTTCTGCCCGTTGGCATTGGTGGTCAAGGTGGTGGCGCTCAAGGTATTGCCCTTGGCCGATGCCAGGGTCACCGTTTGATTGGCGATGCCGTTGCCGCCGGCATCGGTGAGCGTCAAGCTGTAGGTGCCCTGGCTGCCCTGAACCAGGCTGGACGGTCCCGTCACGGTCAAACTGGTGCCGACCACCGCCACCGGCACGCTCGCCGATTCGCTGCCCGCGCTCGCGGTCACGGTGATGGTACGGTTGGTCTTGTCGCCCGCGGCGCTCAGCGTGGCCGTGGCCGCACCGTTCGCGTCGGTGGTCGCCTGGGTGACGGCCAGACCGCCCGAGGTGGCCGTGAACGACACGGCGACGCCGGATACGAACTGGTTCTGGGCATTGCGCACCAGCGCGGTGATCGTCGCGGGTTTGGTGCCGTCCGACGGGATCTGCGGCTGGCTGGTGATGACGGTGATGGTTTGCTGGGCATTGCCCACGGTCACCGTGGTCTTGCCGGACACGGTGCCCACCGCGGCCGTGACCGTGATGACCGTGCCCGAGGGCGCGGATCCCGCGGTGAGCGTCGCCGTGGCCAGGCCGTTCGCATCGGTGGTGGCCTGGGTGACCGCCACGCCTCCGGCGCTGGCGGCGAACGTGACGGTGGCGCCCATGACCAGGTTGTTGTTGGCATCCTTGGCGGTGGCGCTGATGGTCGCGCTGTTGCTGCCGTCCGCCGCGATCTGAGCCGAATTGGAGATGACGGTGACGGCGGTGACGGGATCGGTGCTCGTGGTGGTGCCGGTGCTTCCCGTACCCGTGCCCGTACCCGTCGAGGTCGCGCTCCTGAGCGACGTCGAGCTGCCGCCGCAGGCGGCGAGCACCCACGTGGCGAGCAGGAATACCACCGATAACTTGCGCATGCTGTGCATTTCGTTCCTCGTTTGCCGACGCCCGGCGTCCGCAATCAGTAGAGATTTGATCCTTCGCGCAGAATTTTCGGCGTGATGAAGATCAAGAGTTCCGTCTTGTTGTTGATGTTGATCGTGTTCTTGAACAGGTTGCCGACCACGGGGATGTCGCCGAGGAAGGGGACCTTGTTGGCGGTCTTCGACTTGGTGGTTTCGAGAATGCCGCCGAGCACCACGGTCTGCCCGTCGTTCACCAGCACCTGGGTCTGGATCTCCCGGGTGTCGATCGACGGTACGCTGCCGCCGGTGGCGCTCTGGACGTTCGCGCCCACCGTATCGTCGCTGACGTCGAGATCGAGAACCACGCGGTTGTCCGGCGTGATCAACGGCGTCACCTTGAGCGACAGCACCGCATTCTTGAACTGCGTGGTGGTGGCGCCGCTCGACGCGGATTCCTGATACGGAATCTCGACACCCTGCATGATGGTGGCCTGCTTCTGATTCGCGGTGATGATGCGCGGCGAGGAGATGGTCTCGCTCTTGCCCTCGTTCTCGGCGGCCGACAATTCCAGATCGATCAGGTGGCTGCCGGACAGCAGCGACACGCCGAAGCTGCCGTTGACGTTGGTGGCCGGGAGGTTCACCTGGTAGCGGTTCGCCAGCGCGGCGGTGGCAATGGCGGCCGGACCCGACAGCGTCGACGTGGCGGCGTTGACGATGCTGTCCGAGGCGGTGGCGCTGCCGGACACCGAGAACAGGTTGGCGCCGGCGGAGCCCGCCGTGCTGATGCCCAGCTTGGCGCCCAGGTCCCGCTCGAACGTATCGCTCACCACCACGATGCGTGCCTCGATGAGCACCTGCCGGATGGGCACGTCCAGCGTCTGCACCAGGCGCCGGATGTCGGCCAGACGTTCGGCGGTGTCCTGCACCAGCAACGTGTTGGTGCGGTCGTCGATGGACAGGCTGCCCCGCGTGGACAGCATCGACTCCTTGGCGTTGGCGGACTTGATGAGCTTGGCGAGGTCCGACACCTTGGCGTAGTTGACCTGCAGAAATTCGGAATGCACCGGCGAGAGTTCCTGCACCTCGCGGCGGGCGGCCAGTTCCGCCTTCTCGCGGCTGGCCAGTTCCTCGGTGGGCCCGATGATGATGACGTTGTCCTGCCGCCGCTTGTCCAATCCCTTGGTGCGCAGCACGATGTCGAGGGCCTGATCCCAGGGCACGTTCTGCAGGCGCAGCGTCAGATTCCCGGTCACCGAGTCGCTGACGACGATGTTCTGACCGCTGGTGTCGGCCAGCAACTGCAGCACGGAACGCACGTCGATGTCCTGGAAGTTCAGGGTGAGGCGCTCGCCCGTGTACTCCTTCTTCTCCTCGGCGTTCGAGTGCTTGAGCGACGGTTTGATCTCGATGGTGTACTGGTTGTCCGATTGATACGCGAGTTGCTCGAAGTCGCCCTGCGCGCTGATCACCAGCCGGGAGCTGCCCTCGACCCGCACCGCATCGACGGTCTGCACGGGCGTGGAAAAATCCGTCACGTCGTACCGTCGCATCAGATTCTTCGGCATCAGCGTGCCGGCGAAATCGACCACGATCTGATTGGCTTCCTGGCGCACGTTCACCGGGGTGCGCGGATCGGTGAGCTGCACGATGATGCGGCCGGTGCCGTCCGAACCGCGGCGGAAGTCGATGGTGCGAATGGCCCGGTCTCCGGCCGCCGCGGCGGAGCCGGAGCCGGAGCCGGAACCGGAACCGGCGCGCACCGGCGCCTCGGCCGTCACCGCACCGCCGGGCGGGTTGCCCATGGTGACCAGGATGTCGTTGCCGACCACCTTGGTGGTGTAGGGCAGCATGGAATCGACGTTGATCACGAGACGCGTGCGGCCGTTGGCCTCCGCGGCCAGGACGGTGTCGACACCGCCGGATTTCACGTCCACGCGGCGGGAGGTCACGGCGAGCGACGTGTTCGGCAGGTCGAGCGCGATCCGCGCCGGTTTGTCGATCGTGAACGGGATGGGTTCAGGCGCCGGGCCGCTCATGTGCAGCTTCATCTGAACCTGCTGGCCGGACAGGGTCTGGACGTCGATGGTCTCGAGCTTCACGGGGTCAGCCGCGTAGGCCCGGACGGCGAGGACGGACAAGGCGATCAGCGACAGCGTGCGGACCGCCGCCGTTCGTGCAATCAAACGTTTCATCTTCTTCTCTCCCTTTGGCCTCAGTTCGTCAGCGCCAGTGAGGCCGGTCGCTCGATGTAGCCGCCGAGACCGTCCGGTATGATTTCGACCAAATTGATTTTTGCCGCGGAAATGTCGGTGACCTTGCCGTCGTTCTGCCCGATGTAGTTGCCCGGTTGGACCTTGTGCACGAGGCCGTCCTTGGACTGCACCAGGCCGTAGAAATTGCCGCCCATCTTGAAGGTGCCGACCATCTTCAGCGTGTCGAGCGAGAAACCTTCGAGGAACTCTCGGTTGCGGCGGGTGCTCGGCCGCAGGCTGGCGCTGCCGGCGGCGGCGGCCGGACCCAGCGGCTGGAAGGGCGAACGCATGTTGCCCGCACCGTAGGCGAACGTCTCGTAGGGCTTCACTTCCGGCAGGGGTTGTATGCGCCCGCCGGGTTTCTTCTGCGTCTCGGCGATCCACTTCTGCAGATCGGACTGGCCGCCGGAACAGCCGGCGATGCACAGGGCCGCCAGCGCGACGCCCTGCGCGCGGGCATGAATCATGCGTTTCACGTCGCGCCTCCCGGTTTGCGTCTGGCGCCGGCATGACCGCCGCCCTCATCCTCGATGTAACGGTACGTCTTGGCGGTCACGTCCATCGTGAGATTGTCGAAGGCGCCGGTCTTGTTCTCGCTGACCGGCGTGATCACGATGTCGTGCAGCGTGACGATGCGCGGCAGCGCCGCGATGCCGCTCACGAAGGTGCCGAACTCGTGATAGTTGCCCACCAGCCTGATCTTGATGGGCAGTTCTGCGTAGAAGCCCTTGCTCTGCTCTCCGGCGGGCTGGAACAGCTTCTCCGTCAACCCCGCGGCGAGGCCGGTCTGGGAGATGTCCACCAGCAGGTTCGGCACTTCCGTCTTGCCGGGCAGCTGCCGCAGCATGGCGCCGAAACTTCGCTCCATTTCACCGAGCTGCGCCTTGTAGGCTTCGAGATTCGCCGCGCGTTGCTGCTTGCTCTCGAACTGGCTGCGCAGGTCCAGCTCGTCGGCCTCGGCCTTCTGCAGCACGGGCCGGTCGTCGTTCCAGACGAACAGGTACCAGGCGACGGCCGAGCACAGCACGAAAATCAGCATTACGAAGAATCCCCGCACGGCCAGCGGCCAGCGGCCCACGTCGCGCGGATCGAGCGTCCGAAGTTGTTCGATGAGTTTCATTGCGCCGCAACCTTCTTACCGGCGGATTCGCCGCTGTTGTCGACATCGACACCGACCATGTCCGTGAAGAGCGTGAAGCTCGAGCCGCCGGTGGAGGAGTTCTGCGCCGTTTCGACCACCTGCAACACGGGGTTGCTCATCCATGCGGAGGAATCGATGTTGCGCATGAAGGTGGAGACGCGGGTGCTCGACTGGGCGACGCCGTGGATTTCCAGCTTGCGATTGGTCTGTTTGATCTCGGTCAGATACACGCCCTCCGGCACGACCCTGACGATCTCATCGAACAAATGCACGATCTCCGGGCGGCTGCGCTGCAACTTCTCGATGATCTCCATGCGCGCGACCAGGCGCTGCTTGCGATTCTCGAGGTCTTGGATGTCGGCGATCTGGGCGTCGAGCTTCACGATCTCGCGCTTCAGAAGATTGTTCTTCTCGTTCTGCGCGTCGGTCCAGCTCGAATACACCAGCTTGCCGCCGAGCACGAACAGGCCGGCGGCGAACACGGCGGCGGCGGCCGCGATCAGGAATTCACGGCGCCGTACTTTACGTTCTTGCTCGCGCCAGGGCAGTAGGTTGATGCGGGGCATGGCGCGCTCAATCGAAACTTCGCAGCGCGAGGCCGCAGGCAGTGAGCAATGCGGTGGCGTCGCGCCCGACGGCCTGCGCCTTCGCCTTCGACGACACCTTCATGTTGCCGAGGGGATCGCCGCGGTCGGCCGGCACGCCCACCCGGCTGGCGATCACCTCCGCGACCCCGGGGATGTTGGCGCAGCCGCCGCACACCAGGATCTGGTCGGGTTGCGACCGGCCGCTGCCCGAGGCCAGGTAGAACTGCAGCGAGCGGCTGACCTGCTGGGTCATGTCGTCGATGAACGGGTCGAGCACCTCGGGTTGATAGTTGCTGGGCAGGCCGCCCTCCTTCTTCGCGCGGCCCGCCTCCTCCATGCTCAACCCGTACGTGCGCATGATCTCTTCGGTGAGTTGCTGGCCGCCGAACGCGAAATCACGCGTGTACACCACGCGCAGATCGCGCAGCACGCTGAAGGTGGTGCTGCTGGCGCCGAAATCCACCACCGCCACGGTCCGGTCCAGCCCGCCGTCCGGCATTTGATGACGCATCAGCGCGCAGGCGTTCTCGAGTGCGAAGGCCTCGACGTCGACGAGGTGCGCGGTGAGCCCCGAGGCCTGCACTGCGGCCTGCCGCTGTTCGACGTTTTCGGTGCGCGTGGCCACCAGCAGCACGTCCATCATGTCGGGGTCCTTCTCGGAAGGACCCACGACCTGGTAGTCGTAGCTCACCTCTTCCATCGGGAAGGGGATGTATTGATCCGCCTGCATCTCGACCTGGCCTTCCAGCTCGTTTTCGCCGAGATTCTTCGGCATCTGGATGGTTTTCGTGATGGCGGCATCGCCGCTGATGGCGATGGCGGCGAGCCGGCTCTTGGCACCGGAACGCTTCACCGCACGGCGGATGGCTTCGCCCACCGCCTCGGCATCCACGATGGCTTTTTCGCTGATGGCGTTGTGCGGCGTCGGTTCCGCTGCATACGATTCCACCCGGTATTGACCGGCCGACATCGTGATCTCGATGAGCTTCACGGATGAGGTGGTTATGTCAAGTCCGAGAAGCGGACGATATTTTTTACCAAACGACAACACGGAATTTTTCCCTTATTACTCAATGTCTTGGAGCAGAAAATGCCGCACCGAAGTAACTACGCGACGCAAACTTACCAAGAAACTGTTAAATAGAACGTGAAGCTACTCACGGTAATGCGCGGTGGCTGGGGCCGGCGGCTGGAAGTGCGAACTGCGAACGGTGGTCGCGTTGTCGAGGACGGCGTCGAGTCATCCATTTCAGACCTCTTCACCCGTTCGACCGGGCGATTGGTTTACGTTGGTCTGGCAACCCCGCTATCTTAGGTTCACACCCTTAGACCGGAGGCTTTGCGTCCTCATCTTTCGATGAGTATGCCCATGTGCACGGCGGTAAGATGCTTGCGCACTGTCGCCGGCCGAACAAGTTTGAACGCTTTTAAGTGACTAAACGTTACCTGGTTCACATCTCGCGCATTTTCGCGGCCCTGACGGGCGTCCTGCTGCTGTTGGTGTTCGCCAACGTGTGTGCTTATGTCTACTTGCGGCCGGCCTTGCCGGACGTGGGCAGTTTGCGCGACGTGCAGCTGCAGGTGCCGCTGCGCATCTTCACGCGCGACGGCAAGCTGATCGCGGCCATCGGCGATCAGCGCCGGATACCCGTGCGTTACGAGCAGCTGCCCAAGAAGCTGGTCCAGGCATTCCTCGCCACCGAGGACGACCGCTTCTTCCAGCACCATGGTGTCGATTGGCAGGGCATCCTGCGGGCGGCCGTGGCCAATCTGAAAGCCGGGGGCATCCGCCAGGGCGCCAGCACCATCACCATGCAGGTGTCCCGCGACATGTTCCTCACGCCACGGCGCGACATCAAACGCAAGATGAGCGAGATCTACATTTCCTTGCTCATGGAAAGCGAGTTCACGAAGGAGCAGATCTTTTCCCTGTACGTGAACAAGATCTTCCTCGGGCAGCGCGCCTATGGCGTGGGCGCGGCGGCCGAGGTGTATTTCGGCAAGACGCTCGATCAGCTGACCATCGGCGAGATGGCCACCCTGGCCGGCATTCCCACCGCGCCTTCGGTGGTCAACCCGGTGGCCAGCGCCGATGCGGCCCGGGTGCGCCGCACCCACGTGCTCGGCCGCATGCGCGAACTCAACTACATCACGGCGGCCGAATACGCCGCCGCCAATTCGAGCCCCATGGAGTCGCGGCTGCACGGTCCCACCATCGAAGCGGACGCGCCCTATGTGGCGGAAATGGTGCGCAACGACATGCAGGCCAGGTACGGCGACAGCATCTACACCGCCGGTTACCGGGTATACACCACCATCGATTCGCGGCTGGAGCGCGACGCCACGGTGGCGCTGCGCACCGGTCTGCTTCAGTACGACCGCCGCCACGGGTGGCGCGGCGCCACGGCGAGGGTCGATCCCTCCAAGAGCTCCCCGGCCGATCTGGAAGCCGAGCTCGAGCAATATCCCGTCATCGGCGGCCTGCGCCCGGCCGTCGTGCAGAGCGTCGAGGGCACCAGCGCCAGGGTGTACGTCAAGAACATGGGATCGGTGACGCTGCCGTGGGACAAGCTGTCGTGGGCGCGACGCGAACTGCCCGACGAAAAGGTCGACCGGGCGCCCACCCAGGCGTCCGACATCTTCAGCCGCGGCGACGTCATCTACACCGTGGGCCGCACCCCCGCGAGCCTGCAGTTCGTGCAGGTGCCGGAGGCGCAGAGCGCGCTGGTGTCCATGGACCCCCGCGACGGGGCGGTGGTGGCCCTGGTGGGCGGTTTCGATTTCTTCCAGAGCAAATTCAACCGCGTGACCCAGGCGCGCCGCCAGCCGGGATCGGGTTTCAAGCCCTTCGTCTATGCCGCGGCCTTCGACAAGGGTTACTCGCCGGCGAGCGTGGTGCTCGACGCCCCCATCGTCATCGACGAGACCGGCGCCGAGCAGGCATGGCGGCCGAAGGAAAGCGACTCGAAATTCTACGGACCCGTGCGCCTGCGCGACGCGCTGGTCCACTCCCGCAATCTGGTCTCGGTGCGTTTGATGCGCGAGATCGGCGGCGATTACACCTGGAACTACGTACAACGCTTCGGCTTCGGCAAGACCCAGCTGCCCAACGACCTGACCATGGCACTGGGAACGGCCTCCTTGAGCCCGCTGCAGGTGGCCAACGGCTACGCGACGTTCGCCAACGGCGGTTTCAAGGTCACCTCGTACTACATCGACCGCATCGAAGACGCCTACGGCAAAACCCTGGTGAAGGCCGATCCCGCGCTGGCCTGCCCCGCGTGCAGCCAGGTCTCCGAACCCGCGGTGCCCGGAGCGGGCGGACCTGCCGCCACCCGAAGCGCAAACGCACGCGCGACGTTGCTCGACACGGGCGCGCACGACGGGAAGACCGTGATCGCACCGAAGAATCTCGCGCCGCAGATCATCCGGCCGCAGGTGGCGTATCTCCTCGACGACATGATGGCCGACGTGATCAAGCGCGGCACCGGGGTGGGCGCGCGGGTGTTGAACCGGGACGACATCGGCGGCAAGACCGGCACCACCAACGATCAGCACGACGCCTGGTTCAACGGCTTCAACGGCAGCCTCGTCACCACGGTCTGGACGGGTTTCGATCAGGACCGCTCCCTGGGCAGCGGCGAGGAGGGCGCCCGCGCCGCGCTGCCCACCTGGATTTTCTTCATGCACGAGGCCCTGGCCGGTACGCCGCGGTACCCGTGGCCGGTGCCCGACGGGATCGTCACCGTGCGCATCGCGCCGGACACGGGGTTGCTCGCGAGCGCCGACAATCCCAACGGCATCATGGAGAAATTCATCGAGGGAAACCTGCCGAAAACCGAGGTTTACGAGGGCCCGAACAATCAGAACCCGATGACCGACGGCGACAAACCGTTGTTCTGAGCCATGCCGAAGAAATTCTCCCAACGCACCGAGGACCTGCGTCGCGCGCTGGCCCAGGAGGCTGCGCGCATCATGGCCGAACACGGCATCGAGGATTTTCTGCAGGCCAAGCGCAAGGCGGCCGACCGGTTGGGCGTCAACGATGTGGCGGTTTTACCGAAGAACGTGGAGATCGAGGCTGCGCTGCGGGAACACCAGCGGCTGTTCGGCCGGGACACGCACGACCATTCATTGCAGGAACAACGCCGCATCGCCCTCGATACCATGCAGCTCCTGGCGGAGTTCCAGCCGCGGCTGGTGGGCTCGGTGCTGACCGGCACGGCGACGAATTACAGCGACATCAATCTTCATTTGTTCGCCGACCGACCGGAATCGGTGGCCATCCGGCTGCTGGACCTCGACATCCCGCACGAGTTCTACGATCGTCGCGTGAAGATGGATGCGGAGCGCAGCGTGACGCAGCCGGCGCTGCGCTTCGATGCCGGCGGCCGCACCGTCGAGGCCACCGTGTTCCCCATCGACGGCATTCGCCAGTCACCGTACTCGCCGGTGGACGGGCGGCCGATGAAGCGGGCCGATGCGCGAGAAGTGGCCGAGTTGATCGGCAACGATGCGCCCGATTTTCCCTGAGACCCGCGCCGGCCGGCGGCGGTCGATGGCGGGCGCGCAGCCCGCGGGTCACTTGGCGCCGCGCTCCTGCCACACGGCCATGGTGTCGGGCGAGCCCTGGGCGCGCACGCCGTTGTCGTTCAGGATGTCGTCGGTGGCGCCGAGGATGGCCTCGCGCGAAAATACCAGGGCTTCGCCGCCCTTCTGATCGAACTCGATGGTGACGAAAGGATCCTTCAGGTCGCGCAGCACCGCGACCAGGTGCCGCAGGCTCTTGATGCGGGTGCCGTTCACCGCATAGACCACCGACCCCGCCGCGCTCGAATACCCGTTGGCGATCTTGTGAGGGAAGAAGGGTGAGGACACCACCACCAGTTCTTCGAGGTCGGGCTCCGGGTCGTCCAACGCGCGCGTGACCAGGGGGCTCTTGACCAGGCCCAGCATGCGCATCATGCCCAGATTGTTCTCGAGACCGGACACCAGCTGCCAGGTCGCCGGCGAGAATACGATGGGACCATAAATGAAATACGACGGATAGCTGCCGCGCAGGTCCGTCACCAGGGTGGGATGGTCCGCGGCCACCGGCAGCTCCACCCTGGAGGCCTTGCCGTTTCTCACCACGGTCAACGGCAGCCTGCCGTTCACCGCCAGCTTCTGCACCAGGTAACCGAAGCTGACCCGCAGGTCCCTGTCGATCTTCACCATGCCTTGATTGTCGATGGGGGTATCGCCGATGCGGCTGATGACGTCCCACTCCTTCAACGGATAGGCGTCGTCCGATCTGGCCGGCCGATGCACCACCATCCCCTCGACCGATTTGTCCAGTTTGAGGTATTCGCGCAGCGCGGGATTCTCGAGCGTCTGCAAATCGTCGTACAGCGCGGGTTTGCCGTCGTAGCGGCCGTCCGCGATGTCCTTCAGGAACAGGTCCACCTCTTCGTTGGGGATGATGTAGCCGATGTTCTGCGTATCGCCGCCGAGCTTGCTGAAGGCGAGGCCGATCATCTTGTCGTCGGCGATGGCCGGACCGCCGCTGTTGCCGGGATTGATGGCCGCATCCACCTGGATGCGCAGGCCCGACACCGGGAAGTTGTACGCGGCGAATTCGATGCGCGACACGATGCCCTTGGTGATGGACAGCGAGTTGCCGCCGGTGGGGAAGCCGTAGGCGAGCACCGCGTCCTTGATGCGGGGCAGCTTGCTCGCGCGCTGCATGGGCGGATGGGCGTCGAAAAACGCCGGATCGTCGAGCTGCAATATCGCAAGATCGATGCCCGGTGCCACCGCCACGACGGTGGCCGACACCTTGTCCCCGGCGGCGCTCGCCTGCACCTGCACCTGGCTGGCGTAGAGCACGACGTGGGCGTTGGTGAGAATGCGCCTGCCTTCGATCACCACCCCGGAGCCCGTCGCCTCGGCCGGCGCCTGCTTGGTCCAGGGCTTGAACGGGTCCGGGTAGCGCATGGTCGAGAACACCTTGACCACCGAACTCTCGATGCCGGGAGGTTCGGCGGAAGGCGTCCGCGTGGCGCCGTGGGCCGGCATCGGCCGGGCGCTCCACGCCACCGCGCAAACCAGCCAGGCGGCCACGCAGGTTCTCGTCGTATGCTTCATGGATGGGTTACTTGCCGTCGACGGAGAAGGCGAGCAACACGTTGCCCGGTTGCCCGCTACGTTGGGCGTACCCCGAATTGATGTACAGGACACCGTTCACTATCGTCGCACCGCCCTGGTCCAGCGAACCACCGCTGGCCTTGATGCCGTTGATGGTGGCGAAATCCCTGGCCGTGAGAGTGTCCCAGACGATCTTGCCGTCGATGGTGGAGTAGGCACGCAGGTGCCCGTCCATCGCGCCCGAGAACGCGACACCGGGTATCACCGTCACCGCCTGTGCCTCGGCGTGGGAGCATGCTTCGGCGCCCCAGGGGCAGGCCGGTGTCGGCGCCGCCGTGTACCAGCGGCGCGTGCCGGTTTTCATGTCGATGGCTTCGAGGGCGCCCGAGACGTTGTCGGGCTCCGCCGCGAGGCCGGACAGGGCGACGTAGAGGTTGCGATGGTCGGCGGCCGGTCCCCATTCGATGCCCTGCGAGTCGCCGGTGTCGGCGGTTCGGGTCTGCCACAGCACGTCACCGCTGCGATCGGGGTCGAGCGCGTAGACGATGCCCGACTTCTGGCCGGCGAGAATGACCTGCTTGCCGTCCGCCAGGGTTCGAAGGATGGGCGAGCTCACGAAATCCGCCGCGCCGAGCGCATCGTGGCGGGCGAACTGTTTCGCCCATCGCACCTGACCGTCGGTCAGGTCGAGCGCCACCACGGCGTCGGAGAGATGCTGGTCGATGCCGGACAGGGCGCCGCCGGTACCGACGTAGAGCAGATTGCGCTTGGCATCGACGGTGGCCGACGCGGCGATGGCCGCGCCGGCGGGGCCCACCTCGGGGGCATTGGCCGCGTTCCTGCCGGGTCGCGGTTCATCGGGAACGGTGAACGTCTTCCACACGAGACGGCCGGTGGTCATCTCGAGTGCTGCGACGCTGCCACGCAAGGTGCAGCAGGCATAGGTCGATTGCTGGGCCGCATATTGCTCGTTGGAGCCCACCACGACGTATAAGTGATCGTGAAACAGCAACGGCGCTCCCGTGATGCGCGCGAGCGGGTGCGATTCCACCTGCGTCTTCCACAACAGGGTCCCTTTCTGCGCATCGAGGGCATACACCGTTCCCGTATCGTCGCCGAAGAACGCCGCGCTCGGTGCCTTCACCACGTCGAGGTGCGCCAGGGTGAGCGGCTGATGCTTCTGATGCTGCTGATGGTGTTTGGATTTCCTGCCCTTGGGCGCGACGATCCGCGTGGGCGGGACGAGGACCTGGCGCGGCGTGCTGAGTTCGCCGATGAAGATCGCGGACCGGCTGCCCGCCGGCAAATCGTAGGTCCAGTAGGTACATCCGGTCTTGGCGTCCAGCGAATACACCCGTCCGGCGGCGCTCAACGCGAACAGGCGCCCGTCCACCACCGTCGGCTGCCCGGCCGCCGCGCTGCCCTGGAATCCGAAAGCCCACTTGAGTGCGAGCCGCGGCACGTCGGTGGCGCGAATCGCAGGCTCCGGCTGGTAGCGGGTGTTCTCGATGTCGCGTCCCCAGCCGTTCCACTGTGCCGAGCCCAGGCCCAGGGGTTCGGCGGGCTGGGGACAGAGGTTGCCTTCCGGCAGGGCGCCCGGCGGGGCGGCACGCACGGCGGCTCCTCCGGCGAATGCAATCAGGGCCGCCGATCGGACCAGGGTGCCGGCTCGCACGCGTCTCAGCGCTTTTCGATGGGCTGGTAGTCTCGCTGGACGGGACCCGTGTAGAGCTGGCGCGGCCGGCCGATTTTCATGCCCGGATCCGACACCATTTCCTGCCAGTGCGCCACCCACCCGGCGGTGCGGGCGATGGCGAACATCACCGTGAACATGGAGCGGGGGATCCCCAGCGCGCTGTAGATGATCCCGGAATAGAAGTCGACGTTGGGATACAACTTGCGCGACACGAAGTAGTCGTCCTTGAGGGCGATCTCCTCGAGCTTCAACGACAGTTCGAACAGGGGATTGTCCGCACGCCCCAGTTTCTCCAGCACCCGATAACACATGCCGCGGATGATCTTGGCGCGCGGGTCGAAATTCTTGTAAACGCGGTGGCCGAAACCCATCAAGCGCACGCTGTCGCTCTTGTCCTTCACCCGCGCGAGGAACTTGTCGATGTTCGCCACCGAGCCGATGCCGTCCAGCATGTCGAGCACGGCTTCGTTCGCACCGCCGTGCGCCGGCCCCCACAATGCCGACACCCCGGCCGAGATCGCGGCGTAGGGGTTGGCACCCGTGCTCCCGGCCAGCCGGACCGTCGAGGTGCTGGCATTCTGTTCATGGTCGGCATGCAGGATGAACAACAGGTCGAGCGCCTCGGCGGCCACCGGATCGATGGCATACGGCTCGCACGGCACCGCGAAGAACATGTTGAGCATGTTCGAGCAGTAGCGCAGATCGTTGCGCGGATAGATGAACGGTTGTCCCAGCGTGTGCTTGTAGGCGGCCGCCGCGATGGTGGGCAGCTTGGCGATGATCCGGTGCGCGAAGATTTCCCGATGGCGGGGATCGTTGATGTCCGTCGAATCGTGATAGAAGGCGGCCATCGAAGCCACCACGGCGGATACCATGGCCATCGGATGAGCGTCGTGGTGGAACCCGAGGAAGAAGCGCAGCAGCTGCTCGTTGACCATGGTGTGACGCATGATCGAATTCTGAAACGCGTCGGCCTCGGACTTGGTGGGCAGGCTGCCGTTGATCAGCAGGCTGGCCACCTCCAGAAAGTTCGACTTCTCGGCGAGCTGCTCGACGGGGTAGCCGCGATAGAGGAGAACTCCGGCATCGCCGTCGATGTAGGTGATCTTGCTCTCCGTGCTCGCGGTGGCCATGAATCCGGGGTCGAACGTGAACACCCCCAGCTCCTTGGTGAGGTGGGAGATGTCCAGGACGTCGGGACCGATGGTTCCCGACATGACGCCGAGCTGGGCGGACTTGGCGGTGGCGGGATTCTTCAGTTCGTATTTCGTGCTCATGCGCTCTTCCGGCGGAGGGTGATTCGTGACTCGGCCCGCCAGACTTGCATGCCCGTAGAGCGGAATCAAGCCTCCCGAGCGCGTGCGGAGCGTGTGCTCCGCGCGCTGCCACGGGACCCCGGCCGGGGAGTCCTCCGAACGGTCGACGCCGTTGGCGACCGGTTACGCTTTGGGCGCGAGAGACGCGTATTTCTTGCGGAACTTGTCCACACGGCCGCCGGTGTCCACCACCTTCTGCTTGCCGGTGTAAAACGGATGACAGTTGGAACACACTTCCACCTGTAAATCCTGCCCGATGGTCGAACGCGTCGCGAAGGTGTTCCCGCAGGTGCAGGTGACCGTGATCGCTTGATATTCCGGATGGATGCCGCTTTTCATAGATGCCTCGCTGGTATTGGCAGAATCGGTGGCACGCCGTTTCCGTCGAAACGCCGTCACCGCCACGCCGGGTAGGTCCGCTGGCCTCGAGTCACAGGCCTCAAAACGGGCCGCACACAATACTCGCTAGTCAGGCCGTGGACAAGGCATGAGACATAACCCCTTAGCTGTCATGTGTTTGTAGTCTTGTCCACAGTATCTGTGGATAACTCTGTGGACGGTGTCCGCGCCGCTATCCGTGTGACGCGTAATTTCGCATAAATGTTAACTTGGTCAAAAAATAGACAGCGCGATTTCTCTTTAAATTTCAATATATTGCCGTAGCCATATGATCTAACGTAAACGCAATGTGTCGTAGGTCCCCTGTTATCCGAGGGGTCAGTGCCGGTGTGCATAAAGTCACCGCAGGAAGCTCGCCTGGAGGTCGTTCAAGAACCGGCGCCCCAAATCCGTCGGTTTCCATCCGTTTTGCACGGCCTCCAGCATTCCTTTGTCCCGGGCCTTCCATAAGATCGGTGCGATGTCCCTGGCGTTCAGTCCGGTGCGCGACTCGAACAGGTCCTCCCTGAACCCTTCGTTCAGCCGCAGCACGTTCAACATGAATTCGAACGGCAGGTCAGCGCGGGCCACGGGATTGACTTCGCCGATCGGACCCTGCGCGCGCACCGTGCGGGCCAGGAAGTCCCGCGGTTGCCGGGGCTTGACGGTGCGCACGACGCCATCGGGCAGGCTGGCCGTGAGCTTGCCGTGGGCGCCGGCTCCCAGCCCCAGGTAGTCGCCGAATTGCCAGTAATTGCGATTGTGCCGGCACTGCGCCCCGTCGCGGGCATAGGCGGACACTTCATACTGCCGGTAACCCGCCGCGGCCATCGCCTGCTGGCACTCGCTCTGCATGCGCCAGGCCAGTTCGTCGTCCGGCAGCACCGGCGGCCGCGCATGGAACACGGTGCCGGGTTCGAGCGTGAGCTGGTAGTGCGAAAGATGCGCCGGCGCCAGCGAACAAGCCGATGCGACGTCCGCGAGCGCCTCGTCCGGCGTCTGTCCGGGCAGCGCGTACATGAGGTCCAGATTGAAATTGTGGATGCCGGCCTCGCGCAGTTCCTGCACCGCGCGGTGGGTGTCGTCCGCCGAATGTATGCGGCCCAGGCGCACCAGCGCGGCGGGCGAGAAACTCTGGGCGCCGAGCGAGACCCGGTTGATGCCCGCCTCGCGGTAACCGGAGAAGCGCCCCCGCTCGATGGTGCCCGGATTGGCCTCCAGCGTGATTTCGGCCGCATCCGCGAATTCGATGCGCTGCCGCAACGTGCCGAGCAAGCGCGAGAAATCCTCGGGCGCGAACAGGCTGGGCGTGCCCCCGCCGAAGAACACGCTGTCGATGCGCCGGCCCCGCACCAGCGGTGCGTCCGCGTCGAAATCCCGCAACAGCGCATCGACGTAGGACGGGTCCGGCCGTGCGGCTTTCAACTGATGCGAATTGAAATCGCAGTACGGACATTTGCGAACGCACCAGGGCATGTGGACGTACAGCGCCAGGGGCGGCGCGGCCGGAGCGGCGGTCGAGGTCGCAATCATTTCGTCGTGAGCATGGCGCCGCTCGTCGTGATCATGGCGCCGCGATCAAGACGCCGCGAACCGTCGGTCGTGCACCAGCTGCTCCCGCAACGCGCGCAACGCGGCGCCACGGTGGCTCAAGCGGTTCTTGCGATCGGAATCGAGTTCCGCCGCGGTGAGCCCGAGGTCGGGCAGCCAGAAATGGGGGTCGTAGCCGAAGCCGGACGATCCCCGCGGCGAATCGACGATGGATCCTTGCCACGTGCCTTCGGCCGTCAGCGGCGCCGCATCGCCGGGACCTGCGACGAATGCCAGCGCACAGCGATAGCGGGCACCGCGCGCGTCGGGCGGCACGCCCCGCAGCGCCGCCACGAGTTTGTGGTTGTTCGCGGCCGCGTCGGCGCCGGGGCCCGCATAGCGCGCGGAGTAGATGCCCGGTGCGCCCTGCAGCGCGTCCACCTCCAGCCCGGAATCGTCGGCGATCGCCGCGGCCCCGGTCAGCGCGGCGGCATGCCGCGCCTTGAGCAACGCGTTCTCGAGGAAGGTGGTGCCGGTCTCTTCGGGTCCGACGACCCCCTGGTGGGACTGCGCGCGCACCTCGAAGGGCAGCCCTTCAAGCAAGGCGACGAATTCGCGCAGCTTGCCCGGATTCCCGGTGGCGATCACCAGCAGCTCCCGGGCGCCGCGGTGGCCGGCACCGCGAGCCGCGCGGTCGCTAGGCGGCGCGTGCTTTGAGCTGGGCGGCATGCAGCTGTTCGATGCCGCGACCGGCCAGGTCCAGCAGCCGGTCGAGCTCGTGGCGGCGAAATGCGTGCCCCTCGGCGGTGCCCTGAACTTCGACGAACGCTCCGCCGCTGTTCATCACCACGTTCATGTCCGTTTCCGCGTTCGAATCCTCGGCGTAGTCGAGGTCGAGCACGGCGATGCCGCGATAGATACCGACGGAAATGGCGGCAACCTGCCCGTGCAGTGGATTCGAGTGCAGCGCACGCCGCTGCAGCAAGGTGTCGACCGCATCCGCCAGCGCGACGAATCCCCCGGTGATGGCCGCCGTGCGCGTTCCGCCGTCGGCCTGCAACACGTCGCAATCGATGGTCACGGTACGCTCGCCCAACCCCTTCAGATCGACCACCGCGCGCAACGCGCGGCCGATCAGTCGCTGAATCTCCTGCGTGCGGCCCGTCTGCTTGCCACGCGCCGCTTCGCGTCCGGAGCGGGTGTGGGTGGCACGCGGCAACATGCCGTACTCGGCGGTGACCCAGCCCTGCCCCTTGCCCCGCAGGAACGGGGGCACGCCCTCTTCGATGCTCGCCGTGCACAGCACCCGCGTTGCGCCGAATCCGACCAGCACCGAGCCCTCGGCGTGCCGGGTGTAACCGCGCTCGAACGTCACCGCGCGCAATTCGTCCGGCTCACGGCCGCTGGGCCGGATCATGTTCGTGGTGCTCATGCGGCGCGCCACCGCAGCGCCGCCGCGCTGGCATTGTCGCTGTAGGGCGCCGACGCGGCCACCGCCTGAGTTCCGAGGTCGTTCAATGAATCGCGCAATGGAATACCCGCCGTCTGCGCGAAGCGCACGATGTCCTGGTCGTCGAGACCGGCCCACAGGCCGTCCGTGCACAATAGCAGCACGTCGCCGCTCTTGAGCCGCCGCCCCGGCGAAATGCTCATTTCGGGCAGCATCGCATCGCCGCCCAGGCAACATTCCACGTAATTGCGCATGGGATGACTCTGCACCTCGGCTTCGGTGATCAATCCCTCGCGCAGCAGCACCTCGACGTGGCTGTGATCGCGCGTGCGCTCCATCACCTGCGTCTGGCGCAGTTGATAGACGCGGCTGTCGCCCACGTGCGCCCAGTAGGCCGCCGCATCCTGCACCAGGCACACGGCGCACGTTGCCCGCGGCCTGACCTCCACGCCCAGGCCCACCCCCAGCTTGACCACCTCCTCATGCGCCCGGCCCAGGGACAGGTGCAGGAATCCCAAGGGATCGAACACCGGTTGCGGGGTCAGCGAGAAGGCCTCCAGCAGCGCGGTCATCGCGGTCTCGGCCGCACGCGCTCCCTCGGCGTGACCGCCCATCCCGTCGATCACCACCAGCAGCACGGATTGCTCGCCCACGGCCACCGCCACCCGGTCCTGATTCTCGTCCCGATGACCGATCAAGCTGACATCCGCGGTCTCGATCTGCAATGATGACTCCTGGAACCCGATGAATTCGGAGTGGATTATGGCCGATTTTGCCGCAGGCCCCCATGATTCGTAGCATGACCGGTTTTGCGCGGCGGGAGCGGCAATTTCCCTGGGGCCTGCTGGCGTGGGAGTTGAAGACGGTCAATCACCGCTTCCTCGAGGTGGGATGCCGGCTGCCCGAGGAATTTCGCGCCGCCGAGGCGGATTTTCGTCAAGCCATCGCCGCACGGGTACGCCGGGGCAAGGTCGAGAGTTCCCTGCACTTCCGTGCTGCCGAAACCGCGGAATCTCTCGAAGTCAATGCGGCCCTGTTGGAGTCTCTGACGTCGCGGGCCCAGCAGGTCGCCGCACAGGCCGGTCCGGCCGCTCGGATCGACGTCACGGAGCTGCTGCGCTGGCCGGGTGTGGTGCGCGAGGAGAGCCGCGATCGCACGCCCCTCGTCGCCGCCGCCCACGTCCTGCTCGACGAAGCCCTGGCGGAACTCACGCGCTTTCGCGACAGCGAAGGCGGACGGCTGCGCGACGCCCTGGAGCAGCGCTGCGCCGGTCTCACCGAACTCGCCGCGACGGCCGAGCGACGACTTCCGGAAGTACGCGCCCGCACGCGCGCCAAGCTGCTCGACCGTATCTCCGCGTTGATCGCCGAGGTCAATCAAGACCGGCTGGAGCAGGAACTCGCCATGCTCGCCCAGCGACAGGATGTCGACGAGGAACTCGACCGGCTGCGCGGCCACGTCGTCGAGGTCCGCAAGACCTTCGACGGTCGGGAGCCCGCGGGTCGCCGGCTGGACTTCCTCATGCAGGAGCTGAACCGGGAAGCCAACACGCTGTCCTCGAAATCCCAGGATATCGAGACCACGCGCGCGGCCGTGGACATGAAGGTGCTGATCGAACAGATGCG
>CAZZWZ010000013.1:0-23673 GCA_964657955.1 uncultured Steroidobacteraceae bacterium
CGGGCTTGGCGCCGCCGGCTACGCGCGCCGCTCGGGGTCGCGCAAGCCGCCGAGGCAGGCGGTGAACTCCGCTCCGAACAAAAAAATCTGCGCGGTGTAGTAGAGCCACAGCAGCAGGGCGGCGAAGGAGGCGGCCGCACCGAACGCGCTGGGCTGCGTGGAGTGCGCCAGATACAGGCCGATGCCCCAGCGCCCCGCGTCGAACAGAATCGCCGTCAACAGTCCGCCCTGGGCCACCACCCGCCACGACAGCTGGCGCGCCGGCATGTAGCGAAATATGAGCGCGAACAGGCCGGACACCAGCATCAGCGACAAGACCAGGTCGAGTACGCCGACACCGCCCACCAGGGCGGCATGGCGGACCGCGATGCGGGCACGCACGCCGGCGAGGCCCGTGGAAATCGTGAGTGAAACGAGGAGCAGGAACCCGAGGGTCAGAATGAACCCCAGCGACAGGAAGCGCGCCCGGAGCCAGCCGCGCAGGCCCGCGGGCACCAGCGAGTCGGTCTGCCAGATGTGTTCCAATGCGTTCTCCAGCGCCGCCAGCACCGTGGTGGCGCCGATGAGCAAGGTGCCTGCGCTGGTGGCGGTGGCGATCAACCCCTGTGCGTGCTGCGAGCTCTTCATGGCGCTCAGCAGGGTTTTGGCGGTTGCCGGACCGAACAGGCCGTTGAGCTGGGCGCCGATCTGCACGTAGGCCCGCTCGGAACCGATGATCCAGCCTGCCGTGGTCAGCAGGATGACCAGCAGCGGAGCCAGGGAGAAGGCGCAGAAGAAGGCGAGGGCGGCACCCGTCGTCGACGCCTTGTCGGAACTCCAGTAGCGGGCGGCGCAGGCCAGCAGCGCGAACGTGCGTTTCAGCGCCGGGAGCACCCCGGGTCGCGGCGCGCCATGGGGGTCGTTCAATGTCGGCCCGGGCTCAGCAAGGCGAAGCCGGCTCCTTCCGTATCGCTGGCGTGCAACGCCATGCCCCCGCCGACGGAAAAAACCTGGTAGCTGCCGCGCGCGCGCATGTCGATATTCTCGCCCCTCGCCCAGCCGAACAGGGTTTCGTAGAACCGGAAGGTTGCCGGCGCATCGGCCGTGTGCAGCTCGTGCCAGCCCACGGTTCCGGCCACGGCCGGCTGATTCGCCTCACCGCCCGTGGCCGCCTTGAAGAGATTGAACGTGGCACCTTGCGGATCGGCCACCGTGGCGACCCGGCCGACCTCCGGAATGTCGCCGGGCGGACGATGCACCGTGCCGCCCAACGTGCCCAATCGGCCGGCCGCGCCGTCGACATCCTCGACGGCGATGTAGCCGATCCGGCGCAGGGTGCAGCCCCCCGGCACCATGTCCTCGGTCAAGGTCAGCATGCCGCCCACGCGCCGTTCCCCCGGATGCATCATGGTGATCGCTCCTCGAATGATTGCAATGCTTGGCGGCACAGGCGCGTCTGCCTGACCATGTCGACGATGCCGGCGAAATCGAAAATCCGGATGCCTTCGCGACCGATGTGCAGCCGCGGCAGCAATGCCGCGTGGATCAGCTGCGCGCCGACGCCGAGGTTCGAACTCTCGAGCCCGCGCCGGTCCACGGCCCACACCCCCACGATCAATTCCAAGGTGGCCAGTTCCCACGCGCGCGCCACCACCGTGCTGGTCTGCGCCACCGACTGCGGCAGCAAGGTGCTCACGTCCTCCACGCCGTCGGCGGTATGGCCGATGTAGTGCAGCAGCACGGGTGCCGCAGCCGCCGTGAGAATGCCCAGGCGCGCGGCGCCGATGTAATGCAGATTGATCGACAGCACGCCTCCGTCCGCCGCGCCGTCGGCGGCGAGGCCCACGGGCAGCCCGGAGAACGCGGGGGTCTGCAGCTTGAGACTGCGTTCATGACTGGTGACCGCCACCTTGGCCAGCGCCTGGCGCAGGCAGTCGAGGGCGAGGGTGGGCAGCAGCGAGACCATGCTCGCGGAGGGACACAGGGTCGCGGTGTCGAAGTCCACCAGTGGATTGTCCACCGCGGCATCGATTTCACCCTGCACCTGGCTGGTTGCCCAGCGCAAGGCCTCGTACGCGGCGCCATGGACCTGCGTGATGCTGCGAAAGCTCAAGGGGTCCTGCAGGAAGCGGGCGGTGCCCGGGCGGTGCAGGGCACTGTGCCTGAGCAGCGCGAACAAATTGGCGCGCGCCGCATCCCCGCCCGCGTTTCGCGCGCCGCCGGCGGCGGTGGTGTGCGGTTGCAGCCCGGCTCGAAACCCCTCGCAGGCCACCGCCGCGGCCACGTCGAAGGCTTCCAGCAACTCCTGCACGTCGCCCAGCAGGATGGCCGCCTCGGCCAGCGCGAAGCTGTTGTTGTCGATCAAGGAGACCGACTCCTTGGCCGCGAGCGCCATGCCGGCCCCCGCCGGGTCATCCTTGGCATCGAGCGAACGGCCGATCAGCGGCAGGATGAGCTGCGACAGCGGCGTGAGGTCCGCCACCCCGAAGGCGCAGTCGCGCCGGACCTCCGGCAGGGTGGGGCTGGCGAGCAGTTCGAGCAGCGCCTGCGCCAGCAGCGGACGCACACCCGAGCGCCCGTGGCTCAGGTTGTTGCACAGCACCAGCAGGGCGCCGCGCACCACCCGGGATGGAAACGCATCGCCCGGCGCGTCGGTGGCTTCGCTCACGATCATGCGATTGCCGAAACCGCCGATGGCACCGGTCTCGACGGCCACGTCCTTCTGCGAACCGATGCCGGTGGTGGCGCCGTAGACGGGAACGCCGGAACGCAGCACACGCTCCACGATCTCGCGCCCGCCGGCGATGGCGGCGAGCGAGCGTGCCGAGAAACAGGCGCTCACGGGGGCGCGCGACAGTTCCGCCAATCGGGCGATGCTCAGCGGCTCGTCACCGAAACGATGCTGCTGGGCCGGCTCGCCGCGGCTCGACTCGCGGTTCACGCGGTCGCAGGCTTCGCCTGCCGGCTGGCACGGGCGGCCGCCTCGGCGTCGACGCGGCGCTTGAGCAGCCGCCGGAATCGCAGCGGTGCCGAATCGATGGCGATGTCGATGGTGGGCGTGGCGGATTGCGCGAGATTTTTCTGCACGGCATTGAGGATGACGCGATCTTCCTCGAACGCCCCCCTGACCCCCTCTGCGAGCGCCTGCGACGCACCGGCATCGCGTGCCGCATTGTGCACTTGAATCCAGAAGTAGCGTGTGCGGGTGGCGTCGATGGGCGTCAACAAATTGTAGGAATCCATGACGAAACCGTCGCGATCCGCCGCCGCCCCGGCACCGGCGGACCCGGCGGGTACGAAGACGGCCTTGACCACCGCATGACAGGGAAATCGCACCTCGTAGCGCTGCAACCGATCGCACGCACCCTCGAAGGGGACGAAGCGGCGGTACAGGGGCGCCACCGGGGTACCCAGCATCCAGCGCGACGCGTACACACCGGTCTCCGTTGCGACCACCTGCACGGGAGTGGACTCGCAGGAGGCATCGCCGAACGAGGACCGATGGACCCAGGCCACGTGCGACGGATCGAGCAGATTGTCCGTCAAATACAAGTAGTGGCAATCCACGGTCATGGAATCGCCGTCGGTGGCGCCCCATCCCGGCTCCTGCCAGTGCTCGATGGTCATGATGTCACGTGCATCGGCGCCGTGCGCATCGCCCATCCAGATCCACAGCAGTCCGTAGCGCGATTCGATGGGATAGCTGCGCACCCGCGCCGCACTCGGGATGTGCTCGGAGCAAGGGATGTGAACGCAACGGCCGCGAGCATCGAAGCGCAACCCGTGATAACCACACTCGATGTGATCGCCCGTGACCCGGCCCATGGACAGCGGCAGCTTGCGGTGCACGCACGCATCCTCGAGCGCAACCGGCGCGCCGTCCGCACGGCGAAACAGCACGATGTTCTCGCCGAGGATCCGCACCGGCACCGGCTCCGTGCCGAGTTCCCGATCCCAGGCAGCCACATACCAGGCGTCACAAAGGTACATGCCGCCGACTTTACTCAAAGTGGCGGGAGCACTGCAATCGCGCACGTCATGCCGGCGGCGGTTCCATGACCTGCGCGTACAGGCTCCGGTCGGCCGCGTAGCAACTGCACGCGGCGGCCTCCAGGCCGGTGCGGCTGAGCACGGTGAGGGCGCCGCGCGAATACTGGATCAGACCCTCCTTCTGCAGAAGGCCGGCGGCGATGGTGATGCCGACGCGACGCACCCCGAGCATGTCGGCCAGCAATTCGTGCGTAACGTAAAAGCTTTCCGCCCCGGCCCGATCCTGGGTCATCAGCAGCCATCTCGCCAGCCGCGGTCGGATCACGTGCGATTGCAGGCAGGCGGCCGACGAGGCGATCTGGCTCATGGTCACGTACACGTAGCGGTTGAGCGCACGACGCAGGGCGACGCTTGCGGCGAGTTCCCGCCGAAATGCGGCGGCACCGAGCCGCCAAGCGGTTCCAGCGCCCTGCACCAGGGCCCGGAGCGGCGCCACGGTGACGCCGACCGCAAGGTGCACGCCATACATGCCCTCCCATCCGACGATGCCCACCTCCAGGCTCGGGATCTCGTCGATCACCGCGAGCAGCGAGATGAAACCCTCGACGGGAAAATAAACGAAACCGGTGGGCCGGCCGGGCTCGTTCAGCACCTCTCCCAGTTCCAGCGTCACCAGCGTGCAACAGGCCAGCAGGCGAGCGCGATCCTTGCCCGGCAATAGCAGAAGTAATTGATTGCCGGATACGCGCACGTCGGAGCTCATCCCTGGGATTAGGTGGCCCCCCCTCTTCCTGCGAGGTCATGGGACGGGTCGATCGGCGGCCCTGTAGCGCCGCGGCGAGTGTACTCCGTATTCGACGGGCCCATAGGGAGTTGGCGGGCCGAGCACGGCCCGGCCCGGCGTGGCCCGGCCCGGCCCGATTAGTTCGCGGTCACCCGGGGCAGCAGCCGGTCGTATTCATGCTTCACGACGGCATAGCATTCGCAACTGCGCGCTTCCAGCGCCCCGCGATCCAGCACGGTGATGCGACCACGGACGTAGCGGATCAAGCCGTCCTTCTGCAACTTCGAAGCCGCCTCGGTGACGCCCTCGCGCCGCACGCCGAGCATGTTGGCAATCAATTCCTGCGTCATCACCACCTCGTTGCCCGACAGGCGATCGAGGCTCAGAAGGAGCCACCGGCACAGTTGCTGGTCGAGCGAATGATGTCGATTGCAGACCGCGGTCTGCGCCATCTGGGTGATCAGCGCCTGGGTGTAACGCAACAACAATTGCAGGACCGGGACGGACTCGACGATCTCGTCCTTGATGACCTGCGCCTTGAGCCGGAAGCCCTTGCCGGCACTCTGCACCACCGCGCGGCTGGGCGTGGACTCGCCCCCCATGAACAGGGAGATGCCCACCACGCCCTCGTTGCCCACCACGGCGATCTCCGCCGATGCTCCGTTCTTCATGAGATAAAGAAGAGAAATTATTGAATTAGTTGGAAAATAAACATGACTCAGCACGGTACCCGACTCGTACAGCACCTGGCCGAGGGGCATGTCCACCAGTTCCAGATGGGGCGCCCAACGCGCGTAGTCTGCGATGGGCAGCGCACTGATCAACTGATTGTTCTTCGGGCTGGGAGAATTCGACACGGCATCACCCAGCAAGCTTCCGCTCGCGTATCAACCGCTTCTCCATAAACCACACCAGGCGCAGGCGCGAAAATCAATCGGCAACGATAATCATCGGCCCGTCCCGTGTATGTGCGTTATCGAACACATGACGCCATTATGGCCCCGTCGTTCGCCGCATCGCTATGTGCGTTTTCGTACAGACGCGCCGGTGCTGCGCGGCTATTGTTGCAATGCGGAAGGGCAGCGCAGCGCGTGGCGGCCTGGACCCCCCGCACGGCCTGGGCGCGCCCCGCCCGGCATGGCGTACCGTTGCCCGGCGGGCTGCTGTCGACTCGGCGGTTTCGTGAGCCGGGATTTCATCAGCAGGACTGACCATGCAAGATGCGACGGTTTTTCTTCCGATCACCTGCCCGCAGTGCGGCCTCGAGTCGCTGGTGGAGTTCCCGGTGATCGTGGTGGTGGCGGCGCTCACGCGCTGGAATCAGATGGCGCTGCATGCCGGCTGTCACGACGGGTCTTGGAATGCGAGTCCCGCCGAGCTCGCGCGCATCCGGTCGCACGTCGGGGAATCGTGGATTCATTCCCACGCGAGCCCGGGGCAGGGCGGCGTGGCGTGAGAATCGGCGCGCGGGGCATGGTTCCGTGCGACCATGCCTCATGCGTCAACGCATCGTTGCCATCTTGGAAGCCAGGGCCGGCGAGCATCTCGCGGAACTGATCACGCGGCGCGGCGGCGTGCCGCTGCTGGCACCGGCGCTGGAAGAAGTGCCGGACGTCGACCCCGCGGCGATTGCCGCCTGGCTGGGGGGCTGGCGTCGCCGCCCGTTCAAGGTCACGATCTTCCAGACGGGCGTTGGCACCCGGGGCCTCTTCCAGTGCACCGATGCGCTGGGCCTCACGGGCGAATTAATCGACCTGCTGGCCGCTTCCACCGTCGTGGTCCGCGGCCCGAAACCGGTGGGCGAATTGCACGCGCGCGGGGTCACGATCGCGCTGCGCGCCGAGTCGCCGTTCACCACGGAAACCGTGCTGAAATGCCTGGAGGACGTGGAACTCGCGCATGAACGGGTGATGATCCAGCAGTACGGTGCCGCCAACCGGGCATTGCGCGCCGCGCTCGAAGCACGCGGCGCATCCATCGACGAAATCTCGACCTATCGCTGGGCCATCCCCGGCGACCCCGCGCCGCTGCATGGATTGCTGGATGCGCTGCGGGCACGACGGGTGGACGCCGTCGTGTTCACGAGCGCCGTTCAAATGCATCACCTGATGGACGTCGCGAAATCCGCGGGCCGCGCGCAGGAACTCGTGCGCGACCTGGGCAGCTGCGTGATCGCCTCCATCGGGCCGGTCTGCTCCCGTGCTCTGCTGGGTTTTGGGATTCAGCCAACCTTCGAGGCGAGTCCGCCGAAGCTCGGCCCGCTGTTGACGGGGTTGGAGTCGGCACTTCACGGGTGAGGCAGGGGCGAGGCCGCCGCGGCGGAGTCAGCGGAGGGCGGATGAACCGTCGACCGTCGGACCCGTCACGGTGTAGCCTCGGGCCCGCAGCCGGGCCAGGAGCCCGTTCGGGTTCAGCACTTCGCGCATCTTCATGACCGCGAAACTTTGCGGATTTTGCGCCAGAGCCTCGTCCACCGCACGCAGCCATGCCTCGTCCATGTGGTTCTCGATGTCCTCGATGCCCAGGTCCTTGACGAAATCGATCTGGCTGAATTCCTGCCAGCAGGGGTCCTCGGGTTTGCGCGCCATGCTCGATTGCACGAGGCCGATGTCGCCGGTGGCCCACGCCCTCGACTGACGCGCCCCCTCCGTCAGGAAATAGTCGAGTTCCTCGAGCTGGTAGCTCAAGCACGTGCTCTCGTCCCGCGAGTCCTTCTTGAACTCCCGGATGAGCGACTTGGGATCCTTGATGAACAGCCGATAGTCGGCGTCGATCCGCTTGACACGATATTTCTTCGCCAGTTTCGCGATGGTCGCGAGGACTTCGCCGTCGTCGGTGAGGCCGGCCTGTTTATAAGCCGTCCCGGCCAGCTTGTCGGCGGCGATGAACGGCCGCAGGCGTTCCAGCCTGTGACTGTCGCCGAGATACTTTTCCCGTTGCACGGTCCAACGCGCGTAGACGGGCGCCGACAGCACCTGCTGCAAGGTCATCCCCTCGGGCAGTTTTTCAACGCCGATCAGCGTGGGCAGCAGGAAGACGACGGACAATTTGCTGATGTTGGAATCCGGCGTCACGCCGGGCTGCGACACCATCGCCTGCGATCCGGCGATGATCCTCTCCACCTCGTCGCTTCGCCATTTCATGTCCTTCGGGTACATGGCGACGATGCCGAGCACCCAGAGCGCATGATCGCCCCGCCTCACCTGCCAGAGAGCGGGCCCCGGCTGTTCGCCAGTGACCACCAACTCCTGCAGGTCGTCGCCCGCAGCCCACGCCACGTCGTTCGCGCCCGGCGCGCCCGTTCCGATCCAGACGATCAGCAGCGCCAACGAAGCCCATCGGATTGAGCGGGGTGACCGGTCGGTAAGAGAACCCATGCGACGTAAGATATCCCCTACGCGTTCAACAACCTGCGTGGACTTTGGACTGAAACGTGCGCAAGTGTATGCTTTCGCCTACAAAATTTCGCAACAACGGGGGACGAGTCATGAAGTTCATGGTGGTGTGTGCAGTCGCGGCGAGTGCCGTGGTGGGATTATCGGCCTGCAACAAAGCCGAGGCGCCGGACAAGGTTCAGGCCGACGTGGCGAAGGCGACGGCCGATGCCGCGGCCGGCGCAGCGAAAGCGGAAGAGGCGCGGAAACAGGCCGAGGCGCAGGCCAATCAGGACATGATCAAAGCCAAAGCCGACGCCCAGACCCAGGCGGTCGACAAGAGCATTGCGGCCGTCGCCGATCAGGCCGTGGCCGAGCAGGAGGGCCAGACCAACGTGGCGCTGGCGAAATGCGAGGCATTGGACGGCGATGCGCAGAAGCAATGCAAGGACCGGGCGAAAGCCCATCTTCAGGACGTCAAGGACCGTGCCAAGGCGGCGAAATCCACCGACAAGAACGCAGGCAAGCCGGCCGGCTGACGGTAGCGCTTCCGGGTGAACCTGCCTCGCGACTCAGGTCACCCGTGACGGGCGCCGCGCCGCTTTTGGCGCGGCGAGAGCAGGCGAGGATTTGACTCGTTCGCGCCGCCGGGCTCGCGATCCGGGTGCGAGGACCGAGCCGACGGCGCTTTCGGCTAACCGGCTTGCGCGGCCTGCGATCGTTTCAGGTCCTCGTCGATCCGGGCGACGGCCGCGACCGACGGACGTGCATTCCAACGATCGACGTAGGCTTTGACGGCCGGAACGGGTTCGACCAGGCCGAAAGCGGTCATCCAGGTGAGCGCACTGCCCCACAACACGTCGGCACACGTGAATTTCTCGCCCAGCAGCCACGGGCCCTCGTCGAGTTGCGCCATCAGGGTGCTCAACGTCGTGTCGAGACTGCCGTAGGGGCTCATGGCGGGCGTGCCCGACTCGCGTTTCATGGCCTTGTCGATGAGAGCCGGTTCGAAACACGCCGCATAAAAGACGTACCAGCGCAGATACGGTCCGCGCAGCGCATCGCCGATCGCCGGCGTGATCCCCGCCTCGGGAAACAGATCCCCCAGATAAATGCCGATGGCCACCTGCTCGGTGATGAGGGCATCGCCGTGCCGGATCGCCGGCACCTTGCCCATGGGATTGATGGCCAGGTACTCGGCGCTGCGCTGCTCGCCCGCCTTCATGTTCAACACATGGAGCTTGTACGGTGCGCGAAGTTCTTCCAGCAATGTCAGGGCGCCCGATGAGCGGGTTTGAGGCGAATGGAACAGCGTGATCGGCTGGGTGGTGGGCAAGGGAGCCTCCGCGTTTTCGGACCAGATTGCCAGATGTCCTCCGGGCTGTCCATCGCGAGCGCCTGCCTTTCCAGTGCTCCACTGTGCGACGCGTGCCGAGCCTCGCGCCCGGCACGGTCGGGGCGGATGCGCCACTCCGCCCCGTCAGGAGCTCGTCGCGCGCCAGCGCGCCAGCAAGGCATCCAGATATTTCTGCGCCCGCGGCGCTTCCCGCGCATTCGCAACCTTCCCGGACCGGCTGTCCACCGCGCGGCACACCGCGTCCAGCGCGGCGGCTCTGCGGGTCCAGATGGCGAGTTGCTCATCCACCGGCGGGTCCAGCTGCAGGAGCGCCGCCAGGGTGGAGTTGACGATCTCCGCCGGTGTGCTCAGCGCGATCTTGCCCAGAAGAAACTCCGCCACGCCCGGCGGCGTCGGCCGGATCTTGCCGAGGGAGTAGGCCGCTTCCGCGCGGACGGGAACGGGATTGCCCTCGTCGGCGACGCTCGCCATGAGTGCCGCTGCCGAGACGCTGCTGCCGGCCGCGCTCAGCCGCCCGAGTTCGATGTGAGCCTTGCGTCGAAGGCGGCGAAACTCCTCGACATCGACACCCCTCTTCAACGTGTCCCGGATCGTGCGGTGCAATTTCGGGCCCATTTGCGTGAGAGCGTCGCTGATGACCGTGCGCACCTCATCGAAACTGTCCACGAAGATGCAGACCAGACCGTAGCGCCGGCGCAGCACCAGGGCGCGCGCCTCCTCGTCGTCCCGCTGGCCGCGTTTCCAGATGTAAACGTGTTCCCCGACGCCGCCACCGAAATTGGACTCGAAACTCTGCAGCAAATCCTCGAAGTCGGGGTCGTTCAGGCCGAATCCGACGATGAGCGCGCTGAAGCGCGCGAGCACGTGATGGGCGAAAGCCCGGTACCCCGGCTGACGTGCCATGACTTCGCGGTAGGACGCGCGGTCCAGCACGATGGTCTTCGGTCGCGTGATGCAGCCGTGTGCCTTGAGCAGGAACCGGGCTCTGAAATCATCCGTGAGCACCGCGCGCAGCTTGCGTTCGTCCGAATAGACCATCCGGCGCAGCCGCTGATGCTCGGGACGCCGCGCGCGGTAGGCGTTCTCGTGTCCGAGGTCATAGTTGAACGTGATGATGCCGAGCGGCTCGAGATCCTCGATGAGGTCGTGCAGCGGCGACCGTGCATCGTCGGGCGCGGTGGTGAGCTGCACCACCGCCTCCCGGTAATCCGCCACCCCCACGGTTTCGCGGATCAGGGTGGCGGCCTCGATCAAATAATCCGAACCGCGCGGCCGGGCGCTCAGCAGCAGTTCGACCTCCGCCGCCACGGGCGCGAGCCGCGGGGCGAAGCGGGAGCGTAACTGGGTCAGCACCGAATGCCAGGTGGGCAGCGACGTGAGATCGGAGCCGGGCGGCGCGAGGCCCACCGACACCCCGCTGCCCGTGACCACCACCAAGCGGCGGTAGGCCACCGCGTCATACAGCAATCCGAACCCGGGATTTGGCCGGTCTTTGAGCACAGCGCCGCATTCTACTGGATCAGGCTAGAATTGCGTGGCTGCCCTCCGGAACCCAGGATGTATGCACAAAAACGCGGCCCGCGGTCCGGACGATTTCACGACCATCGTCGATCGCGAAAGCGGTCTGCGGCGGGCCCTGACGGCACGTCAGCTCTCCATGATTGCGATCGGCGGCGCCATCGGTACGGGACTGTTCCTCGGCAGCGGCTTTGCCATCGGCATTGCGGGACCCAGCGTCCTCATCAGCTATGCCATCGGTGCATTGATCGCGGTGCTGCTCATGGGATGTCTGGCGGAGATGACCGTCGCGCACCCGACCACCGGTTCGTTCGGCACCTATGCCGAGCACTACGTGAGCCCGCTCGCCGGGTTCATGGTGCGCTACACGTACTGGACCTGCATCGTGCTCGCGGCCGGGACCGAGGTCACGGCCGTGGCGCTCTACATGAAGTTCTGGTTTCCCGGCGTCCCGGGATGGCTGTGGATCGTGGCGTTCTCCGGCTCGCTGGTCACCGTGAACGCGTTCAGCGTGAGCACGTTCGGCACGGTGGAATATTGGTTCTCGCTCATCAAGATCGCGGCACTGGTCGCCTTCATCGGGCTCGCGACCTATCTGCTCGCCCGGGTGGACGTCGTCGCGCCCGGCCGGCCCGCGGGCTCGATCGGATTTCGCAATTACACCGCCTACGGCGGCTTCCTGCCCCACGGCATCGCCGGCACGTGGGTGGCGGTGATCATGGCGATCTTCAGCTACCTCAGCATCGAGATGATCGCGGTCGCCGCGGGTGAGGCGGCGCAACCGGAGGTTGCAATCATGCGGGCGTTCCGGTCGACCGTGGTCCGGCTGATCGTGCTGTACCTGCTCACGCTGGCGCTGATGCTCGCGGTGCTTCCCTGGACCGGGGCCGGCACCGCGAAGAGCCCGTTCGTGATGGTGATGCAGACGCTGCGCATCCCGGCCGCCGCCGGCTTCATGAATTTCGTGATTCTCACCGCGGCCCTGTCGGCGATGAACAGCCAGCTCTACATCACGACCCGCATGATGTTCAGTCTGTCGCGCGCCGGGCAGGCGCCGCCCATCCTCGGTGCCCTGTCGGCCCGGGGCGTCCCGTTGAATGCCCTGCTGGCCTCGACCTTGGGCATGGCCGTGGCGGCGGTGCTGAGCGTGATCGCGCCCGGGGGTGCTTTTCTGATGATGGTGGGCGTGTCGGTGTTCGGTGCCATGTTCACGTGGATGATGATCTTCGTGACCCATTTCTGTTTTCGCCGCGCCCGCGACCGGGACGGGCACTCCGCCGCGCGCTTTCGCATGTGGGGCTTCCCCGTGACGACGGTGGCCGGCGCCGCGTCGATGGCGGCGTTGCTCGTGACCACGGCGTTCACCGAGGCCTTTCGAACGACGCTGCTGTTCGGACTGCCCTTTCTGGGGTTGCTGGCCTTGGTGTTCAGGGCGCGTGGTCGGGGATCGGGCGCCGCCCCGCCGGGCTCTGCGCACTCTGCATGATGGCGCGAATCGGCGGCTGACCGTTCCTCGACTGCTCTCGAGACGTCTGGGAGTGCATGGACGGGTGGTAAGTGACCGAACAGGCCCGTCCGGCGCGTTTCGCCTCGTACATGGCGAGATCGGCGTTTCGCACGACTTCCTCGGCGGTTCCGGAACACCAATTACTGGTCACGACGCCGATACTGGCGCTGGAATTGACGTCCGTTCCGTGTATGCGATAGGCAGGCGCCAGCGTGGTCAGCAGGCGCTTGCAGACGACCTGCGCATCCCCCACCGATTTGAGATCGTTGATCAAGATCAGGAATTCGTCGCCGCCGAAGCGGCTGACGACATTGCCGGTATCGTCGCTGCTCAAGGTGTCGGAGGAGCGCAGGGCGCGCCGCAGGCGCTCGGCGATTTCGCACAACAGATCGTCGCCGGCCTTGTGCCCCAGGGTGTCGTTGACGTGTTTGAATCGGTCGAAATCCAGGAAGAAGACCGCGAAATGCGCTTGCTGTCCTCGTTCGATCCGCTGGATGGCGCGCGCCAGCCGATCCATGAACAGCGCGCGATTGGCGAGGTTCGTCAGCTTGTCGCATCGTGCGTCCCGCTCGAGCTGCAGCTCGGCGTCCTTCCGTTTGGTGATGTCGAAGTTCACGCCGACCATCCGGATCGGATCGCCGGCGGGATTGCGCTGTACCTGCGCCGTGGCCTTCAGATGACGGACCTCGCCGTTGGGCCACATGATCCGATACTCCTGATCGAATTCCCCGGTGTGTGCAAGCGCTTCGTTGATGGCGCACTGGATCCGCAGGCGGTCCTCGGGATGGACCCGGTCGAACCAGAACGACAGCGATTCGGTTTCCCCGCCACGTTCGAGGCGATAGACGCGGTACAGCTGATCATCGCCCCGCAGCTGGTTGGAAGCCAGTTCCCATTCCCAGATCCCCATGCCCGCGGCGGCGGTGGCCAGCGTCATCCGGTCCGTCGCGCCCTTCAGCGCAATGGTCCTGTCGGTCAGGGCGGCGAAGAGTTTGCTGGTCTGCATGGCGACGGCCACCTGGTTGGCCATCGCGACCATGAGTTCCACGTGCTCGGCCGCGAATTCGGCGCCGTCGGGCGCATTGATGGCGGTGATGGTGCCGAGAATCAGGCCCTTGCAGGTGATCGGTACCACGATGATGTCGCCGCACCGGGTGGCCAGGCGTCGACGCTGGACTTCAGGCCGTTCCCGCGGGTCCGGGCTCGACTTCGGCGACAGGGCGGGGGTTCCGCTGCGCAGCACCCAGCCGGTCAGGCCGTCCCAGAGTTCGTCGAACGTCACCGGTACGACCGCATCCGCTCCGGGGCCGCCCTTGCGAAAATGCGTGACCGCCCGCTTGCCGGGATCCATGGCGAAGATCGTGACACGGTCGGCGGGCAGGGCGTCGGCGACCAGGTCCACCACCGTTTGCTGCAGATCGCCGATGTCCCGTTGTTCGATGAGCGCGCTGCTTACGGTGTGCAGGGCGCGGATTCTCAGCAGCTGGGAGACGGACCTGCGGTTCATGGCCTTCGACTCGGCGTTCAGCCGGCGCGACTCGAGCAGTGCCATGGCCTGTCGTCCCAGCGATTCGAGCGCCGAGATCTGGGCTGGCGAGAGATTCCGCGGTTCGGTGTCGATGACACACAGGGCGCCCAGCGCCTGGCCGTGCGCGTCGATCAGCGGAGTGCCTGCATAGAAGCGTATGCCCGGATTGCCGGTGACCAGGGGGTTGGCCGCAAACCGGGTATCCCTGGCCGCATCCCCGACGATGAAGACTTCATCCTGCCGGATGGTGTGACCGCAGAACGCGACGTCGCGGTCGGTCTGCCGGATGCCCAGGCCGACGGCCGATTTGAACCACTGACGGTCCTTGTCGATGAGACTGATGGCAGCGATGGGGGTGCCACAGATTTGCGAGGCCAGTTTCGTCAGATCGTCGTAGGCGGTTTCGTCGTCCGAGTCCAGCACGTCGTATTGCTGTAATGCGCGAAGTCGCCGTGTCTCGTCGCCCGCCATGCTGTTGAGTCCTCGGAGTGGTTCTGCTGTGGCCTTTACCGAGCGGCCGGAGAATGGATTCGTGGTGGCATCGGCATGCATGGTGAATCGATTCGGCCGCGATTGCAGGGTGGCGTCGTCATATTGTGACCCAGTGCCGCTCGGTCGGCGGCAAATCCGTGGCTCAGGGTTCCGGCATCGGGTTGGTGGGCGAGGGATTCGCCGGCCGCGGCGCGGGCGGCAACGGCGGGGGATTGGCCGGGGCATGGTCCGTGGCGCGGGCAGCCGCATCGACGTCGGCCGGCGGGTTTTGCGATGTGCTCTCCGTGGCATCCCAGCGAGAGGTGTTCCAGCCGCCACCCAACGCGTTGATCAGATTCACGCTGGCCGTCAGTTGTTTGAGCTGGACCTGCAGCTCGGTTTCGCGGTTGGTCAGGAACAGGTTCTGTGCGGTGATCACGTTGACGTAGCTGTCGACGCCGTTTTGAAATCGCACCAGCGACAGATGCACCGCCCGTTCTGCCGCGCTCGCGGCCGCGTGCTGCTGCTTGAGTTCCATCGCCAGGATGCGCAGCGCCGCCAGGTTGTCCTCCACCGCCTGGAAGGCGCCCAACACCGTCTGCCGGTAGGTGGCGGCGGCCGCGTCATCCAGGGCGCGCGCGCGTTTCACCTCGGCGCGGCGCGCACCCCCGTCGAACAAGACCTGCGCCAATTGCGGGCCGACGGACCAGAACCGGTTCGGACCCTCGATCAGGGTCTTGATCGCCGTGGATTCGTATCCTCCGCTCGCGCTCAGCGTCAGGGTGGGGAAATACGCGGCGCGCGCGATGCCGATGCCGGCGTTGGCGGCGGCGACCTGCCGTTCGGCCGAGGCGATGTCGGCGCGGCGCTCGAGCAGATCGGACGGCACGCCCACCGGAACGACGGGTAGAACCTGTTGGAATTGCCGGGCGGGCAGGGCGTATTGCGCCGGAGCCAGGCCCACCAACACCGCGATGGCGTGTTCGTACTGAGCCCGGGCCACGCCCAGATCGGTGGAGGATGCCTCGGCGCTCGCCAGCTGAGCCTCGGCATCGGCGAGGTCCTCGTCCGACGCCAGTCCGTTGTTGAACAGGATTTGAACCAGGTGCAGGCTCGCGCGGTAATCCAGCAGCGTGCTGTCGAGCACGCGCCGCTGTTCGTCGGTGATGCGCAGCTCGAAATACGCCTGGGCGAGCTGGGTTTGGGTGCTCAACAGGGCCGTTGCGACCTGCGCGGCGCTCGCCAGCGCCGTGAATCGATCCTGCGCCACGGTGTTGCGGACGCTGCCCCACAGATCGAGCTGGTAGGAAGCCTCCAGGGGCAGCGAATAGATCGTCCGGGTGGCGCCCAGCGCGTTCACGGTGCCGCTGGACGTGGTGCTTCCGGTGGTCGTGCCGGTGGCGGCACCCGTGCCCGCGCCCGCGCCGGTGCCCGTCCCCGTGCCGATGTTGTTGCTGAGGTTGGACACGCCCGCAACCGAGGACACCGACGCACTGCTTCGCGACCGGGTGGCCGAGGGGGCGAGCTCGAGGGTCGGGTACAACGAGGCCTGGGCTTCCGTGACCAGCGCGCGCGCCGCGCGGTAATTGGCTTCGGCGGCAATCACGGTCTGGTTCGAGATGGCCACCTGCGATTCCAGCGCGTCGAGATCGGGATCGCCGTACACGCCCCACCAGCGCTCGCCGGCCTGGCTGTCCTTCGGGTCGGCGAGCTTCCACCCCTGGTCGGCGCCGTCGCCGACGGCTTCCTTGAACCCCACCGGCGAAGGGGTCGCGGGAGGATCGTAGTGCGGCGCAAAATTGCAGCCGCCGAGCGTCGCACCCAACGCAAGCATCGCCGCCCACGCCGCGCGTCCCGCGATCTCGGGCACCGCCGTCCGGCCGGCGGGTGAGGCCGTGGGCGGATCCCGTCTCATGCAGCCTCGACCGGCGTGCCCTTGGCCTGCGCGTCGTTGCGCGGCGAGGTGGCAAAGCCGAATTGCGACGGTCCATGTACAGATACACCACGGGAGTCGTATACAGCGTGAGCACCTGGCTGACGATCAGTCCGCCGACGATGGCGATGCCCAGCGGGCGCCGCAACTCGGAGCCCATGCCGGTCCCGACGGCCAACGGCACGCCGCCGAGCAAGGCGGCCATGGTCGTCATCATGATCGGACGGAACCGCAGCACGCAGGCCTGGAAGACGGCCTCTTTGGCACTCTTGTGCTCGTTGCGCTCCACCTCCAGCGCGAAGTCGATCATCATGATGGCGTTCTTCTTGACGATGCCGATCAGCAGGATGATGCCGATCAGGGCGATGATGCTCAGATCCGTATGCGTGATCAGGAGCGCGAGCAGCGCACCGACGCCGGCGGAGGGCAGGGTGGACAGGATGGTGATGGGGTGGATGTAGCTCTCGTAGAGCACACCCAGCACCACGTACACGGCCGCGATGGCGGCGGCGATGAGCAGTGGTTCGCTGGCGAGCGATGCGCTGTAGGCCTGGGCCGTGCCGCTGAACGAGCCCGTGATGGTGCTGGGCAGTCCCGCCTCTCGTTCCGCCTGCTCGATCTGCACCACGGCATCGCCCAGGGCCACGCCGGGGGCCAGATTGAACGAGAAGGTCACCGAGGGGAACACGCCCGAGTGGTTGACCGCGAGCGGCGCCGTCTCGCTCGCGAAATGCGTGAAGGCGGACAGCGGCACCATGTCCCCGCTGCTCGATGCCACATAGACGTTGTGCAGCGCGGCCGGGCTCTGCCAGAAACTGGGGTCCACCACCATGACGACGAAGTACTGATTGAGCGAGGTGAAGGTGCGGGCGATTTCGCGCTCGCCGAACGCGTCGTAAAGCACGTTGTCGATGGCCTCGGCGGTGATGCCGAGCCGCGCCGCCGTCGGCCGGTCGATCACCAGATTGGCCGCAAATCCCTTGTTTTGCGCATCGCTGTTGACGTCGGTGATCTGCGGGATCCCGGACATGGATTTCAGCAGGATGGGCGACCACTGATTCAACGACTCCAGGCTGTCGCTCTGGACCGTGTATTGGTATTGCGCGTTGCTCTGGCGGCCGCCGATGCGTACGTCCTGAACGGCCTGCAGGAACAGCGTCGCACCCGGGACCACGGCGAGCTTGGGCCGCAGCCGGGTGATGATCCGGTCGGCGGAGACCTGGCGTTGCGCGAGCGGCTTGAGCGAGATGAACACACGCCCGGTGTTGGTGGTGGTGCCGCCGCCGCCTCCCGTGAAGATGAGCACGTTCTGCACGGCCGGGTCCTGCTTGGCGATGGCGGCGAGCGCCGTGATCTTGCTCTGCATGGCCTGAAAGGAGATGGCCTGGTCCGCGACGATGTTGCCGCTGAGGCGGCCCGTGTCCTGCTGGGGGAAAAATCCCTTGGGAATGATGACGTATAGAAAGATGCTGAGACCGACGGTGGCGAGCGCCACCAGCAGCGTGTAGATCGACCGGTCCAGCACCCAGCGCAGGCTCGATTCATAGCGTCCGAGCACCCAGTCGAAGGCGCGTTCGCTCGCCTGGTACAGCTTGCCATGCGTGTGCGTGGTGCGCAGCAGCTGCGCGCACATCATGGGGGTCGTCGACAGGGAAACCGCGAGGGACACCAGGATGGTGACCGACAGCACGATGGCGAATTCGCGAAACAGCCGGCCGATGATGCCGCCCATCAGGAGGATGGGGATGAAGACGGCCACCAGCGAGATGCTCATGGAGACGACGGTGGAACCGATTTCCGCGGCGCCCCTGCGCGCCGCATCCACCGCCGACAGGCCGAGCTCCCGGTAGCGTGTGATGTTCTCCAGCACCACGATGGCATCGTCGACCACGAAGCCGGTGGAGATGGTCAACGCCATGAGCGAGAGATTGTCGATGCTGTAGCCGCACAGATACATCACCGCCAGGGTGCCCATGATGGATGTCGGGACGGCGACGAAGGGGATCATGGTCGCGCGGAATTCCCGCAGGAAGAGGAACACCACGAGGACCACCAGCAGGATCGAGATCACCAGGGTGCGCTCGATGTCGGCCACGGAGGCCCGGATGGTCTGGGTTTGATCGAGCGCCACCGTCATCTCGATGGTGGGATCGATGCTGGCGTGCAGCTGCGGGAGCGTGGCGCGAATGGCATCGACGGTGCTGATGATGTTCGCGCCGGGCTGCCGGAAAATCGTCAACAGGGCGGCGCGCTTGCCGTTGGCGAGGCCCAGCGAACGCACGGTCTGCACCGAGTCCTCGACCTTGCCCACGTCGCGCAGCCGGACCGGCGCGCCGCCGCGGTAGCTGACGATGAGCGGCGCATAGTCCGCCGCCTTCATCAACTGGTCATTGGCCGAGATGTCCCAGCGTCCGTCGGCGTCGGAGACGTAACCCTTGGCCTGGTTCACGGTCTGCGCCGCCACCGCGGTGCGCACCTGATCGAGGGGCAGCGAGTAGGCATTCAACTGCGTGGGGTTCACGTTGATGCGCACGGCGGGCGCCGAACTGCCGCCGACGAACACCTGGCCGACGCCGTTGATCTGGGAGAGCCGCTGCTGCAGGATGGTCGAGGCCGCGTCGTAGAGGCCCGAGGGAGCGACCTTGTCGGAGGTGAGCGCGATGATCATGATCGGCGCGTCGGCCGGGTTCACCTTGCGATAGGTGGGGTTGTTGGGCAGGTTGGCGGGCAGGTAGCTGCGCGCCGCGTTGATGGCCGACTCCACGTCCCGCGCGGCGGCATCGATGTTACGGCTCAGATCGAACTGCAGCGTCACGGTGGTCTGGCCGAGGGTGCTCTGGGCCGTCATTTCGGTGACCGACGCAATGCGGCCGAATTCGCGCTCCAGCGGGGTGGCGACGGAGGACGCCATGATTTCCGGGCTGGCCCCCGGCAGCGAAGCCTGCACCGACACGGTGGGGAAATCCACCTGCGGCAACGGCGACACCGGCAGCGCGCGGAACGCCGCGATGCCGGCCAGCACCACGGCGGCCGTCAGCAGGGTGGTCGCGATGGGCCTCGCGATGAAGGGTGCCGACAAGTTCATGGCGGCGGCGGCGTGAGCGTTCGGGCGGGCAGCGCGGGACGGCGCCGGCCCGCGAACCGCGCCGCCAGACCGTCGAAGAACAGGTAGATGACCGGCGTCGTGTACAGCGTCAGCAACTGACTGAAGATCAGGCCGCCGATGATGGTGATCCCCAGGGGACGGCGCAGTTCGGAGCCCACACCCTGACCGAACGCCAGCGGGACCGCCCCCAGCAACGCGGCCATGGTGGTCATCAGAATGGGGCGGAAACGCAGCAGGCAGGCCTCGTGAATGGCATCGAAGGCCGATTTGCCCTCCTTACGCTGTGCCTCCAGGGCGAAGTCGATCATCATGATGGCGTTCTTCTGCACGATGCCGATCAACAGCACGATGCCGATGATGGCGACGACGGTCAGTTCGTTGCCGCATACGAGGAGCGCCAGCAGCGCGCCGACGCCCGCCGACGGCAGCGTCGACAAGATCGTGATCGGGTGAATGTAGCTCTCGTACAGAACGCCCAGCACGATGTACACCGTCAGGAGCGCGCTCAGCACCAGCACGCCTTCATTGCTCAAGGAACCGGCGAAGGCCGATGCGGTCCCCTGGAACGTGCCTTGCAGCGCGGGCGGGGGCGGCAGGTCCTTCTCGACCTGCTGGATGGCGGCCACCGCCGAGCCGAGCGAAGCGCCCGGCGCCAGGTTGAAGGATACCGTGGTGGCCGGGAACTGCCCCATGTGGCTGATCAGGATCGGCGCCGCCGATTGCGACACGTGCGACAGGGTGCCGAGCGGAATGGGCGTGCTGCCGGCCACGTTCAAGTACACGTCGTTCAGGTTGTCGGGTGAAACCCGATAGGCGGGATCCACCTCCAGGATCACGTGGTACTGATTCAGCTGGGTGAACAGGGTGGAGACCTGGCGCTGCCCGAAGCTGTCGTAGAGGGCGTCGTCGACATTCTGTGTCGTGACGCCCAGACGCGAAGCCGTGGGCCGGTCGACGTCGAGCGCGGCCACACGGCCGTTGTTCTGGGCGTCGGTGGCGACGTCCTCGAGCTGGGGGAGTTTGCGCAGTGCATCGACGAACCGCCCGGCGTATGCCGCAAGTTCCGTCTTGCTGGGGTCCTGCATGCTGTATTGGTACTGCGTCCGGCTCACGATGTCTTCGACCGAGATGTCCTGCACCGGCTGCAGGTACAGATCGATGCCCGGCACGGCCTTGGCGGCCTCCTTGAGCTCGCGGATCACCTCGGGGGCGCCTTTGCGCTGCGCCAGCGGCTTCAAGTTGATCTGGATGCGGCCGGTGTTGAGCGTGGTATTCGTGCCGTCGACGCCGATGAACGAGGACAGGTTCTCGACCGCGGGATTCTTCAGGATGACCGCCGCCAAAGCCTGCTGCTGGCGCGCCATCTTCGCGAACGAGACGCTCTGCTCGCTCTCCGACACAGCCTGGAGCTCGCCGGTGTCCTGGATCGGGAAGAACCCCTTCGGTATCACGACGAACAGGGCGATGGTGAGCGCGAGGGTGCCGACCGCGACCAGGAGCGTGAGCGTGCGTCGTCCGAGCACCCAATCCAGGGTGCGGCCGTAGAAATCGATGATGGCCAGGAACACGCGTTCCGAAACGCGATAGAAGCGGCCCTCGTGCGAGGTGTCGTGCTTGAGGAGCTTGGCGCACAGCATGGGCGTGAGCGTGAGCGACACCACGGCCGAGATCACGATGGTGGCCGTCAGGGTGACTGCGAATTCGCGGAACAGGCGGCCCGTGATGTCGCCCATGAACAGCAGGGGGATCAACACGGCGATCAACGAGACCGTCAGCGACATGATGGTGAAGCCGATCTGTTCGGCGCCCTTGAGCGCCGCCTGCAGCGGCGGGTCACCCTGCTCGACGTAGCGCGTGATGTTCTCGATCATCACGATGGCATCGTCGACCACGAACCCGGTGGAGATGGTCAGGGCCATGAGGGTCAGGTTGTTCAGGCTGAAATTGAGCGCATACATCGCGCCGAACGTGCCGACGAGCGAGAGCGGCACGGCGATGCTCGGAATGATGGTGGCCGCAAAGGTGCGCAGGAAGACGAAGATGACCGCCACCACCAGGGCGATGCACAGCATCAGCTCGAATTCGACGTCGGATACGGAGGCGCGCACGGTGGTGGTGCGGTCCGTGAGCACCGTGACCTCGATGATGGGCGGAATGGTCGCCCGGAGCTTGGGCAGCAGGGCTTTGATCTTGTCCACCACGTCGATGATGTTCGCACCCGGCTGACGCTGAATGTTGACGATGACGGCGGGCACCCGGTTCATCCAGGCGGACTGATTGGTGTTCTCGACGCCATCGACGACCTTGGCCACATCCGTCAGCATGACCGGCGCACCGTTCCGGTAGGAGAGCACCAGTCGCCGGTAATCGGCACTGGTGGTGATCTGATCGTTGGCGCCGATCTGGTAGCTCTGCGCGGGACCGTCGAAACTGCCCTTGGCGGTGTCGAGGCTGGCGGCCGTGAGCGCGGTGCGCACGTCCTCCATGTTCAGCCCATACGAGGCCAGTTGCGTGGGGTTGATCTGCACGCGGACGGCGGGTTTCTGGCCGCCGCTGATCGTGACCGCACCCACCCCCGGCAGCTGCGAAATTTTCTGCGCCAGGCGGGTATCGGCAAAGTCCTCCACCTGCGACAAGGGCATAGAACGGGACGTGAGCGCCAGCGTCAGGATGGGCGCATCGGCCGGATTGACCTTGCTGTAGACGGGGGGCATGGGCAGCTGGGCGGGCAGATAATTCTGCGCCGCGTTGATCGCTTCCTGGACGTCCTGCACGGCGATGTCGATGTTCAAGCTCAGGTTGAACTGCAGCGTGATCACCGACGCACCGGCCGAACTCGTCGACAGCATCTGATTCAGGCCGGGCACCTCGCCCAGCTGACGTTCGAGCGGTGCGGTGATGGCGGAGGAGACCACGTCGGCACTGGCCCCGGGATAGAACGTCACCACCTGCATGGTGGGATAATCGACCTCGGGCAGGGCGGCGATGGGCAGCAACCGGTAGCCGATGATGCCGAGCAGCAGCACCGCCGCCATCAACAGCGACGTGGCGATCGGCCTGAGGATGAACGGACGCGATGGGTTCATCGCGACGTCTTGGTTCCGTCCCGGGCGGGCGCCTTGTCAGGGTTCGCGGCGTCCGGCGCACGCACGGAAATCTTGGCGCCGTCCTGGAGCTTGTCGAAGCCGTCCGTGACCACGCGTTGACCGGGCTGAATTTCCGTGACCGCCGCGACGTTGTTCTCCGCCGCGAGAATCTTGACGCTCTGTTGCTTGACCGTGCCGTCCGCCTGCACCACGTACAGGAAGGCGGCGTCGTTGTTGCGCTGAATGGCCGATTGCGGCACCAGATTCACGGACTTCAGCGTCTTGACGAGGAGGCGGGTGTTCACGAACTGGTTGGGAAAGAGCTCGTTGTGCGTGTTGGCGAATTCCGCCCGCGCCCGCACCGTGCCGCTGCTGGTGTTGACCTGATTGTCGACGGTGATCAAGGTGCCATCCGCGATCAGCTGCTGCTTGCTGCGGTCGAGGGCCTTGACGATCATCGTCCGGCCGGTGGTCATCTCGTCGGTCACGTCGGAGAGCTGGTCCTCGGCGACCGTGAAGATCACCGTGATGGGCTGCAACTGCGTGATCACCAGCAATCCGGTGGTGCCGTTCGCCTGGACGATGTTGCCGGGGTCCACCGCCCGCAGACCGACACGGCCGTCGATGGGGGCGCGGATCCGGGTGTAATCGACGTTGACCTGCCCCGCGGCGAGGTTTCCCTCGTCCACCTTCACCGTACCCTCGTCCTGCTCGACCAGCGCCTCCTGGGTGGCCACCTGCTGCTGCGAGATCGCATGCTCCTTGAACGAATTCTGGTATCGCGTCAGATCGATGCGGGCGTTCTTCAAGGAGGCCTGATCGCGGGACAGCTGACCCTTGGCCTGGAGCAGGGCGGCGACGTAGGGCCGCGGGTCGATCACCGCCAGAAGATCGTTCTTCTTGACGATCTGCCCCTCCTTGTAGTGAATTTCCGTGAGCGCCCCGGCAACCCGGCTCGCCACCGTGACCGTGTAGACGGGCGTCACCGTGCCCAGGGCGTCCAGGTAGACATCGATGTCGCCCTGGCTCGCCGTCGCGAC
>CAZZWZ010000014.1:0-23639 GCA_964657955.1 uncultured Steroidobacteraceae bacterium
AATCGTCGCGGTGCTGGAGGCGCGCGCATGGATTTCCTAGCCGCCGATGCGCTGCCCTGGCTGCACCGCCGGCAGCAGCAGCTGCGCGACGCCCTGCAGGCGGGCCGCCTGCCGCATTCCTCGCTGCTCCTCAGCACGCCGGGCCTGGGGGCCGAGTCCCTGGCGGACTGGATGTCGGCGCTCGCCCTGTGCGACTCGCCGGCGCAGGCGCCCTGCGGAGCGTGCGCGTCGTGCGCGCTGTTGCGGTCGAACAGTCACCCGGATTACCACCTGGTCAAGCTGGCGGACGATGCGAAACAGATCAAGGTCGATCAGATCCGCGAACTCATCGAAGCGCTGGCTTTGAAGAGCTACCGCGGCGGCTACAAGGTGGGCATCATCGAGGGCGCCGAGGCGATGAACACCAACGGCGCCAACGCCTTCTTGAAGACGCTCGAGGAGCCGGCCCCGCGCACGCTGCTGGTGATGGTGGCGCGCCCCACGCATCGGCTGCCGGCCACCATCGCCAGCCGGTGCCTGCGCATGACGCTGCGTCCGCCGCCGACGGATGCGGCCATCGCGTGGCTCGAAGCCAACGGCCCGCCGGGCGAGCGGTGGGAAGCCGCGCTGACGCTCGCGGGCGGCGCTCCCCTGCTGGCCGTGGAGCTGCACGGCGCCGGCATCGCCGCGCTCGAGACCGACATGCGCGGCGCGCTCCGGGCCCTCGCCGCCGGGACCGTGGACGTCACGCTGCTGGCAGATCACTGGGCGCGCTCGAATTTCCCGCTGCGCATCGCATGGCTTGAGAACTGGATCACACGCCGCGTATTTGCCGACTTGGGCGGGGAGCATGCGGGCGAAAGTGCGGGACGCGTCCGCTTGCCTGCCGCTTTGCTTAAGCCCAAGATACGGGCGCTGTTCGAGCTCCTGGATGCGACCAGAGACCTCCGGCGGCTCGCCGCGACCGGCATGAACCAACAATTGGCGCTCGAGGCCTTGCTGCTGGGCGGTCGGACCGCGCTGGCGAACTGACGTTCACGGGACACGGTGGGAATTGCGAAGTCCAAGTAACAAGCCGGGTTTGCTGACCCTCACGATCAAGGACAAGAGCGCCCTGTACCTCGCGTACATGCCCTTCGTCAAGAACGGCGGTTTGTTCATCCCCACCAACAGCAACTACCGCCTGGGCGACGAGGTGTTCATGCTCCTCAATCTCATGGGCGAGGAAGAGAAGCTGCCGGTCGCCGGTCGCGTCATCTGGATGACGCCGAAGGGCGCGCAGGGCAAGCGCACCGCCGGCATCGGCGTGCAGTTCAGCGACCAGGATCGCGGCAACACGCAGAAGAAGATCGAGAATTATCTGGCCGGTGCGCTGGGCGGGGACAAGCCGACGCACACCATGTGACCCGGCGAGGACGGAGAGCCGGTCCGACCCGCCGCAGGCACCATCAATGACGACTATCGGCGTCATTGACTCAATCTATTCCATCTATGGAAGTTCGGCCTACAATGCTGGCTCAACCGATCGTACGGTGCGATCGAGGGAGTACACCATGCAGATGAAAAAAATGACCTTGCTTGCCGCCATGACGGCGGCCGCGATCGCGGCGGCCGCACCGCTGCCGGCCGGGGCCGAAGTCGACTCACAACTCAGGGCGAGGACCAATGCGTTCTGGTGGCCCGATCAGCTCGACCTCTCTCCGCTTCGACAGCACGCCGCAGAGTCCAATCCGCTGGGCGAGCACTTCGACTACGCCAAGGCGTTCCTGAGCCTCGATCTGCAGGCCGTCAAGGCCGACATCAAACAGGTGCTGACCACCTCGCAGGATTGGTGGCCGGCCGACTACGGCAACTACGGGCCGTTCTTCATCCGGATGGCGTGGCACGGCGCCGGAACCTATCGCATGAGCGACGGCCGCGGCGGCGCCGACGGCGCGCAGCAGCGTTTCGAACCGCTCAACAGCTGGCCGGACAATGCGAATCTCGACAAGGCCCGGCGGCTGCTCTGGCCGGTCAAGCAGAAATACGGCGAGAAGCTCTCCTGGGGCGATCTGATGGTGCTCACCGGCAACGTGGCGCTGGAGTCCATGGGATTCCAGACCTACGGTTTCGCCGGCGGACGCCAGGACGACTGGGAACCGGATCTGGTGTACTGGGGCCCGGAGAAGAAATTTCTCGGCGGCGATGAGCGCTACACGGGCGAGCGCAAACTGCAGAAGTCGCTCGGCGCCTCGCAGCTGGGATTGATCTACGTCAATCCCCAGGGCCCGAACGGCAATCCCGATCCCATGGCGGCGGCGAAGGACATCCGTGAGACGTTCGGTCGCATGGCCATGAACGACGAAGAGACGGTGGCGCTCATCGCGGGCGGCCACACCTTCGGCAAGGCGCACGGCGCACACGATCCGGCCAAATGCGTGGGAGCCGAGCCGGCCGCGGCCGGCATCGAGCACCAGGGCCTGGGCTGGGAGAACAAGTGCGGCAAGGGCAGCGGAGCCGACGCGGTGACCAGCGGCCTGGAAGGCGCGTGGTCGGCCAATCCCATCGCCTTCACGACGCAGTACCTCGACAACCTGTTCACGTTCGACTGGGTGAAGACCACGGGTCCCGGCGGCGCCATCCAGTGGGAGCCCGCCAAGGGCCGGGCGGCGAACCTGGTGCCGGATGCGCACGACGCCTCGCAGCGGCACCCGCCCATGATGTTCACCACCGACATCGCGATCAAGGTCGACCCGGCCTACAAGAAGATCGCCATGCGCTTCAAGCAGCACCCGGAGGAGTTCAAACTCGCCTTCGCCAAGGCGTGGTTCAAGCTGACCGACCGCGACATGGGTCCGCGCGTTCGCTATCTCGGTGCCGAGGTGCCGCACGACGATCTGCTCTGGCAGGACCCGGTGCCCAAGGCCGATTACGCGCCCATCGATGCGCAGGATGTGGCGCAGTTGAAGGCCAAGATCCTGGGCTCGGGGCTGTCGTCGCCGGAGCTGGTGAGGACGGCCTGGGCGTCCGCGGCAACCTTCCGCGGCACCGACAAGCGCGGCGGCGCCAACGGCGCGCGCATTCGTCTCGCGCCCGAGAAGGATTGGGAGGTCAACAATCCGCGCGAACTGGCCAAGGTGCTCGAACGTCTCGAGAGCATCCAGAAGGACTTCAACCGCTCCGCCACCGGCGGCAAGAAGGTGTCGCTCGCCGATCTGATCGTGCTCGGGGGCGGGGCCGCGGTGGAGGTGTCCGCCAAGAATGCGGGCCTTGCCGTCGAGGTTCCGTTCACGCCGGGTCGCACGGACGCCGTGCAGGCGCAGACCGATCCCGTGTCCTTCGCCGCGCTCGAACCCACGGCCGACGGATTCCGGGATTTCTACGGCAGCACGCAACCCCGCTCGCCGGTGGAGATGCTGGGCTCGCCGACCGAGATGCTGGTGGATCGGGCGGCGCTGCTCACCCTGACGGTGCCCGAGATGACGGTGCTGGTGGGCGGCATGCGCGCGCTCAACGCCAACACGGGCCAGTCGGCGGTGGGTGTATTCACCGATCGACCCGGGACGCTCAGCAACGACTTCTTCGTGAACCTGCTCGACATGTCGTATCAGTGGAGCAAGTCGTCCACCGAAGGCCTGTACGAGGGGCACGACCGCAAGACCGGTGCGCTCAAGTGGACGGCGACGCCGGTGGACCTGGTGTTCGGCTCGAACGCGCAGCTGCGCGCCGTGGCGGAGGTGTATGCCTCCTCCGACGGGCAGGAGAAGTTCGTGCGGGACTTCGTGAAGGCATGGACGAAGGTGATGAACCTCGACCGCTTCGACGTCACGCGCATGTAAGTCGATCGCGGCGCGGCGGTTCGCGCGGCCGGTTCCCCGGTTTCGCGATCCGCCCGCGCGCGCCGGACGGGCCTGCCGGCCCCTGTCAGCCGCCGCGGGAGCGCGCGGCTTCGGTCGCGGCAAGCCCGCCTTTCAGCACGTAGGCCTCGAAGCCGCGTTCGCTCAGGATGTAGGCCGCCGCGGAACTGCGCCGACCCGTGTCGCAGCACACCACGTACTGCAGATTCTTGTCGAGTGCGTTCAGCTTGAGGCGAATGAAATACAGCGGTATGTTCACGGCATCGTCGATGCGGAAATTGTGAAACTCGCTGGGCAGCCGGACGTCGAGCCACTTGCCGCCGCTCGCAACCAGGGCCTTCGCCGCCTCGTAATCCACCCATTGCAGCAACGGTTCGTTCAGCAGGGTTTGAAAATCGCTCTTGCCCAGGCGCATCAGCGTGCCGTCGGTCGACATGGTCACGGTGGCGTTGCGCTTGGCCTCGGCGATCAGCGCCTCCTCGCCGAAGCTGTCGCCGGAGCCCAGTTCGGCGAGCTTGATGCCCTCCTTGTTCAGGGGGGTTTCGCGCGTCACCACGCACTTGCCCGACACCACCACGTAGAAGTAGTCGCCCTCGGCGCCCTGTTTGATGACGACGTCGCGCGCATGGTAGTTGATGCGCTGCATGCGCATGAAGATGGCTTGAATGTTGGCGGGAGGGATGCGGTGGAACGCCTTGGTCTGCAGCAGGGTGGTCATCCAGTCGCCGTCGACCTCGAGCCCGTCGCGCTGAAGTTCCGACACCTCGTACTGGCCGGTCTGGTCCCACGTCAGCAGCACGTCGAGCAGATCGCTGTCGATCACGATGTAGGTGATGTCGGTCGCCGCGCGCGCGGCGAATTTGCGCGGCAAGCCGGGGGCGAGCGCGGCACGCGCCTCGGGACTTCCGGCCCTGACGATGCCCACCGGGCGATCGTCCACGCGCAGTTCGATCTGGCCGGAGACCAGGTAGTACGTGCGCTTCTCGGCATCGCCCTGCTTGAACAGCACCCGACCGGCGCCGAGTTCGAGAATCTGAGTCTTGCGCGCGAGCGCATGGAGATTCTCCCCCTTCAATCCGTCGAGGGGTGAGAACGTCTTCAGTACCGCGAGATCGAGAGGTCGTTCATCCATCTAGAAATTATCGGCGCCTTTGCTGTCAACCCTATGATTTTGAGCATGAATGCTATCACAGCCGTCCGGCCGACGGACCCGGGAGTAAGTCACACTGACGCCGCGGCAGATGCCCGCATATGCGCGTTCCGCGCGAATTCCGCGGCCTCCGGCGCGGGGCGAGCCGCCTACGCCGCGCGCTGGGCATGTTCATGGATGGTGAAATCGCACACCAGGGGCAGGTGGTCGGAAAATCTCACCGACGGCATGTCGAACCGGTTCACCTGGATGCGCGAGCTGTGCAGGATGAAATCCAGCTCCTTGCGCGGACTGCTGCTGGGGTAGGAGGGCAGGCCCCGTGCGTTGGCGCTGTTCAGTCCGGCCGCCTGCATGAACAGGTACAGCTCGTGATCGCCCCAATACGTGTTGAAGTCGCCCGCCACGATGACGGGCTTGCTGGTCTTGCGCACCAGATCGTACAGGTAACGCAGCTGATACTGACGATGCCGGTATTTCAACGACAGATGCACCAGGAAAATGGCGATGTCGTCCAGCTCCAGTTCGATGATGAGCCGCTTGATGCCGGTGTCGAAGTAATGAAATCGTTCGCCTCGAACCCGCGGTGCCGCCAGGAACGCGTTGGCCTGCTTGCGCACGATGGGCACGCGATGGTTCACCGAGGACACCCCGTACTTGCACTCGTACGTGGAGTAGTGCCCGAGGGAGCGGGCGATGAAATCGGCCTGATTCACCATGCCCGAGCGGATCGATCCCGTGTCGACCTCGATGAGCCCGACCACGTCGGGGTCCTGTCGTTTGATGAAATCGGTGATCTGCGACAGCACCCGCCCGTTGGAGCGCAGGTAGCCGGCGCCCGGAACGGGCAGGTGGAAGGCGGGACCCGTCCCGGTGGCATAACGGATGTTGTAGATCAGGAGGCGCACCGCTCCGATTCTATCGACGCGCGCCCCTTCGCGCATGCCCTTCGGCAAGTTACACTAGAAACATGCCGTCCCGTGCCAACCCCATTCGTTTGTTCGTCTGCCACGCCTGGCAGGAGAACGACGATTACACGCGCGTGTTCGAGTATCTCGAATCGCCCGGCACGTTTTATTACACCAATACCAGCACGCCGCACGGACGCCGGCCCGGCGACCCGGAGGCCGAGCGCGAAGATCTGCGCCGCCAGATCGTGCCCAGCGAAGTCATGTTGGTGGTGCCGGAGGCCTACAAGCAGGCGCCCGAGCTGGTGCTGTTCCAGCTGAATTTCGCCAAGTCCGCCGATCGTCCCATCGTCGCCCTGGAGAATTTCGGCTCCACCGAACCGCTGCCCCAGGCCATCAAGGGGCTGGCGGATCAGATCTGCGCCTGGAACGATCGCGACATGATCGACGCGCTGCGCCGGCACGCCCGGCACGAGGAAAGCACGCGTTGGGAAAGCATCGAATTCAAACTGGACTGAGCGACGCCCCGACCGGCCGCCTCAGGCCGGACCGCGCGGCTCGAAGCGACCGATCGGCCCTCAGGCCGGGGCGGGCCGGGCGGTAGAGGCATGCCGGGCACCCTGCAGCAGGGCACGACCGGCGATCCCATAAATGTCCACGATGAGGTTGGAACACTCCTCCGCCTCCTGGGTGGACATCTTGCGCACCGACGCCGCCACCGCATCCTCCCCCCGGCGCGGTTCCGTGAACCGCAGCGTCGCCATGACGTGCTCGAAGGCATCTCGAACCTCGGCGGGAAGGCGGTCCAACGGGACGGCGTCCAGATGCCGGTAGGCACACACCAGGCGCTGCTTGAGCGGCGTGGCGCGGACGAGTTCAAGCGTCGCATGATGCAAGCATTCCAAAACGCTAACCATTCAACCCCTCTGGATATATTGTTCAATCGAAATATGAATGGAATATACAAGACCGAGGCTAAAACGCAACGCACGATCCACGCACCGCCCACAGCCGCTTAAAGTCGGTTTGACATGAGATGGCCAAGATAAATAATTGATTTAAATAAATTTTGTTCTCGCGCCCCCCGATGGGTAAGGCGCGACCCCCAGCGCTCGGGCCGAGGCTGTATGTGCGCATGCCGGTGCGAACGCATCACGGATGCTGACGCGCGGCTTTTCATTGGAATGATTAACTATATAATAGTTAATTATTAGGTATCGAATGAATCATCGCGCCTCTCAGTCATCGCCCATCGCCGGGTGCCTTTCGGCCGTGGTGTTCCTCATCGTCGCTCTGCCGTTGCCGGGCTGCGCGGGATTGCCATCCCGATCCGCCGCCCCGCGTCTGGCCGTCGAGGCACCGCTCGGTGACGTGCCGGGAGCGGACGGCGACTGGCCCGCGCCGCAGTGGTGGCAGCGCTATGGGGATCCCACGCTGAATCGGCTCGTCGAGCTGGCGCTGGCCTCCTCGCCCACGCTCGACACGGCCCGCGCCCGGTTCGAATCGGCGCGCCAGTCCGTGCGCATCGCCGGCGCGGCATCCGGCGCACACCTCGAGGCGGTGGCGGACGGCGATCGTCAACGGCTCAGCGACAACGGGGTGTTCTCGCCACGGTTGCTCGGCTTCAGCGATTACAACCTGTTCGATCTCGGCCTGCAGGCGAGCTATACCTTCGACTGGTGGGGCAAGCAGAAGGATGCCGTCGATGCCGCCGTCGACGAAGCACACGCGTCTCAGGCCGAGCGCAGCGCCGCCGCGCTCATGCTGGAGAGTTCGATCGCCGACACGTATTTCGGATGGCAGTCGGACCAGCGTCGGCTGGTGCTGGCCCACGAGTACGAGGCGCTGGTGCTGCGCGAGGGCAGGATCGCGGCGTTGCGCACCCGTGCCGACCTCGAGCCGGGCGATGCCCTGCACCGTGCGGATGCGGCGCTGGCCTCGGTGCACGAACTGATCGCGCGGCTGGAGGGCAGCGCCGCATCGCGCGTGGTGGCGCTCGCCGCGCTGGTGGCGCAGCCGCCCGCGGGGCTGCCGGTGCTGCTGCCCCGACCGTTTCCCGCCCTGAGCGGCGGTCTGCCGCCGGATGTGCGGCTCGATCTCATCGCGCGGCGCGCCGACATCGCCGCCAGCGTCTGGCGCGTGGAAGCGGCGGCGAAGAGCCGTGCGGCGGCGCGGGCCGACTTCTTCCCCGACATCAGCATCAACGCACTCATCGGCGTGCAGAGCATCGATGTCGCCAGCCTCCTGCGTTACGGCAGCCGCGTCCCCATGGTGGCAGCCGCGGTCCATCTGCCGATCTTCGATGCCGGCCGTCTGCAGGCCCGCTACGGCGCGGCAGGCTCCGTCGTCGATTCGGCCCTGGCGGCCTACCAGGAAACGCTGGTGAACGCGGCGCGCGAGGTTGCGACACAGGCAACCTCGCGTGCGCAGATCACCGCGCAACGCGAGCAGCGGCTCATCGAGGTGGACGCGGCGCATCGCCTCGAGGTCAACGCCGCCGCGCGCGTCCGGCAGGGCGTCGTCGACCCCCGGGACGAGATCGCGGCGGGCGAATCCTGGATCGAGCAGAAGGATCAGCTGGTGCAGCTGGAGGCGGCGGCCTTGTCGACGGACATCGGATTGCAGCGTGCGCTCGGCGGCGGTTACGAGCGGGCGGCGGCGCGGTGAATACGGTGGAAGAGCCCGTACCCGAGGCCACCCCGCCGGGCAGACGGCGCCGCATCCTGCTGTCCATCGCGCTGGTCGCGCTGCTGCTGGCGCTGGCATGGGGCCTGTTCTGGTGGTTAGTGCTGTCGAACCGCGAGAGTACCGACGATGCGTACGTCAACGGCAACAAGGTCGTGGTCTCGGCGCAGGTAGCGGGCACGGTGATCGCCGTGCTGACGGACGACACGCAGCGGGTGGCGGCGGGGCAGGTGCTGGTACGTCTGGATCCCGTCGATGCACAGACGGCGCTGACGCGCAGCGCCAACGCGCTGGCGCAGGCGGTGCGGCAGGTGCGCCAGCAGAAGTCGGCGGCGGGGGAATACGATGCGCTCGTCGTCGCGCGCCGGTTGGAGCTGGCGCGCGCCGCAGCCGACCTGGCGAAGCGCGCGCCCCTGCTCGGCGAACACGCCATCGCGCCCGAGGAGGTGCGGCATGCACGCGAGGCCGTCGGGCTGGCGCAGGCGGCCCTGCAGCAGGCGGAGCGTCAGTCCGCGGCGTCGCACGCGCTGGTGGACGGCGCCGACGTGCAGGACAATCCCATGGTGCAGCAGGCCATGGCGGCGTACCGCGACGCCTGGGTGATGGCACGGCGCAACGCCGTGCCGGCCCCCGTCGCCGGCTACGTGGCCGAGCGCAGCGTGCAGCTGGGTCAGCACGTGCAGGCCGGACAGGCGCTGCTCACCGTCGTACCCTTGAACGCGTTGTGGGTGGACGCCAACTTCAAGGAAATCCAGCTGCGCCACCTGCGCATCGGCCAGCCGGCCCGGGTGCGCAGCGATCTGTACGGCGGCACGTACCTCTATCACGGCCACGTCCAGGGCCTGTCGGCGGGCACGGGCGCAGCGTTCGCCTTGCTGCCCGCACAGAATGCGTCGGGTAACTGGATCAAGGTGGTGCAACGCGTGCCGGTCCGCATCCGGATCGACGAGGCCGACCTGGCCGAATCGCCGCTGCGCGTCGGCTTGTCCACCACGGTCTCGGTGGATACCACCGACCGCGGCGGACCGGTGCTGGCGGTGGGCGCGGCCGATGCTCCCGTGGGCGATACGGCGGTGTACGTGCAGGATCTGGACGAGGCGAACCGCGAAGCGGAAGCCATCGTCCGCCGCAATCTGGGCGCGCAGTAACGGCTGTCGTCGGCCGGCCGACTCCGTATACTAGGGTATGAGCGACACTTCGCCTTACGTGGTGGCAGTCGGCGGCACCTTGCGCCCCGGATCGTCCACCGAAAGAGCCATGCAACACGTGCTCGACGCCGCGGCGCGAAGCGGTGCCAGGGTCAAACTCATCTGCGGCGCCGCCCTGGAATTGCCGCTGTATCAACCCGAGAATCCCCAGCGCAGCGACGGCGCGCGCGAGCTGGTGGCGCATCTCGCGCAGGCGGACGCGATCATCCTGGGCTCGCCCGGCTACCACGGCAGCATCTCGGGTCTGGTCAAGAACGCGCTCGATTATGCCGAGGATCTGCGTCACGACGCCCGGCCCTACTTCAGCGGGCGGGCGGTGGGCTGCATCGCCACCGCCGGCGGCTGGCCCGGGGCCGTGAACACCTTGGGTGCGCTGCGCGACATCGTGCATTCGCTGCGCGGCTGGCCGACGCCGCTGGGCGCCGCCATCAACTCCTCGGACAAGGTCTTCGACGACGCGGGTCGCTGCGTGGCGCCGCGGGTGGCGCAGATGCTCGACCTGATCGCCGACGAAATGCTGGCTTTCGTCCGCCATCGGTTCTGAGCGGAACCGCGGCGCGTTGCGCGCACCGGCGCAGGCGCTACGTGCCGCGGCCGATCGCGGTTTCGATGCGATTGATGAGCCAGACGACGGCGATGCCCACCGCCACGCCCCAGCCCACCTCGCCCAGGCGCGACAGCAGCATCCACTCCACCGATCCTCGGTGCGGCACGAGCATCAGGATGGTGGCGGTGGAGCCGGCCAGCCGGGCCGCGCTGGCGACGTCGAACAGCCAGCAGATCAGCATGGACAGCACGACGGCGGCCGCGTACGCGGGCAGCTGTTGTCCGGCCGCCGTCACCGCGATCACGCTGACCAGTCCGCCGATGGCCGCACCGGCGAACTGATCGCGCGCGGAACTGCGCGTCGCGCCGAAGTCGCTCTGCACCACGGCCACCGCCGTGATCGCACTCCAGAACCCCTCGTGCAGTCCGAGGCCTAGCGTGGGCAGATAAGCCACGATGGCCGCCGCCGCCGACATCAGTCCCTGCGCGGCGCCACCAGCCCACCTGGCCCGGGCCGGCAATCGCGAGCCGAGACGTGCGAGTCGGGCAGTCCATTTGAGGGGCGGATCGACCTCGGTCACCCGGTGCCCGGCGGCCTCAACCGTCCGCCCGCGCCGCGGTGAGCGTTGCGGCGGCGGTGCCGAACCCGATGCGGGCGAAGCCCTCGCGCTCGCACCATGCCCGCAAGACCACGCAATCGCCGTCCTCGAGAAATCCCCGCGTCTCGCCGGATGTCAGCGTGACCGGACGCGCGCCCGCCCCGGTGAGTTCCAGCAGCGAACCGGCCTGCTCGGGCGCGGGCCCGGACATGGTGCCGCTGCCGAAGAGATCGCCGGGCCGCAGCGGACAGCCGTTCACGGTGTGATGCGCGACCATCTGACCGACGGTCCAATAGGCGTGGCGAAAGTTCGAGGTGCAGAGCACCGACGGCGGCAGGCCCGCGTCCCGCATGGCGGCCGTCTGCAACGCGGCTTCCAGTTGCACGTCGAGCACCCCCGTTCGCAGCGCGGGGCCGTCGAGATACGCGAGCGGCGCGGGATCGGCCGCATCGCGCGTGAACGGCAGCCGGAAGGGGGCCAGCGCCTCGAGCGTGACCACCCAGGGAGAGAGGGTGGATGCGAAATTCTTGGCGAGGAACGGCCCCAGGGGCTGGTATTCCCAACCCTGGATGTCGCGTGCCGACCAGTCGTTGAGCAGACAGAGGCCGAAGACGTGCCGCTCGGCATCGTCCAGCGCGATGGGCTCGCCCGGCGCATTGCCCGCCCCGATGAAGATTCCCACCTCCAGTTCGAAATCCATGCGCCGGCTGGGTCCCACCACCGGTCGCTGCTCCCCCTTCGGCAGCCGCTGGCCCACGGGCCGCCGCAGCGGTTGGCCCGACACGATGATGGAAGAACTGCGGCCGTGGTAGGCGATGGGCACCCACTTGTAATTCGGCAGCAGGGGATTGTCCGGGCGGAACTGCGCACCCACCGTGGTGGCGTGATGCAGGGAGGCGTAGAAATCGGTGTAGTCGCCGATGGCCGCCGGCAGCGCGAATTCCGCATCGTCCTGTGCCACCAGATCGGCCTCGAGCCTTGCGGCATCCGGCGAGTCGTGGCGCAGCGCCAGGGACAGGCAGGCGCGCAGCCGGGAGTTCGCGTCCGCGCCCAGCGCCATGAGCCGGTTGAGCGTGGGCTCGCGGCAGGCGTCGAGGATGGGCTGCACCGTCGCGAATGCGCCGCGCGCCGCGGCGGCCCGCAGATCGAGTATTTGATCGCCGATGGCGACGCCGACGCGGAACTCCTCGCCGCCGCGCGCACGCCTGAAGGCTGCGAACGGCAGATTCTGAATGGGATGGTCGCATCCCGCCCGGTTTGCGCTCGCCACCCAGCTGCGCAATCGGCCGTCGTGCGTGGGGTTCAAGGCCGTGCTCATGCGAAGGCCGTGCTCATGCGACGGCCCCGGCCGGATCGAACGACCGGGGCAGCGCGCTCCAGCACTCCGCGTAGCCGCGCTGCAGCTGCGGCAAGCCCAGCGACACGGCGGTGGGGCAGATGACGGCGCGGGTCTCGAACATGAAGGCCATGGTCCCGTCGATGTACTGCGGATGGCGGGTATCGGCGTGCAGCGCCTTCTCGAAGGTCGCGGCATCGGGGCCGTGACCGCTCATGCAATTGTGCAGCGACGCCCCGCCCGCCAGGAATCCTTCGGCCTTCGCGTCGTACGTGCCCTCGATCAGACCCATGAATTCACTGGCGCAGTTGCGATGAAACCACGGCGGCCGGAAGGTGTCGGTCATGGCCAGCCAGCGGGGCGGAAAAATGACGAAATCGATGCTGTCCACGCCCGGCGTGTCGCTGGGCGACTGCAGGACCAGGAAGATGGAGGGGTCCGGATGGTCGAAACTCACGGAGCCCATGGTGTTGAAGGCGCGCAGATCGTACTTGTACGGCGCATTGTTGCCGTGCCATGCGACGACGTTCAACGGAGAATGGTCGATGGACGCGCTCCACAGCCGGCCGGCGAATTTCGACAGCAGTTCGAAGTCGCCGCGGCGATCTTCGAAAGCGGCCGTGGGCGTCTGGAAATCCCGTGATCGCGCGAGCGCGTTCGAGCCCAGCGGTCCCAGATCGGGCAGCCGGAATGCCGCGCCGAAGTTCTCGCACACGTAACCTCGCGCCGACCCGTCCGGCAGCTCCACACGGAATCGCAGGCCGCGCGGAATCACCGCGATCTCGAGCGGTGCCACCTCGAGCACGCCGAGTTCGGTGAGCAGCCGCAACCGGCCGTGCTGCGGCACCACCAGGAGTTCGCCGTCCGCATCGCAGAAGAACCGCTCCGTCATCGACCGATTGGCGACGTACCACAGGATGCCGCAGCCGTTCTGGGCAAGCGGCGAGCCGTTTCCGCCCACCGTCATCAGCCCTTCGACGAAATCCGTGGGCGCGGTGGGCAGGGGCAGGGGATTCCACCGCAGCTGGTTGGGCGTCGCGAAGCTGGGGTCGAATGCCGCCGGAAGCCCGTCGTGCTCCACGCGCCGGAACGGCGCGTGTGCGGCGGCCGGGCGGATGCGGTACAACCACGAACGCCGGCTGGCATGCCGCGGCACGGTGAAGGCGGTGCCGGAGAATTGTTCGGCGTACAGGCCATAGGGGCAGCGTTGCGGAGAATTGAGCACCTTCGGCAGCGCGCCCGGCAGCGCCTCCGAAGCGAACTCGTTCCCGAAGCCCGTCTGGTAGCGGAGGGACGTCACGGGCTATTTCCCCGGCGTGAACACGCCGCGGCGGATCTGATCGCGCTCCATGCTGACGAACAGCGCACGAAAGTTTCCCTGGCCGAAACCGTCGTCGCCGCGCCGGTCGATCACCTCGAAGAAGATCGGTCCGATCAAGGTCTCGGTGAAGATCTGCAGCAGGTAGCGGCCGTTCGCGCCGTCCAGCAGCAGACCGCGCTTCTGCAGCTCCTCGATCTGCTGACCGTGACCCGGCACCCGCTCCTCGAGCATCTCGTAGTAAGTGTCGGGCGGCGGGGACATGAACTTCAGCCCGTTGGCGCGCAGTCGGTCCCACGTCGCGAAGATGTCGTCGGTGCGCAGGGCCACGTGCTGAATGCCCTCGCCGCGGTACTGCTGGATGAATTCCTGGATCTGATCGATGCGGTCGCTGCCGTCCTCGACCTTGGATTCGTTGATCGGAATGCGGATCTTGCCGCAGGGTGAGGACAGCGCGCGGCTGGTCAGTCCGGTGTACTCCCCGGTGATGTCGAAATATTGATGTTCGCGGAAATTGAACACCCGACGGTAGAAGTCCTCGAAATAATCCATGCGGCCCTTGGAGACGTTGTGGGTGAGATGGTCGATGGCCGTGAGGCCCACCCCCGCGGGAAACTGCTCCACCCCGGGCTCCGGTGTGAAATCCACGTCGTAGATCGACTGTCCGGTGTAGCGATCCACGAGATAGATGAGGCTGCCGCCCACCCCCTCGATGGCCGGGATGTTGAGTTCCATGGGCCCGACGGTGCCCGGCACCTCGGCGGCGCCCGCGGCGACCGCCGCCCGCACCGCGCTCGCCGCGTTCGACACGCGAAACGCCATGGCGCAGGCGCTCGGGCCGTGCCGTTCGGCGAATTCCCGCGCCCGGCTGTGCGGTTCGCTGTTGACGATGAAATTGATGTCGCCCTGGCGGTACAGCGCCACGTCCTTGGAACGATGGCGGGCGATGCGGGTGAAACCCATGGATTCGAACAAGCGGCCCAGGGCGGCGGTGTCGGGCGAGGTGTATTCGACGAACTCGAAGCCGTCGGTGCCCAGCGGATTGTCCCCGGGCGCGGCCGGGGCCCGTCCGGCGGACGTTTGCGGTTGTGACGTCATGACGCTTGCCTTGAATTGACCATTGGAGCAACATACTAGGTAGTTGCGTACGCAACTGTCAATGGAGAAGCCGTGGCGCGCGAGGCGCGAGTGTCCGACGAGACGCTGTTGCTGGCCGATTTCCTGCCGTTCCGTCTCAACCGGCTCGCGGAGGCTGTGAGCGCCCGGTTGTCGGAGATCTACCGGGATCGATTCGATCTGGAAATCGCCGACTGGCGCGTGCTCGTGACGGTGGGCGAGCGGGGCTATTGCACGGCGCGCCACATCGCGGACAGCACCCGCATGCACAAGACCCGCGTGAGCCGCGCCGTCGCCTCGTTGCTGGCGCGCAGGTGGCTCGCCGCCACGGTCCACACCGAGGATGCGCGCGAAATCCGCCTGCGTCTGAGCGCCGCGGGGCGGCGAGTCTACGCCGCGCTCGTGCCCTTGGCCCTGGAGCGCGAGCGCGAACTGCTGGCATGCCTGGCACAGCCGCAGCGACACGCGTTTCTCGCCGCCCTGGCGAACTTCGAGACCTCGCTGGCGCTGCGCGATCATGAGTGACGCCGTGATCCCCCAGGAGTGGAACTCGTACACGGCGGCCGAGCATGCCTTGTGGGACACGTTGTTCGCGCGGCAAACCGCCATGCTCGAGAACCGGGTGGCCGACGCGTTTCTGCAGGGGATCGACGTGTTGCGCATGTCGAAACCCGGCATTCCGGATTTCGAGGAGCTGTCGGAGCGGCTGCGCCGCGCAACGGGCTGGAGCGTGGTCGCCGTTCCCGGACTCATCTCCGACGAGGCCTTCTTCGAGCATCTGGCGAACCGGCGCTTCGTCGCCGGCCGATTCATCCGCAAGCCCGAACAGATCGACTACCTGCAGGAGCCGGACGTGTTTCACGACGTGTTCGGCCACGTCCCCTTGCTGGTGAATCCGGTGTTCGCCGACTACATGCAGGCCTACGGTCGCGGCGGATTGCGGGCCATGGGATTCGGCGCGATTCACCGGCTCGCGCGCTTGTACTGGTACACCGTGGAATTCGGGCTGATTCGCGATGCGGGCGCCGCCGGCCGTCTCAAGCTGTACGGCGCGGGCATCGTGTCCTCCAACAGCGAATCGACGTTCGCGCTCGACAGCGATTCGCCCACCCGCCTCGCATTCGACCTGAAGCGCGTCATGCGCACCAGGTACCGCATCGACGATTTCCAGCAGAATTATTTCGTGATCGACAGCTTCGATGACCTGCTCGCGCAAACGCTGGGGACGGATTTCGGCCCCTTGTACGACGAACTCGCGACGCTGCCCGACATCGAGGTCGACTCCATCGTCCCCGGCGATCGAATCCTCACGCGCGGCACCCAGACCTACGCCGCGGCGAAACTCGGGCAGGGTGCCGGTTAGCCGGCCGGCGCCTCCCGGGCGGCGACCGGTTCAGGCGGCGTCCGGGCAGGCCGCCTCCAGCGGCGAGTAACCCACCGCCCGTTCCTGATCCGCGATCACGGTCTTCGTGGCGCGGTAGGCATGCCACGTGGCCCAGAATCCGGTGGGCGCCAGCACGAGCAGCGCCAGGCGCAACGACGCGGCATCGGTCCCGTGGCCTCCGGCGAACCAGTCGCTCAGCAGGCCGATGGCCTGCGGCGCGACGATGAGATTGAACACGTTTCCCACCAGCAACGACCAGGCGATGAACATGGACCGCATGTTGTTGGGTGCCAGATTTTGCAGCAGGCCCATGCACGGACCGATGTAAAAATAAATCGCCGGGATGAAGATCCAGAACATGCACTTGGCGATCCACAGGGTGTGCGTCCAGAAAGCGAGGAAACTCGGCACCGTGGCCAAGCCCACGCCTGCCACCAGCACCCAGAGCACCCGGCGCGGATCGACCATGCGGGGATGCGACAACAACCAGGCGGTGCCTAAGGAGGCCAGGATGCCGCCGACCAGGTGGATGGGGCCGGTGATGGCCCCCGCCGCACCCACGTCGAGGCCGTAGCTCCTGACCAAGAAGGTGGGGGTCCACCAGATCAATCCCCATCCCCACAGGGAGCACACGCCCGTGGTCATGAGCACGTTGAAGGCGGCACGCTGGCGCCACAGGAACCGCAACGAATCCAGCATGCCCGGCCGGGGGCCGCCGGTAGCCGCGTCCAGCCGGCCGCGGACGGGTTCGCGGATGGTCAGATACACGAGCACGCCCACGACCAGTCCGGGAATCCCCAGCGCAATGAACGCCCGCCGCCACCCGTAGGCATGGGCCACCGCGCCCGCCATGTCCGCTCCCAGCCACGCGCCGATGGGGGCGCCCAGCGCGAGCACGGTGAAGGCCATGGGGCGCCGCGCGGCGGGGAAACAATCGGACAGGATGGCGGACGAGGGCGGCAGCCCACCCGCCTCGCCGGCTCCCACGCCGATGCGGGCCAGCAGGAATTCCAGGTACGTCCGCGACATTCCGCACAGCATGGTGAAGCCCGACCACGCGATGAGGGCCACGGCGAGGATGTTGCGGCGGTTGGACCGGTCGGCGAGCCAGGAGATGGGCAGACCGAAGGTGACGTAGAACAGCGCGAGGGGCACTCCCGTGAGAAAGGCGACCCCGCTGTCCGTGAGGTGCAGTTCCAGCCGGATGGGTTCGAGCACCGTCGAGACCACGTACCGATCGGCGATGTTGATGGCGTAGATCACGCAGGTCATGGCGAGGACGTACCAGCGCTCGAGGGAGGACGGCGGCGCGGAGCCGGTCGGCAGGACGGCGCTGCCGTTCAACGCTCGATCACCAGCAGAGTCGAGGTGGCCGAGGCGCACAGCCGGCCCGCCCCGTCCAGCAATTTGGCTTCGGCGAATGCGACGCGCTTGCCGATGGAGAGCACGATGCCCTCGGCCCGGACCTCACCCGTGTCCTTCGTCAGCGCCCGATGGTAGGAAACCTTGAGCTCCAGGGTGGTGAACGTCCGGCCCTCGGGAAGCTTGGAATGCACCGCGCAGCCGCAGGCCGAATCGAGCAGCGTGGCCGCATAGCCGCCGTGCACCGAGCCGATGAGATTGTAGACGTGGCCGCCCGGCGTCGCCGTGACGACGGCGCGCCCGTCGTCGATCTCCTTGAGATCGAAGCCCATGATCTCGGCGATGGGCGGTCGCTTGCCGGCGGCCATCAAGGAGCGCATGACCTCGAGGCCGGTCATCGTTCAGCGCATCTCGGCGGCGAGCGGCGCGGCGCTCTGCCAGCCGCCCCCCAGGGCCTTGACCAGCAACACCGTGGCATCCAGTCGCCGCATCTGAATGCTGACGTTCGACAGCTGCGCCTGCAGGTTGGTGTTCTCGTTGGTGGCCACTTCGAGGAAGGTCACGAGTCCGGCCTCGTAGCGATACTGCGCCTGTTGCAGCGCCTTGCCCGTGGCATCGACCGCCGCCGCTTCGCTGACGCTCTCGCGGTCGAGCTGGCGCAGTTCGGCCAGCGCATCCTCCACGTCCTGAAAGGCCGTGAGCACGGTGTTGCGGTAGTCCGCCACCATCTCATCGAACTGCGCATGCGCCTGGGCCGATTCGGCGCGATGCCGTCCGGCGTCGAACACCGTGAGCACCCCGGCCGGCCCGGCCGACCAGGCACGGCTCGGTGCCTGCAGCCAGGTCGCCGGATTCGCGCTGTCGTAACCGAACGCGGCCGACGACAGGCTGAACTGGGGGAAATACGCCGCGCGCGCGACGCCGACGTTGAAATTCGCCGCGGCCACGCGCCGTTCCGCCCCCGCCACGTCGGGTCGCCGTTCGAGCAGCGCGGAGGGCAGACCGGGATCGAGGGTCGGCGGGGCGTCCAGGGCCATGGGGGCGGGATCCAGGTGAAATCCGGTGGGATTCTCGCCCACCAGCACGGCGATGGCATGCTCGCTCTGGGAGCGCTGCAGCCGGATATCCGCCGCCTGCGTGCGCGCCGTCTCCAGCTGCGCGCGGGCTTGATCGACGTCGGCCACGACGGCGGCACCGCCGTCGAACAGGCGCTGCGTGAGCTCGAGAGATTTCTCGTAGTCCTCCACGGTCTTGTCCAGCAGCACCTGCTGCGTGTCCTGACCGCGCAGATTGAAATAATCGGTGGCGAGTTCCGCATGCAGGGAGAGATCGAGGCTCGCCAGATCGGCAGCGCTCGCCTGCTGGGTGGCCCTGGCGGCGTTGACCGTGTTGCGCACGCGTCCCCACAGGTCGATCTCATAGGAGAGATCCGCCTCCAGGTCGAAGTTGTTGACCGTGGGCGCCTCACCGGCGAAGTATCGGGCGTTGTTCACCGAGGTGCGCGCACGGGTGGCGGACGCTCCCACGGTCAACGTCGGGAACAGGCCCGCGCGCTGGATGCGGGTTTGCGCCCGGGCTTCCTGAAGCCGCGCGAACGAGGCCTTGAGGTTTTGATTCGCATCGCCCACCCTGGCCTCCAGCGCATCGAGCTGCGGATCCTTGAACACCGTCCACCAGGCTCCGCGCGGCACCGCATCCTGGGGCTCGGCCACTTTCCAGTCGCCGAGCTCTCGATAGGCGCCGGCCGGCGCCTCGCTCTTCGGCGGCCCGGGGTAGGGCGGTGTGAAGGAGCACGCGGCCAGCGTGCCCAGCAGCAACAGTGCGACCGATCCCGACGCGTTCATTGACCCTGGCCCTGGCCCTTGTCCTGCTCGGGCGGCTGGGCTTTGATCTTGACCGGCATGCCGTCGGTGATGGAATCCGACGGGTTGACCACCACGGTGTCGTTGGCCGCGAGACCCGACCGAACCTCGATGGTGTCCCCGAAGTCCCGTCCCTGCACGATGCTCTTCAGTTTGATGTGGTGGTCCGGGTCGACGGTGGCGACCTGCAGTCCCGCCGCGCGGAACAGCACGGTGTTCGCCGGCAGCCGCAGCGCCGCGGCATTGCCCGGCATCTTGAAATGCACCTCGGCGTAGGCGCCCGGGAACACGTCGTTGTCGGCGTTGTCGAGCGAGAGTTCCGCCTGCAGCGTGCGCAGCGTCGGATCGAGCGCGTTCGAGGTGCGCACGATCTGCGCCACGTAGTGCTTCTCCGCCTGTTCGGGGAAGTGCAGTTCGGCCTCGAGCCCGGGCTTCGCGGAGGCTGCGAAGGTCTCGGGCACCTGCACGAAGATGCGCAGCTTGTGGGTGTCGGCGACGCGGAACAATTCGCTGCCGGCGCTCTGACCTGCGTTGATGAGCGAGCCGATGTCGGTGTTGCGCGCCGTGACCACGCCGTCGAAGGGCGCGACCACGCGCTTGAACGATTCCAGATCGCGCAGCCGTGCCACGTTCGCCTTGGCCGAAGCCACCGCCGCCTTCTTCGCGGCCGCATCGCCGGCCTTTTCGTCAGCGTCCTGCTTGGATACGGACTGGGTGGCGAGCAACCCCTGCCAGCGCTTGTTCGTGCTGCTCGACAGGTTGGCGTTGGCCTCGGCGGTGGCGAGGTCCGCCTGCGACTGCGTGAGCTGCTGGTCGACCTCCGGTGTCTCCAGGTCCGCCAGCAACTGCCCCTTCTTCACGCGGCTGCCGATGTCGGTGTACCACATCTTCACGTAGCCGCTGGTGCGCGCGTAGATCGGCGCCTCCACCAGCGCCTGCACGGTGCCCGGGAGCACCAGGTCCTCGCCCGAATCGGTGCGGTTCGCGGTGACGGTCACCACCGTCTGGACGGCGTCATCGGCCGCCTCCTTGCTCAACTCGCTGCGGGCCAGCACGCGGCTGACGATGCCCCAGCCGCCCAGCACCAGCGCGAGCACCAGGAGGATCAGCGCGAAGCGGCGGATGTTGCGCGACAGCCGGGGGTCCGTGGCGGCCGGGGGTTGCTCAGGCATGGGAAATCTCCGGAGAATGCGCGGGGTGTGCACCGGCGCGCCGATGAATGATCGAGAACACGGTGGGCACGAAGAACAGGGTGGCGACGGTGGCGAATATCAGGCCGCCGATGACGGCGCGGCCCAGGGGCGCGTTCTGCTCGCCGCCGTCGCCGAGGCCCAACGCCATGGGAATCATGCCGATGATCATGGCCAGGGCGGTCATCATCACCGGGCGCAACCGCGTGAAGCCCGCCTGCAGCGCCGCCTCGAAGGCGTCGTCGCCGGCGTTCATCCGTTCGCGCGCGAAACTGATGACCAGCACGCTGTTGGCGGTGGCCACCCCCATGCACATGATGGCGCCGGTGAGCGCGGGGACGCTCACCGTGGTGTGCGTGAGGAACAGCATCCAGACGATGCCGGCCAGCGCGGCGGGCAGCGCCGTGATGATGATGAACGGGTCGAGCAGCGACTGGAAGTTCACGACGATCAGCAGGTACACGAGCACGATGGCGCCGATGAGCCCGATCAAAAGGCCGTTGAACGAGGCCTTCATGGTCTCGACCTGGCCGCGCAGCACCACGGTCGAGCCCTTGGGCAGGTCGTGCTCGGACTGCTTGATGATCTCGTTGATCCGGGAGGAGACGTAGCCCAGGTCGCTGTCCTGCACGGCGCCGAAGATGTCGAGCGCCGGGGTGGCGTTGTAGTGCGTCACCACCGCCGGCGAGACGGAACGGTGGATGGAGGCGACGCTGGAGAGGATCTGGCCCGTGCCACCCGGCCCGTCGAGCGGCGTGTTGCCGAGATCGTTCAGATTCTCCAGCCGGGACTGGGGCGTCTGGCTGGCCACCTGGTACTGGGTGCCGGACTTCGGATCGATCCAGAACGAGGGCGAGGTTTGAAAGCTGCCGGAGAGCGACACCAGCATGTTGCTCGCGATGGCCTGTTCGGTGAGGCCGAGCAGCTGGGCCTTGGTGCGATCCACGTCGACGTTGAACTGCGGATAGTCGCCGGACTGCTGAATCCGGAGGTCCACCGCTCCCGGCACCGCGCGCAGCTTCTGCAGCAGCGCATTGGCGTACGTCCGGTTGGCGTCGGCATTGAAGCCGACGATCTGGACGTCGATGGGCGACGGCAGGCCGAAATTCAGGATCTGGCCGATCATGTCGGCCGGCAGGAAGGCGAATTGCGCGGACGGGAATTCGCCCGCCAGGCGCGTGCGCAGGGTGCGCACGAAGCCGGCCGTCGGCTTGTGCTTCTCCGCCAGGTTGATGTAGATGTCCGCATCTCCCGGTCCCACCGGCGCCGAGGTGCTGTAGGCCAGGTTGATGCCGCTGTACGGCAGGCCGAGATTGTCGACGATGTTGACCAGCTGGTCGGCGGGGATCACACGGCGGATGGCATTCTCCACCCCGTCGCAGAGCGCGGCGGTCTCCTCGATGCGCGTGCCGGTCCGGGCCCGCATGTGCAGCTTGATCTGCCCGGCGTCCACGTTGGGGAAGAAATCCTGTCCGAGCCCCGGCAGCGGACCCAGGGGAAAGGCGAGCAGCGCCGTGAGCGCCATGGCGCCCAGGAACACGGCGGCAAAACGCGGTCCGCTGTGCAGCGCCGCCGTCAAGAGGCTCTTGTAGCCGTTGCGCAGCTTGTCGAAACCGCGCTCGAATTTTTCCTGAAAGCGCGCCAGGGGATTGGACGTGGCCTTGCCATGCGGTTCGTGCTTCTTGAGCCAGAACTTGGCCAGCGTGGGCACCAGTGTCCTCGACAGCAGGTAGGATGCGAGCATCGCGAACACCACGGCTTCGGCGAGCGGGATGAACAGAAATTTGGCGATGCCCGCGAGCAGGAACATGGGCACGAACACGATGCAGATCGACAACGTCGACACCAGGGCGGGCAGCGCGATCTGGTGGGCACCGTCCAGAATCGCGGCCTCCACCTCCTTGCCCTGTTCCAGGTGGTAGTTGATGTTCTCGATGGTGACCGTGGCATCGTCCACCAGGATGCCCACCGCGAGCGCGAGGCCGCCCAGGGTCATGATGTTGATGGTCTCGCCCAGCGCGGACAGGCAGGCCACCGAGGCCAGAATGGACAGCGGGATGGAGATGGTGATGATGAGGGTGCTGCGCCAGCTGCCCAGGAAGAGGAGGATCAGCAGGCCCGTCAGCGCGCCGGCGATCACCGCCTCGCGAATCACGCCGGAAATGGCGGCGCGCACGAACACCGACTGGTCGCTCACGGGCTTGATGACCAGCGAGCTCGGCAGGGTGGCCTTGAGCTGCGGCAGCTTTGCATTGATGCCGTTGATGATGTCGATGGTCGAGGCCTTGCCCGTCTTCAGGACGCTCATCAGCACGGCGCGGCGGCCGTCCAGTCGCACCACGTTGGTCTGCGGCGAGTAGCCGTCCCGCACGTGCGCCACGTCCCTGATGTAGGTGACGGTGCCGTTGCGCGAGCGCACCGGCACGTTGTTCAAGTCCTCGATCTGGGTGGGGCTGGCATTCAGCTTGACGAAGTATTCGAGCGACCCCACCTTTTCGGTGCCGGCCGGCAGGATCAGGTTCTGCGCACCGATGGCAGCCACCACGTCGTCGGCGGACAGGCCGTTGGCCCGCAATGCCTGAGGATCGAGATCCACCTGGACCTGGCGCTGTTTGCCGCCGAAGGGGTACGGCACCGATGCGCCGGGGACGGTCGCCAGCTGGGTGCGCACGACGGTGTTCACGAGATCGTAGATCTTCGCCTCCGGCATGGTGTCGCTCGACATGGCGAGCTGCAGGATGGGCACGCTGGAGGCGCTGTACGAGAGCACGAAGGGCGGCTGCGTGCCGGGCGGGGAGTAGGCGAGCTGCGTCTGCGACACGGCCACGATCTGCGCGAATGACAGCGCCTGGTCCACGTCGGGCTGGAAGAAATACTTCACCACGGAGGTGCCGTTGACCGACTGCGATTCCGTGTGCTCCACGTCGTTGACGGTGGTCTGCGCGATGCGCTCGGAAAACAGCACGATGCGGGTGGCGATCTCCTCCGGGAGGATGCCGTTGTAGCGCCAGATGACCGCGGCGATCGGTATCTTGATGTTGGGGAAGATGTCGGTGGCCGTCTTCAGGATCGAGTAGCCTCCCATCAGCACGATGAGCACCGCGAGCACGACGAACGTGTACGGACGCTGCAGGGCAATTCTAACGATCCACATGGTCTGCTC
>CAZZWZ010000015.1:0-23047 GCA_964657955.1 uncultured Steroidobacteraceae bacterium
CTGAGTTGCAACTGCGCACCGGCCGGACTGCCGACGAAGAACGCCTGGAATGGCGCCGAGGCGCCGGCCGTGAGCGATGAGAGCACCGCTCGCCCCGCAGCGACGACGCGACCGTCCCTTCGCGCGAGCGCGTAGACGATCACGCGGATCTCCGGACGCTCGCCGACAGAGGTTTGAGTGGTCATTGCATCAGGTGAAGAGGAAACGCCGGCTCGTCGGCGCCGGCGCGCGCCGCAGGGCACGGTGAAAGCGGTGCAGAGGGTAACGCGATTTCGTGGCGCCGGCGGCGCCGCGGCGTCGTTCTTCTTCATCGATGCGGCGCCAGTCGGCGTAGCTCACCACCGTCGGCCGGCCGCCTCGCAGCAGCGCATCCAGGCCTTCGGCAGCCGCTCGTGGGCGTGCATCGAGGTGCGGCGTGTCGGCCAGCAGGCCCTGTACCGTCGCCACGGCACAGGCTCGGTTGGTGCCGATGACGCCCGACGGTCCGCGCTTGATCCAGCCCACGGCGTAGAGCCCCGGCATGGTGCCGATACGACCGGCGTCGTTCGGGAAAACGCCTCTCGCCGCATCGAACGGCACGCCGGGCATGGGCACACCGCGGTACCCGACGCTGCGAAACAGGAGTCCGCAGTCCAGTTCGCTCGTGAGTCCGGTGCCCCGCGAGGCTTGTTCGTGCGGCGGGCCCTCGAGCGCATTGCGTTCGAGCGTCACCCCTTCGAGACGGGCGGTCCCCGTCAATGCCACCGGGCTTCGATGAAAATGAAAATGGATCCGCTTCTGCCGGGGCTCCTCGGCGCGGGTGCTCCAGTCGCGAAAGATCTCGACATTCTTGGCGGCGTTGAAATTGCTCTTGTTCTCGAGTTCCTGACGGCACGTCGCGCCCAACTGCAAATCCTCGGAGGCGACCGCCACCCCGCACTCGGGCAGTTCACCGAGTTCGCGCAGCTCCTTCGCGGTGAAGCTGGCCTGCGCCGGTCCCCGGCGGCCGATCAGGTGAACGTGGCGCACGCGGCTGCCGGCGAGCACGTCGAGCGCATGTTCTGCGATGTCCGTGGTCCGGAGCTGGTCGACCGGTTTGCAAAGAATCCGTGCGACATCCAGGGCGACGTTGCCGTGACCGATGATCACCGCGGTGTCGCCGCTCAGATCGAACTGCCGCTCCCGGTAGTCCGGATGACCGTTGTACCATCCGACGAATTCGGTCGCCGTATGACTGCCGGGCAGATCCTCGTTCACCAGTCCGAGCCGGCGGTCGGATTCGGCTCCGCATGCGAACAGCACCGCGTGATGCGTGCGCTGCAATTGCTCGACGCTCAAGTCACGGCCCACGGTGACGTTGCCCATGAAATGGAAGTTCGGCGACTGCGCGACCTGGTCGAATATCGCGGTGGGCTGTTTGAGTTTCGGATGATCCGGGGCCACGCCGAACCGGACCAGGCCGAAGGGGACGGGGAGCCGTTCGATCATGTCGACCTGGACCGTCAACGAGGACTTGAGCAGGGCCTCGGCGGCGTAGAAGCCGCTGGGTCCGCTGCCCACGACGGCGACACGGAGCGGATTGTCCGGGCTGCCCAGGCCGCTCATCGCGCTACTCGTAGCCCAGTTCGCGTTTGCGGGCTTCGGCGGTGGGCAGCGGCGTCTGTTTGTCGCTGATCACCGGCAGTCCGGGCGCACGCTGCGCGTTGATCGCGAGCCATTCGACCTTGTCATCCGGCAGATCGGACTCCTCGTAGATCGCGTGCACCGGACAGGCTTGGACGCAGGCACCGCAATCCACGCATTGCACGTTGTCGATGTAGAGCATGGTGGCGTCGCCGTGAAAACAGGCAACCGGGCAGGTGGTGACGCAGTCCGTGAAGCGGCAGCGCTGACATTTGTCGGTGACGATGTGGGGCATTCTGGAACTCCGCCGCGCCGGCTCAGCCGGTCCGATGAACCAGCCGGTAGTGTTCCGTCTGCGGGCGTCCGCTGAAAAACGGGCCCACGAGGTCCCGGAAGCTCTTGAACTCGTCGGAACGGGTGAACGCCGTATGGTGATCGACGGTGTCCCAGCAGATCGCGAGTTCGTAGCGGCTGGGCCGTTCGATGCAACGCGAGAGCGTCACCGCGGTGCATCCCGGCGCGTGCAGCAGCATCGCGCTGCCCCGCTGCAAGGCTGCCTCGAACTCGAGTTCGCGACTCTCGGTGACGGTGATATCGGCGCGTTCGGTGACCATGGGCAAACTCCCTTCGATGGTGGGGACCGTTCAGGCACGTCCCGGGTGGCGGCCGTCCGAAGCTGCCAGCCGGGACTGGGCGATCTCCATGAGCCGAAACTTTTGCGGCCGACCGGTGGCGGTCAGCGGCAGTTCGTCGGCGGTGATGAACACGACATGACGAGGCACCTTGAATCTGGCGAGCCGTGCGGTGCACAGGTCGATCAGCTCCTGCGGATCCGGGCGGACGCCGCCGGCCGGCAGCACGCAGACGCAGCCGACTTCACCCATCTTGGGATCCGGAATGCCCACGACCAGGGCCTGTCCCACCAGCGGGTGGGTGTTCAACAAATCCTCGATTTCCCGCGGCATGACCATTTCGCCGCCGCAGCGATAAGTCTCCTTGAGGCGTCCGGTCAACGTCACGAAGCCTTCGCTGGTGACGACGCCCACATCGCCCGTGTGCAGCCAGCCGTCCGGCGTGAACGCCGCCGCCGTCTCCTCGGGCTTGTTGTAATAGCCGGTGGTCACGATGGGTCCACGAGCCACCAGTTCCCCCGACTCGCCCGGCGCCAGGTCCGCGCCGCTCACGGGATCGATGGTCTTGTACAGGGCCAGCAGGCCGCCGAGGGCCGGATCTCCGGCAGCCCCCGACAGTTTGAACCGGCCGTTGGTCGTGTGCAGGTACTCATCGGAATCCTCGGGCCGGGTGCAGGTGGTGGACGCGGTGGTCTCCGTCATGCCGTAAGCCGTGAGGACCTCCCGGGCGCCGAGCTTGTCGCGGATGTCCTGCCAGATGGCCGGCGGGGAGGCGCCGCCGGAATTGAACATCGATAGCAAGCGCCGGCCGTCGAACCGGCTGCCGTCCGCCGCCTCCAACAATTTCAGCGTCATCATGGGAACGCAGACCATTTCGGTCGCGGCGTGAACTTCGGCCGCCTTGAGAAACCCGGGCGCATCGAAGAACACCTGCGGGACGATGGCACCGCCGGCGAACGTACAGGCGACCAGGCACTCCACGTAGCCGAACACGTGATACATGGGCAATGAAAACAGGATGCGCCTGCCGTCTTCGAACGCGCGCGTGTAAGCCGAAGCATAGGCCGCACGCAGGATCATGTCGTGACTGAGCATCACGCCCTTGGGCTGGCCGGTGGTCCCCGAGGTGTAGATCACGTCGGCGCGAAAATGAGGATCGGCGCTGCGTTCCCGGGCGGCGAGCTCCGCGCGACTGCCCGGCGTTCCCGACCGTGCGAGTGATTCGAGGGATTTCACGCCGTCGGCCAGCGGCGCGCCGGTGGAATGCACGAAGACATGCGACAGCCGCGGCAGCAAATCACCGCCTGCGCGCCGTGGCCAATCCGGGGCGATCGCATCGAGGTCGTCGAGGTAGTTCCGATCGCGCAGACGATCCATGACGATCAGCGCCCGGCTGTCGGACTGCTCCAGGATGTACCGCAGTTCCTGACGCCGGAGCGCGAAATTGATCGGCACCGCGACGGCGCCGATGCGTGCGATGGCATACTTGACGGCGACGAATTCCGGAAAGTTCGCCATGACCACCGCGATGTGGTCGCCGGCGGCCAGGCCATGCGCGATCAATCCGGCCGCGATCGCCCGCGACCAGCTCTGGATCTCGGTGTAGGAATAGATTGTCGAATCCGTCATCACCAGCGGCAGCGGCCCGAATTCGACGACGGCGGCGTCCAGTGCCTGCGACAACGTCATGGACCGCCACGCCGGATAACGCGCCTGCAGCGACTCGCGGCGCTGCGCGGGTGTCTGAAGCACGGCGGAGTCGGTCTGCCGCAGCGACGTTGCATTGACGGGAACAAACATTTGTTTTAAATTTACTGAATACCTCCGGCGGTGTCAATCGAGCGTCCCGGACGACGGCTCGGGCCATACTGTGAGCCGCGATCCGGCCGGTCACTCTTCGCACTGGAGCATCCATGGATTTTCGATTCACCGACGAGCAGCTTCTCTGGGGAGAGACGGTCCAGAACTTCATGGACAAGGAGGTGGGACGCGAGTACACGCGTGAGCACGATGCGAATCGCGAATTCCCGATCGAGGTGTTCAAGAAGATGGGATCTCTGGGCTGGCTCGGCCTGTTGATCGACGAGCAGAATGGCGGCAGTGCCGCCGACCCCGTCATGTTCGCCTTGTTTTGCGAGGCCATCGGCAAATTCAGTCTCGACACCGCCGCCTGCATCATGACCTCGATGTTCACCGCGACCAACATCTCCCGGCACGGGACGGCCGAGCAGAAGAAACGCTATCTCGAGCCTTTTCTCACCGGCGACGCGAAGTTCTCGATTTCGATCAGCGAACCGCAGTCCGGCTCCGATGCCGCGGCGGCACGCTCCACCGCGGTTCGCGACGGGGACATGTGGGTGCTCAACGGCAACAAGGTGTGGTGTTCGGGCGCGCACCTGCCGGACGCCACCATCGCCGTGCTGGCCCGCACCAGCAACGATCGCTACAAGGGCTTCAGTTTGTTCCTGGTGCCGAACACCACGGCCGGATTGCACATCAAGAAGATGAACACCATGGTGCGCAGGAGCCTGGGCACCACGGAATTCTTCATGGACAACCTGCGGATTCCCGCGCACGCATTGTTGGGCGAGGTGGGCAAGGGCTGGGATTACATCGGCGAGCATCTGGAATTCGAACGCCTGAGCATCGCCGCCTCGCAGGTGGGCAATGCACGCACCGCACTCGACGACACCATCCGCTACACCAAGGACCGCAAGCAGTTCGGCGTGCCGCTGGCGTCGTTCCAGGTGCTCAAGCACCGCATGGCAGAGGACGAGACCTCGCTGGCCGCAGCCCGGCTGCTCGTGTATTCGGCGGCGTGCAAGATGGCACGCGGCGAGCGCGCGATCAAAGAGGTGTCGATGGCGAAGCTGTTCTGTTCGCAGGTGCTGTTTCAGATCGCGTTCAACGGCATGCAGGCGCTCGGCGGCTACGCCCAGCTCCCCGAGTACGACATGGAGCGCTATTTCCGGGAGGCCAAGCACGGCATGGTGGGCGGCGGCACCAATGAGATCCAGCGGAGCATCATCGCGAAGGAAATGGGCATCCGCTGACCCATATCCCTCGCGCCGCAGCCCACGCGCCTCAAAGCGCGGTCATGCCGCCGTCGATGACGTGCTCGGTGCCGGTGATGAACGACGATTCGTCCGATGCCAGGAACACCACAAGATTCGAGACCTCCGATGGGTCGGCCATGCGGCGCAGGGGAATCTGCTGCAGCGCCTCGCCCCCGTTCTCATCGGTGGCGGCGACCATCATGGGTGTCTTGATGTAGCCCGGGTGGACCGAGTTCACGCGGATGTTCTTGTCGCCATATTCGGCGGCCACCTGCTTGGTCATGCCCCGCACCGCGAATTTGCTCGCGACGTAGGCCAGGTTGGGCGCACCGTAGATGGCCACCAGTCCGGCCACCGACGAGATGTTGACGATGGAGCCGCCGCCCGCGGCCATCATGCCGGGCAGCACGGCCTGCATGCCGAGAAAGACGCCGGTTTGGTTCACCGCGCAGACACCCAGGAATTGCTCCTCCGCCAGCTCCGCGGTGGCGGCCAATGAGCCGAGGATTCCGGCATTGTTGACCAGCACGTTCACCGTGCCGAAGCGTTCCTGCCCCGCGGCGAGGATCTTTTCCCAATCCGCCTTCCGGGAGACGTCCTGCTCGACGAACAGCGCGTCGGCGCCGAGTTCCGCGGCGAGCTTGGCGCCGTCTTTTGCATTGAGGTCGCCGAGAATGACCTTGGCCCCTTGCGCGACGAACGCCCGCGCGTGCGCCGTGCCCATTCCCTGCGAGGCCCCCGTGATGATCGCCACTTTTCCAGCCAGTCTGCCCATTTGCATTCCCCCAACTCTCGATGAGATGAACCCAAGAGAAACGCTGCGCCGGACCCCCCGTTTACGCGCTCGTTCCCTTGGAACCCGTTTGCAGCCGCTCGATGGCGGCCGCGTCGAAACCGATTTCGGCCAGGATTTCGGCGGTGTGTTCGCCGAAGCCCGGGGGCGGCCTTTTCAAGCCTGCGCCCCCGGGATCGATGGGCAACCGCCACAGCGGCAGACCCTCGTCCCACCCCATGCGACGGGGATCGACGAACAGATCGCGCTCACCGACGATGGGCGTCGCGAGTGCCTGCCCGATGTCGTTCACGGCGCCCGCCGACAGGCCGGCGGCGTTCAACCGGGCCAGCCACGCCGCCACCGTCCCGGTGCGAAATTCCGCGGCCAGCAGGGCGTCCAGGGGTTCGCGATGTGCGAGGCGCGCGGCCATCGTCGCGAAGCGCGGATCGGCCGCCCATGCGGGATGTCCGAGCGCGGTGCATAGCCGCAGGAACTGGGCATCGCTGGCCGTCGCCAGCATGAAGTCGCCGTCGGACCCCGCGTACACACGGTACGGTGCGGCACTCGGCGCGCCGCTGCCCAGGCGCTGCGGCAACGTGCCCGTCGCTCGGAAGCCGAGGACCTGATGACACATGAGCATGAAAGCCGAGTCGATCAGCGACGTGCGCACGTGTTCGCCTCCGCCCCCCGCGGCCCTTCGCGCGAGCGCGGCCATGATGCCCACGACATTCCACAAGCCGGTGGTGAGGTCGAGGACCGACGGCGCCAGCCGCACCGGCTCGGAATCGGGATGGCCCGTGAAACTCATCAAGCCCGAAACCGCCTGCACCAACGCATCGTAGCCCGGCATGCCCGCGCCCAGCGGGCCGTCGCCGAAGGCCGATACGCTGCAGAGGATGAGCCGGGGGTTGCACCCGCGAAAATCCTCGAAGCGCAGCCGCTGTTTTTCGGCCAGGCCCGGCGGAAAACTCTCGATCACGACGTCCGCCGTCTGCGCCAGCTTCAGGAGGGCTTCACGTCCTTCGACGGTCTTGATGTCGAGCGCGATGCTTCGCTTGTTGCGATTGACCGCGAGGTACACGGTCGACGTGCCGTGCCAGAACGGAGGCAGCGCGCGGGTATCGTCGCCTTGCGGGAGGCGCTCCACCTTGATCACGTCGGCGCCCATGTCCCCCAGCATCATGGCGGCAACCGGCGCCGCGATGTTGGTGCCCAGATCGAGCACGCGCAGTCCGCGAAAGGTGCTTTCCAGGGTCACGCGGCGATTGGGCGCCGCAGTTCGCGCGAGGCGCACCATGGTGGCGGCAGGTACCCGGCGTGGGCGCAGGCATGGACGCAGGCACGCGCGACCAACAGTGTCTCGTCCGCAAAGCCCCGAGCCACGGTCGCGTCCGGACCGTGCAGGGGCCGGAGCCTTCCGTCACGACTCCTCATGCTTGTCCGCCTTGTTGAAGTTGGGCGTGCGCCTGTCGCGGGCGGCGGCGATGCCCTCCTTGAGGTCTTCCGTGTGGCTCATGGTGGCCACACCCCAGAAACTCGCGTTCATCGAGCTGATGAGGTCGAGGTGCCAGCTCTGCCGCAGCTGCTGTTTCGTGGCCTCGAGAGCCAGCCGTGGATACGCCGCGATCCGCGACGCCAAGGCAATCGTCTCGGGCATCAGGGCGTCGGGTTCGACCACGCGATTGACGAGGCCCATGTCGAGCGCCCGCTGCGCGTCGATGACGTCACCCGTCAGCGCCAGCTCCGCGGCCAGGCCCGAGCCGATCAGTCGCGGCAGGAAATAGGTTCCGCCGTTGCCCGGGTTCAAGCCCAGCTTGATGTAGGTTTCCCCGAGCTTGGCCCGTGTCGAGGCGAGCCGCAGATCACAGGCCAGCGCCAGATCGAGACCGCCGGCCGTGGCACCGCCGTTGATGGCGGCGATCACCGGCAGGCGGCATCCCACGACGCGCTGGGTCACCGGCCACAGCACGCGGGCGTTGTAGGGCTCGTGCGTGATGGGCAGTTGTTCGTCGATGTAGCGTTGAAATTCGACCAGGTCGGCGCCTGCGCAGAACTGATTGCCGGCCCCGGTGAGGATGAGTACCCGCACGGTGCGGTCCGACTCCAGCCGGTCGAGCGCCTGCAGCAGATCGCGCGCGAGTTCCGGCACCACCGCATTGCCGCGGTCGGGACGATTGAGCGTCAGCAGCGCGACGCCGTCTGCGACGGCCTGGTGATGACAGGTTTCCAGCTCGACCCGGGTGTTCATCGGACGTTCAATCCAGCCGCTTCAATACCGAAGACACGGCCAGTGCATAGGTGCCGTCCACCCATCCGCCGCCGTTCATGGCGAGCCCGACCCGCGCGCCGTCGACTTGACGCTTGCCGGCCTCGCCCCGCAATTGCTGAACCACTTCGACCACCTGCGCACAACCGGTGGCGCCGAGCGGGTGACCGCGGCTCAACAGGCCTCCGCTGGTGTTCACCGGCATTTCTCCGCCGAGCGAGGTCCGGCCCTCCCGCACCCAATGATGTCCCTCGCCTTCCGCACACAGACCGATCTCGGAGTACTGCAGCAACTCGGCGGGCGCCGCGGCGTCGTGGAGCTCGATGAGATCGAAGTCGTGCGGACCGATGCCCGACGCCTCGTAGGCGGCCGTGGCCGCCGGCGTGACGGGACTCAGGCCGATGCCGGGGCTCGCCGCCACGTGCGAGGTCACCAGTTCCACCTTTCTGCCCGGCAGCCGCCGCGCATAGCCGGCGGAACACAGCACCAGGGCGGCGGCTCCGTCCGTCATGGGTGCGCACATGGCCAGCCGCAGCGGGTCGACGATCATGCGGCTGTGCATGACCTCGTCGAGGGTCTGCGGCGCCCGGAAATGCGCGAGAGGATTCATGCCGGCATTGTGGCGGTTCTTGACCGCGACCAGCGCGAAATCTTCGGCCGTCGCGTGATGGGTGTCGAGATAGGCCTGCGCCACGCCGGCGTAGTAATTCATCAGGATGGAATTCGTCGCCATCCGTCCCGGCTCCGACTCGCCGATATCGCCGATATCGGTGGAGCCGCGCAGGGCGTTGAAGGGCCGGGACCGGTCCTCGTGATTGAGCTGCTCCACCCCCACCACCATGGCCACTTCGACGCGCCCTCCCGCGATCGCTTCGAACGCGAGGTTCAGTGCAGACCCTCCCGACGCGCACGCGTTCTCGACGTTGATCAGCGACTTGCGTCCTAGCGCGTGGTGGCGCAGTGCGATCTGGCCGCGAATCATCTCTTGCTGCGTGATGACCCCGGCCGCGGCATTGCCGAAGAACACCCGGGCGACGTCGTCCGCCGGAATGCCGGCGTCGGCCAGCGCGGCATCCACCGCCGTGACGGACAATGACCGCACGCCCAGGCCCGGAAAGCGTCCGAACGGGGTCATCCCGATGCCCGCGATCACGACGGTGCTCACGTGAGCTCGCCCGCCGGCACCGCCGCTTTCGGGGCACCGCCGCCGAGCCGGCTCTCGTAGCCCTGCCAGTACCGCTCGCGAATCTCACGTCGCATGACCTTGCCGTAGCCGCTCACGGGCAGGGCGTCGACGAACTCCACGCTCTTCGGCTTCTTGTAACCGGCGAGGCTCCTTCCGCAATGATCGATGATGTCCTGCGCGGTGGCATGCGCGCGCGGCTCCAGCACCACCAACGCATGCACGGCTTCACCCCAATAAGGATGCGGGATGCCGAACACCACGCTGGTGGCGACCGCCGGGTGCTGGACGATCACTTCCTCGACCTCGCGCGGGTAGACATTGTTGCCCCCGCTGATGATCAAGTCCTTGGCCCGGTCCAGGAGGAACAGGTAGCCGTTGTCGTCCAGCAGGCCGATGTCGCCGGTGTGCAGCCATCCGCCGCGCAGCGTCTCGGCGGTGGCCTCGGCATTGTTCCAGTAACCCTGCATGACGATGTCGCCGCGCACCACGATTTCGCCCTCACGGCCGGGCGGCAGCAGGCGGTCCTGGTCATCCACGCAGCGCACCTCGACATCGGTGCGAATGGTGCCGGCCGACCCGATGCGCGGGTCATCGTTCTGCAGCAGTCGCGCGTGAGCCGCGGCGTTCAGTCCGCTGATCGTGATGGGCGCCTCCCCCTGACCGTAGATCTGCGCGAACACCGGCCCGAAGGCCTCGATCGCGCTGCGCAGGTGCTCGACGTAGATCGGCGCGCCGCCGTAACAAATCGCCTTGAGGCTGGAGAGGTCGTAGGCACCGGGCACGAACTCGTCCAGCATCTTGATGATCTGCGTCGGCGCCAGAAAGGCGATGTGCGAGACACGCCTGGCTTCGATCAGGGCGAACAACGCCCTGGGCTCGAAGCTCTTGCCGTCGTAGATGAGGTTGGTCGCGGCGCGCGCGATGGCGGGCAGCGCGACGATGCCGCTGCCGTGCGACAGGGGCGCCGCATGGACGACCATCTCGCCGGCCTCGATGTTGTGGACATCCGCCAGGTAATTCATGATGACGACGCGCACGGTGCGATGCGTCCAGATGGCGCCCTTCGGTTTGCCGGTGGTACCCGAGGTGTAGAACAACCAGCACGGATCCTCGGCGGCAACCTCGGCCGCCTCGTGCAACGCCCCCTGCGTGCGCAACAAGTCGTCGAAGGGCAGGGTGCCGGGGACAGAATCGGTGCAGACGCGATGCGCGAGCCCGGCAAAATCGGCGCCGTTCTCGCGAATGCCCGCATCGTACTCGCCGCCGTGAACGAGCACCTTGGCGCCCGAGTTCGCGACGATGTACGCGATCTCGCGCGGGTGCAGGCGGGCGTTGATGGGCACCACGATCAACCCGGCCGCGAAACAGCCGTACACGATCTCCAGGATACGCGGACTGTTCGCCAGGCAGAACGCCACCCGGTCCCCGGTCTGCAGACCCAACCCGCGAAGATTTCCGCCGATGGCCAGGGCGCGATTGCGGAACTCCAGGTACGACACGGTCTCGGTACCGTGCACCAGCGCGGGCCGGTCCGGGCGCAACAGGGTTGCCTTTTCCAGGAATGCAAAGGTGTTCATGTCGGGTTCAGGGGCCCGTGCGCGCGAACCAGGCGCAGGGGCGTTCCGTCGCCGACTCGGCCGACGCGGCTTCGAACCGCACCCGATCGTCGCAATGGTAACTGCTCCAGTTGCCGTCCGGATCGGGAATCAGACGTGCCAGCAGCTGAACGCCCTCGTCGAGCTTGATGACGGCCAGCGCATAGGGCAGATCCTTCTCGAACCCTTCCGGCGCTCCAGCCCGCAGAACCGTGAAACTGTGCAGCACCCCGCCGCCGCGCGACGGCTGCCAGCCGAGTGCCGTGGATTGGCAGTGCGGGCACGCGTGGCGTGGGTACATGTTGAGCTTGTCGCACGTCCGGCAATGCTGCAGCAGCAGCTCGCCGCGAACCAGGCCGGCCCGGAATTGATCGCGTATGGGATTGCTCATGGCGCCCGTCCCTTGCCGGACCCTTCGAGCAGGAGCACCTGCGCGTCCATGTAGCTGCCGCCGGTTCCACCCACCACGCATCGTCGGACGCCTTCGACCTGCCGCGGTCCCGCCCGGCCCATGAGCTGGCGCACGCCTTCCACCAGCAGCGCGGTCCCGCCGCCGACGCCGGTATGCCCGGCGGAGAGCATGCCGCCGTTGGTGTTGCAGGGCAGCTTGCCGCCGGGATCGGCGATCCCCGAGGCGAACCAGCGGGCGCCGTCGCCCGGCGCGCAGAAACCGAGTCCCTCCACCGCACTGGTCGTGACCGCGGCATAGGTGTCGTAGATCTGGGCGATCTGCGCGTCCTTCGGGCCCCATCCGGATTGTGCGTAGGCGCGTTCCGCGGCGGTGGCCCAGCCGAGGACGGCCAGATCCGGCTCCTGCCCGATGCTGTAGTGACTGACGCAGCCGCCTGAGCCGGCGACCCGGACCACATCCTCCAGGCCGCGCTGCCGCGCATTTTCCGTGCTGGTCATGACGAACGACACCGCACCGTCGGCCAGCATCGGGCACTCCAGCGCATGCAGGGGCTCGGCGACGATCTTCGAGGCCAGCACCTTCTCCACCGTCAGCGGCTTGCCGTAATACATCGCATTGGGATTCAACTGAGCCCACTTGCGCAGCGTCACGCAAAACGACGCCATGTCGGCCGCGCTCGACTGCGTGGCGTGCATGTAGCGGCGCTGGATCAGTGCGCCGATCGCGTTGAACTGCAATCCGGTCGCCATTTCCCACTCGTTGGGGATGCCGTACTTGCTCAGCATGGTGACCATGGCGTTGACGTCGGCCGAACCCCAGCGTTCGCAGTGCAGGACCAGCACCGTGCGGGCGTGACCGCTGTGGATCAGACCGGACGCCAGGCGCACCGCGTTGTCGCTGGTCGATCCGCCGGAATGCACCATGAAACTCGTCTTGACCCGGCCGATCAGCCCGAATTCCTCGGCCATGCGCGAGAAGATCAGGTCGGCCTGATCGACCGGAGAATGCAGGCAGGGAATGAGCAGGATGGTGTCGACATCCCTGGGCACCATGCCCGCATCGCGCAGCGCCAGCAGGCCGACGGCCGTCAGGTCGCCGATGAAGTCCCGTTCGGGATAGCGGCCCGAGGGCAATTCACCGAGACCGACGAACACCGGATCGTTCGGCGCGCCCGGCGTCACGTAGAGGGGCATGCTCGTGGACACGGTCAGGTGACCTCCGGCGTGCGCCGCCGCGCCAGCATGATCTGCAGAAAAGTCATGACGTCTTCCTCGCGCTGATTGCGCACCTGATAATTCACGTGCAGGGTGCCGTACTTCGGATTCGTGCCGGTGGACAGCTCGACCACTTCGGCGCGCACCTGCAGGGTGTCGCCGGGGAGCACGGGCTTCAGCGCGCGCAGGGTTCTCACCTCCAGCAGCGCCGTGATGGCATCGCCGTAGAAGCCGCTCATCCCGACCAGTCCGACGGCGATCGCGAAGGTCAGGGGGCCGTGAGCGATGCGCGTGCCGAACCGGGTGGCCTTGCTGAATTTCTCATCCACGTGCAGCGGATAGTGATCGCCGGTCAAGCCCGCGAACAGCGTCAGGTCGCCCACGTCGACCGTGCGGCCGCGCGTGACGACGATGTCCCCCAGGGCGAAATCGTCGTAGACTTTCTCCTGGGGATCTTTCCACGTGCGGCCGGTCAAGGATTACGCTCCAAACAATCATTTGTTTTGTAAACTGTAATGGCCGGCCCGGCCGCAGTCAAGCCACGGTCGCGGTTGACTTGCGCACTTCCGCTCCCCACACTGAAACAAATGCTTGTTTCAACCCAAAGTTCCGTTCCGTCCTGGTCGACGCACCGTTCGCGGGGAGCCCCAAGTTGTTGAATCGTCCCGTGAGCGTCATCGTCCGGCCGTGAGCGGCGCCGATCGAAGCTTTTCGGTGGACGCCTCGTCGGAGCACCCCATCGTCATCGCCGGCGGGGGCCTGGGTGCGGTCCGCACCGCGGAAGCCTTGCGCGAACTGCACGAGGAGCGTGCCATCGTGATGCTCAGCGACGAGACGCGTTCGCCTTACGACCGTCCGCCGCTGTCCAAGGGTTATCTGCAGGGCAAGGTGGGCGATGAGCAGATCTGTCTCCTGCCCGCGCTGATGCAGGCCAAATTGCGCATCGACCTGCGATTGTCCAGCCGGGTCGCCGGGGTTGACCGGTCGTCGGCGCAGGTTCGTTTGAGCAACGGCGAAAGGCTGGCCTACGGCAAGCTGGTGGTGGCCACGGGCGCGCGGCCCATCCGGCTGCCGCAGTTCTCGGGATACGACGACGTGCACGTGCTCCGCAATGCGGACGACGCGCAGCGTTTGCGCGCTGCCCTGACGCCGGGCCGGCACATCGGGATTGTCGGCGCCGGGTTCATCGGCCTGGAACTCGCCTCGGCGGCCGTCGGGCGGGGCTGCCGCGTCACGGTGATCGAAGCGTCGAGTGCGCCATTGCAGCCCATCCTCGGAGCAGAACTCGGCCGCCACGTGCAGCGCTGGCACGAGCGCCATGGGGTTTCGTTTCGTTGCGACACCCGGGTGGACGGGGTGCGGGGTGCGGCGCAGCGGGAGACGCTGCCCCGGGTGGAAGCGCTGCAATTGAGCGGCGGCGAGGTGCTGGGGGTCGATGCCGTCATCGTCGGCGTCGGCCAGCTGCCCAACGTCGAATGGCTCGCGGAAAGCGGGCTCGAACTACAGCCCGGACTGGTGTGCGACGCGCAGGGTCGCACCCTCGATCCGCGGATATTCGGAGTGGGCGATGCGGTGTCGACGCGCATCGGCCTGACCTGTCGGCCCACGCGACAATGGACCGCCGTCACCGAACAGGCCCGACGGGTGGCCGCGCTGATGTGCGGTGCTGCGGACGAACCCGCGATCGACGACGGCTACTTCTGGTCCGATCAGCACGGCACCCGATTGCAATTCGCAGGCCGGGTGCCGGCCGCGCCGCAACTGCACTGGGTGACGGGACGCCCCGGGGATGACAAATTCCTGGTCCTTCTGTGTGAGCAGCAGGAGATCCGGGCCGTGTTCAGCCTGGGTTGCCCGCGCGACTTCCTGCGAGAGAGCGCTGCTCTGCGCCTCGGACGACCGGAGGGACTGGTCGCGTGAGCGCCCGCCTGCAGTGCAGGGCTGCGCCGAGCCGGACTTTTATTCGCTTTGGATGACGTTAAACTCATGGGATGAAGAAGACACTGACGAAAGGGCTCAGCACGCGGGCCGCCATCACCGATGTGGCCGTGCGGTTGTTCAGCGAGCATGGTTACACCGGCACCACCATGCGTGACATCGCGGAGGCCGTGGGCCTGTTGCCCGGAAGCCTGTACGCCCACATCGACAGCAAGGAGACGCTGCTGCTCGAAATCGTCAGCGACGGCATCGCGCAGTTTCTGGCGATCGAGAAGTCCCTCGACGCGTCGCGCGGATCGGCCGAGACGCTGCTGCGCGAGGCCATGCGGCGCCACATCGAGGTGGTCGCAAAAGATCCCCAGCGCTCCCTGGTGGTATTCCACCAATGGCGGTTCCTCAGCGAGCCGAACCTGGCGAGCGCCGTGTCCATGCGCCGGCGCTACGCGAACGCCTTCGTGAAGATCGTCGATGCCGGCAAGGCCGAGGGCGTCTTCAGTTCGAAGCTCGATACCCGGATCGCGGTCTTCGGCGTGCTGGGTGCGCTCAACTGGATTCCGGAGTGGTATTCGCCGGACGGCCCGAGCGATGCGGCGCAGATCGCCGATCAGCTGGCGGATGCGCTGGTTTTCGGCCTGCGCAAGGGCGCCTCCTGGGACGCCGCGATGGGCGCGCCGGTGGAAGCGCGCCGGCCGGCATCGGGAAAAACCGTGCGTGCCAGGCAGCGGGTCTGACGGCTAGGGAAGCCGCCGCTGCCTTGACACCCGGCACGCTTGGGGCTAATCTCAAAACAACTGTTTGTTTTTGCTCCGGGGGAGACGATGGACGAAACGACAAAATGCCCGATCTCGCAGCGAAATCCGGAGGTCAAACTGGATCCCGGCGCGCCGAGCGCCGACGAGATGAAGGCGCGCTTCGGCCGGGATATTTTTCGCGAATTCGACTATGACGCGCCGGAGTTCAACGATAAATTCGTCGAAACCCTGGAGGCGCATCTGGCCTATTGTCCCGTTGCGCGCAGCACCGTGGGCACCGGTTACTGGTGGGTCAGCCGCAACGAGGACGTGCGCCGCATCGGCCAGGACTGGAAGACGTTCTCCAATGCCAAGGGCTACCAGCCGAACAGGCCGGCCGGGCTGCCGTTGCTCATGCCCGAGGAGAGCGATCCGCCGAATCATACGGCGTGGCGCAATGCCATCAATCCCCATCTGAGTCCGATGGTCGTGGCGGGTTACGAGGCAGCGGTGCGTGCCGACGTGAACACGCTGATCGACAAGTTCATCGACAAGGGCAGCTGCGAATTCATCAGCGAGTTCGGCGCGATACTGCCCGGATGGGCCTTCTTCAAGAACATTCTCGGAGTGCCGGTCGACGACTTGAAGCTGCTGGTGGACGGGGTCGAACAGGGCACGTTCGGGCCGGTGGCCGAGCGCGCGGGCCATTTTGCCACCGTGTTCGAGTATCTGGACCGGTACCTGAAGCAGCGTCAGAACGAGCCGGCGCGCGGCGACATGGTCGACACCATCCTGCGGGGCGTCACCTACGAGGACGGAACGACGGCGCCGTGGGAGCACAAGGTCAGCGTGCTGGTCGATCTGACCTTCGGCGGCATCGCCACCACGACGTTCGTCATGGCCTCCGCCATTCATTACCTCGCGACGCATCCCGCCGACCGGGAGGCACTCGTGGACAATCCCGGCATGATGTCGAATGCCATCGAAGAATTTGCGCGGGTGTTTCCGCCGATCGTCGGTCTCGGCCGCACCTGCACCCGGGACGTCGAGGTGGCGGGCACCCAGATGAAGGAGGGTGACTTCGTCATGCTCGCCTACTCGGCGAGTTCCCGGGACCCGCGCACCGTGGAGAATCCGGGCAAGGTCGACATCACGCGGGAGAGTGTCCTGCACTCCACGTTCGGTGTGGGCCGTCATCGATGCGTGGGCTCGAATCTGGCGCGGCTCGAGTTGCGGGCCACGCTGGACGAATGGTTGAAGCGCATTCCCGAATTCGGCTTGAAACCGGGCACGGCTCCGGTGTACGAGACTGCGTTCCTGCGGTCGATGCGCATCCTCGAACTCGTGTTCTGACGTCGTGGAAACCGGTCATTCGCGTTTCGAGCAATACCGGCGCCGTTTCCGGAACATCGGGCTGGAACGCGCCGACGGGATACTGACCGTCACCTTCCACACCGGCGGAGGTCCTTTCGTGTGGAGCGCCGAAGCCCACGAGGAAATGGGAACGTGCTTCACCGAAATCGGCGGCGACCGCGAGAATGCCGTGGTGATCATGACGGGCACGGGCGCGACCTATTGCACCGACATCAATGCCGCCAGCTTCAAGCTGAGCACGGCCGGCGACTGGGATCACATCATTTACGACGGACGACGGCTGCTCACGAATCTGCTGGACATCGAAGTCCCGGTGATCGCCGCCATCAACGGCCCAGTGCGCATCCATCCGGAGATACCGGTCCTCGCCGACGTGGTCCTTGCGGCGGATACCGTCATCTTTCAGGACGCGCCGCACTTCATGTCCGGAATCGTCCCGGGTGACGGCGCCCACATCGTGTGGCCGCATCTTCTGGGGACGAATCGCGGACGCTATTTCCTGATCACCGGACAGGAGCTCGATGCGGTCACCGCGCGCGAGTATGGGGTGGTGAACGAGGTTCTGCCTGCGGAGCGGTTGATGACACGTGCCATCGAGCTGGCGCGCTACATCGCGGCCATGCCCCCGTTGACGCGGCGTTACACGCGGACGGCGCTGACCCAACCGCTCAAACGTCTGATGCACGACAACCTGGGGTATGGGCTGGTGCTGGAGGCGCTGGCGGCCATCGATCAGCTGCCGGTCTCCGGGCGCATGAAAGATGTGCGCTGAGGCGCACGCGTGTCACCTTCGAAGGGAAGATCCATGAAAGTCAAAATCGACGCAGACCTCTGCACGGGCCATGGCCGCTGTTGCGTGGTCGCCCCCGAGTTCTACAAGCTGGACGACAACGGTTACAGCGCCGACCGCGGCAAGATCCTCGACGTTCCGCCCGGTCTCGAATCCGCCGCCCGTCTCGGGGCCGAGAAGTGCCCGGAGCGCGCGATCACCATCGTCGACGGATAAAACCCCAGCCTCCCGCGCGGGCGGCACGGTTGCGGCACGCAGCGAATGCCGGGCAATCCGTCGAGCCCGTCGGTCCGCGGCGCTGCATCGCGCGGCGGGCCGGTGAACGCCGCATCGACTCCCGTAACGAACCCCAACCCCCCGTTCTCGCCGCCTCGCTCGCGGCGCGAATGCGCGCACTCGCGGCCTCCCCATTCGCACGCAGCCAGGTGATCTCGCCGACGGCGCGCTCGACGTTGCGCCGGTGCTACAACCGGCTCGCCAAATAGTTGACACGGCGCGAGCGGCGGACTAACGTAGAAAACAAATAGTTGTTTTATACAAGCTGGCTTATACGGGGGTAGTTTGATGAGCAAGAAATATCTGAGCCATGGTGGCGGCCGAACCGACGCAGACGCAGCGTCTGCGCCCCGGCGCCCGCTGTGCGCCGCATTGTCAGGCCTGGTCCTGGGGACCCTGGTGATCGGACATCCGAGCCGGGCGAACGAGAGCGTCGACACGGTTGCCGCACCCAGCGCGGCGTCCGCGGATGACACCGGTCTCGGCGAGATCGTCGTGACGGCACGTCGCAAGGACGAGAAGCTCGAGAAGGTGCCGGTGTCCGTATCGGCTTTTTCCGGCAGCGATCTCACCCAGCAGAAGATCACCACCGAGGCGGACCTGGAGGCGTCGACCCCGGGGTTGACGGTGCGCCAGACGAACTCGTCCAATCAGCTGGGCTTTGCCCTGCGCGGGCAGGCGGAAGATGCCTTCTCGTACAGCTCGCCCACCGTGCTGACCTACCTCGACGAATTTCAGTTCAACGCGGGCAACAGTGCCAGCGCCTTCTACGACCTGCAGTCGGTGCAGGTGCTGAAGGGTCCCCAGGGAACACTGTTCGGCCGGAACGCCACCGGCGGCGCCGTGCTCTACCAGACCGCGCAGCCCACCCAGGACTTCGGCGGCTACGTCCGGCTGGGCGTCGGCAACTACTCGGACAAGCAGGGCGAATTCATGCTCAATCTGCCCCTGTCGTCGATCGCGTCGTTCAGGATCGCCGGGCAGTACGAGAAGCGTGACGGCTACGAGCACAACCTGTTCCTGAACCTGTACGAGGGTTCGGTGGACCGGAAGAACATCCGCGCCACGTTGCTGCTGACGCCGTTCGAAGGCTTTACGAACAGCACCACCTTCCAGTACGGCAACTCGCTGGGATATTCGACCGGCCTCAAGATTCAGAATGCCTACCCGCTGGGTGCGATGAACAACGGGAACATGCTGAACGCGACCGCCTCCGCCCTGTATCCGCCCGGATCCACGGAGATCCCGGGGTTCAGCGGGATCGCCAGCGTGCTCGCCCGACAGGCCGCGGGGGGCTTCTACAATTTCTACAACGACACCACGTCGCGGCACCAGTCGAACGACCGGCTCGTCGTCAACAAGACCACCTACGAATTGTCTCCGAGTCTGTCCATCCGCAACATCGTCGGGTTCCACGATGCGCTTTCCCGTGACCAGACCGACGTGGATGGCAGCCCTTACCAGATCCTGACCATCGGCGCGACGGGCGGTCCCAACGCCGAAGGCTATACGACCTCCAGCCGGCAGTTCTCCGACGAGTTGCAGCTGGCGGGCCTCGCCCTGGACGACAAATTGAATTACATCGTGGGTGCCTACGCCTCGCGGGACGACGAGGGCGAGGACATTCCGCTCAACGTCGGTGCGGATTTCCCCACGGGCGGCCTGTACGGACCCGGCATCCGCTACGACTTCGTCACGAAGGACATCTCCCGCGCCATTTATCTTCAGGGCAGCTATGAATTCATCCCCGGGTGGCATGCCACCGCGGGATTCCGCGAAACCTGGGAAGACAGCGAGATCCAGCATCAAGCCGACGACACGTATCGCGCCTCCGGGGTCATCAACGCCACCCAGGCGACGCACAAGCCCAGCTGGACCATCGGCCTGGATTACCAGATCACGCCCGAGACCCTGCTCTACTTCGCGCAGCGGGGCAGCTGGCGAACCGGGGGATTCAACGGCACGAGCACGATTCCGAATCCGGCCGGCGGGCCGAATCTGAACAACGAGTTCAAGCCCGAGACCACCTACGACTTCGAACTCGGCGCCAAATTCGCGGGCACCATTGCCACCATGCCGGCGCGCGTCAATTTTTCGGTGTACGACCAGACCGTCAACAACATCCAGCGCGCCGTGTACATCGGCGTGGCGGCGCAGACCAGCAATGCGAAACAGGCGCGCACGACGGGCGCGGAGTTTCAGGCGCAGATCGAGCCCGTCCGCTGGCTGCAGTTGGGCACGCAGTTGACGTACACGGATGCCCGTTACACCGACGGCGGCGCGACCGCCATCGATACCTCGGGCGTGTTTCATAGTCTGGTGCTCGGGCCCTACGGCGACACGTCGAAGGAATCCGGATCGGTTTTCGCCCGGATCGCGCCGCGCCTTCCCGGCGATCTCGGCGAGACGTTCCTGCGCGTGGAGGAATATGCACAATCCGACTTCTATTACACCAATCTGGCGAACTCGCTGACGCCGGGGACCCGGATTCCGGGCTACGCGCTCACCAACCTGCAGCTGGGATGGAACAACATCTATCAGTCCAAGGTGTCGGTGTCGGCGTACGCCAGAAACCTGCTCAACAAGGAGTATCTGGTGGGAGGACTGGGCCTGGGCGCCGTGATCGGCGTCAACAGCACGGTCCCCGGCACCCCCCGGATGTACGGTCTCGATCTCCGGGTGACCTTCTGATCGATGCGGTGAAGCAAGCCAACCATGGAACAACTAGAGGTGACAAATGGACGTTGAAACGAAGCGATTGGTACGTATAGCGCTGGCCTGGTGCGGACCGGTGTTCGTGGTCGGCTTCATCGTTTTCTGGGCCGTGCTGGGACACAACATCCCGCCGCCGAACATGATGGGCATGTCCTCGGCACAGCTGGTATCGGAATACTACGGACGCTACCCGAACGAGATCGCCATCGGCATGATCGGCTCGGCCACCATGGGGATGTTCTACACCCCCTGGTCTTTGTTGCTCGCAACCTTGTTGCGGGAGGAGGACGGGTCGCTGGGCCCGCTGGCGTTGATCGAGGCGGCGGGCGGTACGTTGACGGGATGGCTGCTGGTGTTCTGTCCCGCCATCTGGGCGGCGTGCGCGTTGCTCGCCGGCAGCATGAATCCGGACATCATCAAGGCCATGCACGTGATGACGTGGATCATCTTCGACTGCACCTACATGATCACGACCATCCAATTGCTCTCGCTGGGCGCCTACATCGTGCTCACCACGCGCCAGACCGTGTTTCCGGCGTGGACGGGATGGTGTGCCATCGCCATCGGGATCATCTTCGTACCCCTGGTCCTGATGCCTTTCGTGTCGGAAGGACCCTTTGCCGTGAACGGAACCTGGAACTTCTTCTTCATCTTCGGCATCTGGCTGTTCGGCTTCCAGGTGCCCATCGGCTATTTCATGATGAAAGAGGTCATGGGTGGGCGGAAAGTCGAGAGGCACGTGCTGTCCCACGCCAGTTGAGTCGGGGAACGGATCGCGCGCCGCCGCCGGCGCGCGGTCGCTCCAGAGCCCCCGGCACCGAAGGGTTGTGGACCTTCGTGTGCATCGACATGACGATTTTCCTGATGATCTTCATCACGTTCATGGGCGACCGGCTCAGGCACGTGGAGGTCTATACGAGGTCGCAGGCGGGGCTCAACGAGGTCTTCGGCTTCGCGAACACCCTGATCCTGCTGACGAGTTCCTGGATGGTGGTCATCGCGGTGGATGCCGCCAGGGCCGGCGCCGCCCGCCGGGTTCGACGATACCTGGGCCTTGCCTGGATGCTCGGTCTGGCATTTTCGGTGGACAAGTGCATCGAGTATTACGCCGAGATCGCGCGCGGGATCACGCCGGCCGCCAATCCGTTCTACTCGTATTATTTTTTCATCACGGCGGCGCATTTCGGTCACGTGCTTGCCGGCATGATCTTCATCGCCTACTGCCGAAGCCGCTCACGCGCGGCGGGAACGGAGTCGTACCAGACGGGATTGGAGAACGTCGGGCTGTACTGGCACATGGTGGACGTTCTGTGGGTCGTCATCTTTCCCGTCCTCTATCTGGTGGGACGCCAATGAAAAATCGGCTTCGCATGACGCCATTCGGCGTGTGGTCGACGCTGTGCGCTTTGACGTTGGTGTCCATGGGCTCGACCGGGGCGGCCTACCGGCCTCTGGCGTCCATCGCCGTCATGTTGCTCGCGGCCGCAAAATCCGCCCTCGTCATCGTCCGATACATGGAAGTCGGGCGCGCCGCCCGGCATTGGCAGCTGCTCCTGCAGACCTGGATCTTTGCGGTCACCGCGGCGGTGATCATCGGCTACGTGCTCGGCCTCGGCCCGTCCGTCCGATAGGTCGGCATACTCAGGCGGTGCCGTTCGCCAGCAGCGTCCCGTTCCGGCGCATCAGCGAGGCCATTCGCGAGTCCGCGGGCACATCCGCCCGCGGCCTTTGCTTGCCCGGCGGCGCCACGCCGTTCATGGCGTCCCGGATGCGGAGCAGTCCGCGCCGTATGACTGCCTTGACGCTGCCGAGCGGCATGCCCAGTGCGACGGCGATTTCCGGATGGGTCAGGCCTTCGAGGAAGGCGCACTCGAGCACCCGTCGAGTTTTCGGCTCGAGCCGCGACAAGAGCAGCAACGCGTGTTCTGCATCGATGAACGTGTCCGAACTGGGCGTGGGATCGGCACTCAGCACGGATTGCAGCGAGGGTTCGCTCGTGTCCATGGTCGGCGGTTCGGTCATCTGCCTGCGCCATCGATCGATGAGACGCCGACGGGCGATGATGGCCACGAACATCCTCTCCGTGCCCTTGCCGGGGTCGTAACGCCCGGCCTGTTGCCACAGATTGATGAAGATGTCCTGGGTCGCGTCCTCCGCATCTCCGGCGGTGCGGGTGAACCGACGCGCCAGGCTCCAGACCAACGGTCCATGTTCACGGATGCACTCCCGAAGTCCCCGCGGGTCGCCCGCCGCGACGCGCTGGAACACGCTGGTGGTCAAATGCCCCCCGGTGAGTGGAGTCGTCGGGTCGGGCTCGCCATCTCGCGGCTGTGCGAGAACGTCCAAGAATGTCGAGAACATCCAAGAATGCTACGCCTCCAAAACTACCGAGTCATGACGTCGGGCCGCTCCGGAGGTGTCTTCCGGAACCCACCGCATCGCCGTCCCACGTCTCGGAACCACAAATTAAAAAAACGGTCTATCT
>CAZZWZ010000016.1:0-22607 GCA_964657955.1 uncultured Steroidobacteraceae bacterium
TCGCGGAATCGAAGCTGCGCTCGCCGGCCGCCGGCCTGTTGGCGGGCGAGGACGATTGGCTGGACCGCATCGTGGCCTACGCACGCGGCGGCGCGGCCGCCGTTTCCGTGCTCACGGAACCGACGCGATTCGACGGGTCGATGGAGCATCTCGTCCGCGCCGCGGCGGCGCTCGAGCCGCTGGGCGTGCCGGCCATGCGCAAGGATTTTCTGGTCGATCCCTACCAGGTGCTGGAGGCGCGTGCCGCCGGCGCCGGCGGCGTATTGGTCATTCTCAGGATGTTGACCCGCGCGCGCGTCGTCGAGTTGCTCGATGCCGCCGCCGATCATGGGTTGTTCGTCCTGCTCGAGGCGTTCGATGAAGCCGACCTGGAAGCGGCGCGCGATCTGCTCGCAGACCGGCGCCGTGAACCCATGCTGCTGGTGGGCGTCAACAGCCGCGATCTGCAGACCTTGAAGGTGGTTCCCGAACGATTCGCGCTGCTCGGGCCGCAATTGCCCGACGAATGGCCTTGTGTCGCGGAAAGCGGCGTGGCGACGGCCGACGATGCGCGGTCCATGCGACGGCTCGGGTATGGCCTGGCGTTGATCGGCACCGCACTGATGCGCTGCGACGATCCGGCCGCCCTGCTCGCCGACGTGTTGCTCGCGGCTCGGACAGTGCGAGGTTAAATGGCTACACTGGCCCGCATGTGGATCAAGATTTGCGGCATGACCAGCGCCGATGCCATCGCCGCTGCGGCACAGGCCAAGGTCGACGCGATCGGCTTCGTGTTCGCCCCCAGCCCGCGGCAGGTGACTCCCGGCCAGGCCGCTCAGCTCGCCGCGCTCGCGCCGCCGGGCATACTGCGCATCGCGGTGGCCCAGCATCCGCTGCAGATGAAAGTGGATGAAATCTGCCGCGTCCTGAAACCGGATTATTTCCAGACGGACTTCGAGGATCTGCGCGAGCTCAAGATTCCGGCGCACATCAAGGTGCTGCCCGTGGCCAGGTTCGGCCGCAAGGCACCGAGCCCGCTGCCCGGGCGGCTGCTGTTCGAAGGACCGTCGAGCGGGATCGGCGAACTGGCCGATTGGGGACGGGCCGCGGAGCTCGCTCGCGACACCGAACTCATTCTTGCCGGCGGCCTGTCGCCCCAGAACGTGGCCGAGGCGATTCGCACCGTGGCGCCCTTCGGCGTGGACGTCAGCAGCGGCGTGGAGGAGACGCCCGGCATCAAGGACCCCGAGAAAATTTACGAATTCGTGCGCGCGGTGCGGACGGCTGCGGCACGGTTGGAGCCAGACTCATGAGTTCAACACGATTGCGTTCCCCGGAGCCGGTCTCCCTTCCCGACGCGAAGGGCCGCTACGGATCGTTCGGCGGGCGCTATGTGCCGGAAACCCTGGTGCCGGCGCTCGACCGGCTGCAGGCGGGGATCGCGCGTTACCTGCACGCCGGCGATTTTCAGGAGGAATTCACGCAGGAATTGCGGCACTGGGTGGGCCGTCCCACGGCGCTCTCGCCGGCCCCCGCGCTGAGCAAGCGCTGGGGTGCGCAGGTGTGGCTGAAGCGCGAGGATCTCGCGCACACCGGGGCGCACAAGATCAACAATGCGGTGGGTCAAACCCTGCTCGCCAAACGTCTCGGCGCGAGACGCATCATCGCCGAGACCGGTGCCGGACAGCACGGCGTCGCGAGCGCCGCGGCGGCCGCCCGGCTCGGCATGCCGTGCGTGGTCTACATGGGTGCCGTCGACGTGGAGCGCCAGGCACCCAACGTCGGGCGCATGCGGCTGATGGGTGCGACGGTGGTGCCGGTGACCGGCGGTGACCGGACATTGCGTGCGGCCATCGACGAGGCGCTGCGGGATTGGGTGGCCGACCCGGACGGCACCTATTATTCGCTGGGCTCCGCGGTGGGACCGCATCCGTATCCTTATCTGGTGCGTGAATTGCAGGCGGTGATCGGCCGCGAAGCCCGTGCGCAGATGATGGAACATGCGGGCGGATTGCCGGACGTGGCCATTGCCTGCGTGGGCGGCGGTTCCAATGCCATCGGCATGTTCCATCCGTTTATCGAAGATGCCGGGGTGCGTTTGCTCGGGATCGAAGCGGGGGGACGCGGGTCGGGCCTCGGCGAAAATGCCGCCTCGTTGACCTTCGGCACGCCCGGCGTGCTCCAGGGCAGCTATACCCTGATTCTGCAGGACGCGTACGGCCAGGTGCAGGAGACGCATTCGGTGTCCGCGGGACTCGATTACTCGGGCGTGGGTCCCGAACATGCGTATCTCATGAAGAGCGGTCGCGTCGCTTACGAGTCGGCCACCGACGCGGAAGCGCTCGACGCGCTCACCGAATGCGCGAGGTGCGAGGGCATTCTTCCCGCCATCGAAACGGCGCATGCCCTGTTCGGCGCCCGCCGGTATGCGGCCGCTCATCCGGGCGCCCGCATCCTCATCTGCTGCTCCGGGCGCGGGGACAAGGACATGCCCATCCTGCAGCGCACCGTCCTGGCGGAAACGCCGGCCTCATGACACCGCGCGACACCATTGCGAGCGCCATACGGGCGGCCGTCGCGGCGGGCCAACCGGCCCTGGTCGGCTATCTGACGGCGGGTTTTCCCGACCGGGCGCAGTTCAGGAAAAGTCTCGCCGACGTGACCAGCGTCTGCGACGTGGTTGAAATCGGGGTGCCGTTCAGCGATCCCATGGCCGATGGTACGACGATTCAACGCGCCAGTTTCGCGGCGCTGGCGGACGGGGTGACGCTGCCCTGGATTCTGCAGGAGCTCGACGCCGCCCGGAGCGCCCGTGCCGGGACCGGGCTCCCCGCCCCGCCCCTGCTGCTGATGAGCTATCTGAACCCCCTGCTCGCCTACGGCCTCGACCGGCTGCCGCGCGACGCGGCGCGATCGGGAGTGGCGGGTTTCATCGTACCTGACCTGCCTTTCGAGGAGAGCGACGACCTCAAGGCCGCGCTCGATGAGGAAGGCCTCGCGCTCGTACAGATGGTCACTCCGGTCACCCCCGACGAGCGCCTCGCCATGCTGTGCCGCTCCGCTCAAGGGTTCGTCTATGCGGTGACCATGACCGGCACCACCGGCAAGTCCGCCGAAGTGCCGGCGGCCGTGCTCGACTACATGGACCGGGTCAAACGCCACGCATCGGTGCCGGTGTGCGCCGGATTCGGCATCCGTTCGCGCGATCAGGTGGCCCGCTTCGCCGCGCACGTGGACGGCGTGGTGGTGGGCTCCGCGCTGGTCGAGACGGTGGAACGGGGCGAGGACGTCCGGGCGTTCCTGGCGGCGCTGCGGTAGCCCATGCCCGGGCTCCGGTGATTCGTGAAACGCGTCTACCGAGCCGCCACCCTGTTGCAGGTCGCGCATGCGCGCAACGTGCTCATCACCGCCGGAATCGGCTGCGAGCTGCGCAATCAATACCTCGCCGGCGCGCTGGGCGATCTGCCCATGATGGAAACCTGGCCTCAGCTCTATGTCGACGACGACGACGAACGCATCGCCCTGCACGCGCTGGCGAGGGCCGATGCGGTGCCCGCCGGGGGCCCGTGGCGCTGCTCGGCGTGCGGGGAAGAACTCGAGCCGCAGTTCACCGATTGCTGGCGCTGCGGAGGTGCCGGAAACATCGATCGGCCGGCCTGACGGCTGATGTCGGACAAACACCGACAGCGGCTGGCGCAAAATCCGAGAGCAGGTTCAGCCACCTTCCATGTTCTCCCGGCGCGGCAAAGGTTACACATGGTGGTGCGGTGGAATGTAACGTTTACATGCCCACGACGCGTTGGAGAACCTCGATGAATACAGTGCGCACGGCGCTTTCCCACGACGAATTTACCCGGGCAGCGGCCGGTCCGCTGCTGGGAAAATCCGATGCCATGCGCGAGGTGCTGCGATCCATCGAGCGCGTGGGGCCCACCGAGGCCAGCGTGCTGTTGACCGGCGAGAGCGGTGTGGGGAAGGAGCTGGCGGCGCAATCCATCCACGACTGCAGCGCGAGACGGGGTGGCCCCTTCGTCGCCATCAACTGCGGAGCGATTCCCGGCATGATGGAGGCGGAACTGTTCGGCAGCGGCGCCGACGGCACGCCGGCGCTGCGCAGCCATCCCGGTGTCTTCGAGCGCGCTCAAGGGGGCACGCTGCTGCTGGATGAAGTGTGCGAGATGCCTCCCGACCTGCAGATGCGGCTGCTGCGGGTGCTGGAGACCAAGACTTATTACCGGGTGGGCGACGATTCGGAATCGTTCTGCGACGTCCGTCTGATCGCCGCCACCACCCGCTGCCCGCTGCAAGCCGTGCAGAACGGTCAGCTGCGCGAGGATCTGCTGTACCGGCTGGCGGTGTTCCCCATCGACATCCCTCCCCTGCGCAATCGTGGCAACGACGTCGATCTGCTGGCGGAGCATTTCCTGGGCCGGCTCAATGCGCAGACGCATTCGCAGAAGCGGCTGTCGGCCAGCGCCCGGATGATCCTCAAGGGCCATACCTGGCCCGGCAACGTACGTGAGCTGAAGAATTGCATCGAACAGGCGTTCATCCTGGCCGACCAGACCCTCGAGCTGGCCCCGCTGAATCAGGCGGTGGTCGCGCGCGGCGCGGCGGGCCCGGAGCGCGAGCGGCTCGACATACGCGTCGGTGCGCGCATCGACGACATGGAACGATCGCTGATCGAGGCCACGCTCGATTACTTCAAAGGCAACAAGCGTCGGGCGGCGGATGCACTCGGCTGCAGCCTGAAAACGCTGTACAACAAACTCAACGTCTATTCGCAAAGCCAAGAATGCGTGAGCAGTTGAGCGCCGTTCCACGGGGGAGAACTTAGTGTCACGAGTATTGATCGCCGACGATCACGCGGTCGTTCGCGCCGGCTTCAAGCAGTTCCTGGAGGCGGATTCCAGCATCAATGCGGTGGGCGAGGCGGCGAGCGGTAACGAGACGCTGGACATGCTGCGGCAGCAGGATTGGGACCTGGTGCTGCTCGACATCCACATGCCCGACCGCAGCGGCCTCGACATCCTGCGGCACATCCAGACCGGGCATCCCGGCGTGCGGGTGCTCGTCATGAGCGGCCTGCCCGAGCAGCAGTACGCCGTCAACGTGCTGCGGGCGGGCGCCAGCGGCTACCTGTCCAAGGACAGCGCGCCCGAGGAACTCATGAAGGCGGTGCGCACGGTGCTGTCCGGCCGGCGCTACGTCAGTGCAGCCCTCGCCGAGATCCTGGTCGCCGACCTCGATGGCGATCCCGACAAACCGCTGCACGCGCGCCTGTCGACGCGGGAATTTCAGATCTTCTGCAAACTTGCCGCGGGCCGTGGCGTGTCCGACATCGCGAACGAGCTCAGTCTCAGCGTCAAGACGGTCAGCACCTACCGCAGCCGGATCCTGGAGAAGATGAGTTTCAGCGCCAACGCCGACATCACCTCGTATGCCCTGCGAAATGGGTTGATTCAGTGAACATCGTCATGAATACCTTTCAAAACAACGATTCGTACCGCACCGGCGGCCACCACCCGACGTGTACGAAAAGGCGGTCGACGTGCATGCAATTTCTGCGGATGCCATTGGAATGACTCATCAGGGGCTCAGAGTGTTGCTGGTGGAAGACTCGAAAGTGCTGACGGAGAGGCTCACCGAGGCGATCAGACAGATTCCCGAGGTGGAGCTGATCGGCACCGCGGATACGGAGGCCGGGGCACTCGCCGCCGTCAAGAGCGATTCGGTGGACGTCATCATCCTCGACCTGCATCTGAAACAGGGAACCGGGTTCGGCGTTATGCGCGCGCTGGCGACCACCCAACTCAAACCGCGGATCATCGTGCTGACCAACTACGACCTGCCGGAATACAAGAACGCCGCCATTGCACTGGGGGCGACCCACTTTCTGGACAAGGCGCGGGACTACGGACGCCTGCCGGAAGTTCTGCATGAGATCTGTGAAGCCCACTCGTCGAAACATTGACCAGGATGGGACGGGTGAGCCGCATGCAACGCGTGAGCGTCGCGACGCGCGCGAGCGTCGGAACGCTCGTGCCGTCCCGCCGGTCGTCGCTCCCCCCTTTGGTCGCATACCTTGTTATGATCGCGCGGGTATTCATACCGCGGACGCCGGATACCGGTGATTTCGGGAGACCGACGTGAACTGGGATCGGATTCAAGGCGGCTGGAAGCAGGTCAAGGGCGGACTGCAGGTGAGGCTGGCGACGCTGACCGGTGATGTGCACCGTGAGAGTGACGGCCGCAGACAAATTCTGGCGGGCGGCCTGCAGTCGGCGTATGGCGTCGGCAAGGACCAGGCGGAGCGGCAGATGGAATCCTGGCACCGGTCCGTCCGCGAAGTCACGGCCGGCGCAGACGCCGCGCCGCACCGCGTGGCGTCGGGTTACCGGATCGTGCTCGAGCCGCGTACCGCCGAGCCGCGCGCCGCCGAACCGCAGCCGGCCCGGCTGCGCCGGAGTTCGCCCTTTTTGCCGATAACCAGGAGGAGACAGAAGTGAGATTGGATCAAACGAGGCTGATGGCGGGACTGGCGCTGGGCGCCGCCGTGACGTGGGGACTGTCGGCCTGTGCGAGCACGCCCATACCGTACGAAAAGATCGCCGTTGCGAAGGCCAGCCTGCAGCGCGCCGAACAGTCGGGCGCGCCGGAACTGGCGCCGGTCGAGCTTGCCACGGCGCGTGACAAGCTGAGCCGTGCCGAAAAGGCCGTGGCGGATCATGACGCGGAGCCCGCCACCCGGCTGGCCGAACAGGCCAACGTGGATGCCCAGCTGGCCGAAGCCACGGCCGGACAACAGAAGTCGCACAAGGCCGCCACCGAATTCGACGCGAGCATGCAGGCACTGCGTCAAGAAGCCATGCGCAGTACGCAACCCACTCAATAAGGCATTCAGACATGAAATTAAAACAATTGACGATTCTGGGATCGGCTCTGGCCATCGCCGCTTGTGCGTCGACTCCGCAGCCCAACGCGGCATTGGAAACGGCCCGGACCACGGTTCAAGCGGCGCAGGCCGATCCGAACGTGAGCAAGTACGCGGCCTTGGACCTCGAGACGGCGAAGAAGAATCTCGATCTGGCGGAGGCCGCCGCGCTGCATCACAAGGATGCGGACATCGACCAGCCGGCCTACCTTGCCACCCAGAATGCCCGGTTGGCCCAGGTGCGCGCCTCCGCCAAGGCGGACGATGCGCGGGTGGCCGCGGGGCAGTCCGAACGGGACCGCATTCAATTGGCGGCGAGAAACCGCGAAGTACAGAACGCCAAGATGGCCACCTCCGCGGCGAACGAACAAGCGGCCCGCCTCCAGGCGGAAATCGACGCGCTCAAGGCGACTCCCACCGATCGCGGACTGGTGTTGACCCTGGGCGACGTGTTGTTCGACACCGGCAAGGCGGAATTGAACTCGGGAGCCACGCGCAAGCTGGATCAACTGGCGCAATTCCTTACCGAGCATTCCGATCGGCGCGTCCAAATCGACGGTTTCACGGACACCGTGGGCTCGGATTCCTACAACATGGAGTTGTCGCGGCGACGGGCCGATGCGGTCAAGTCCGCGCTGCTCACCCGCGGAATCGACGCCTCCCGCATCTCCACCCAGGGTTACGGCAAGGCGTTTCCGGTGGCCAGCAACTCGGATTCGGGCGGCCGTCAGTTGAATCGGCGGGTCGAGGTGGTCATCGGTGGTGACAACGGCACCGCGATTGCGCCCCGTAGCTGAGTCCCCGGGCCCGCGCGGGTATTGCGTGGGCTGAGTCTTACATCAAGGGCGGCGACCAACCGATGGGCTGCATCGAGGGTCGCCGTTACTGTCTGTCCAATCAGGAGAAAATCATGGAAACATTTGACGGAACCGTCGATCAGGCCCGCGTTGCCGGCCGACGCATCAGCGGCGATTTGAGCGAGGGCGCCAAGAACATCAAGACCGCGGCTTCGGCCGAGATCAAGAGTCTCATCGCGGATGTCGAGGACCTGGTGGCGCGGATAGCCGACCTGAAGGATGCCGACGTGGCCCGTGTGCGCAGCAAGGTCATGGGTGCGATCGATACGGCCAAGGAGAGTCTGGCCGACGGCGCGGAGACGGTGCGGCGACAGGCGCAGCGGGCGGCCACCACCGCCGATGATTACGTGCACGACAACCCCTGGCAGGCCGTGGGGGTGGCTGCACTGGTGGGCGCCGTGGTCGGGGTTCTGGCGAGCCGCCGTCTGTAAGGCTGCCCGGTGCGCGTCCTCTGGTCCCTGCCGAAGGCGGCGCCCGCCATTCTTCGGCACCTGCTCGCCTATGTGGAGCTGGCCGTCCAGGATCTGCAGCAGACCCGCAGCGACTTCAAGTCGCGGCTGGTCGCATCTGCGGTTCTGCTCATCAGCGTGGTTTTCCTCATCTTCTCGCTGTGCCTGACGCTGGTGGCGTTGACGTGGGACACGCCGTATCGGGTGACGGCGATTGCGTGGATGACGGGCTTCTTCTTCTTCGTCGCACTCGTCTCTGCGCTGTACCGGGGCAGGGTGATCGGGGTCCGGGCGCCGTTCCTGGGGACGGTGCGTCGTGAATGGGCCGAGGATCGGGTGATCCTGGAGCGAATCTTGTCGGAGACCGAATGAGCGCGGTGGGTGACGATGCGGCGAGACTCGAGACCCTGGCACGCCTGGCGCGGTCTCGTGCCGAGATCCGCCGGGTGCTCGAGCCGCCGCCGCGTATCGCGCACAGCGGCGGCGAGCCGGGTGACTCCGAGGACCATCGTTCCGGGGTGTTCCCCCGCAGTCGTACGATGAGACTCCTCACCAGCGGACGGGGCATCGGGACGCTGGGGGCCATGGTGGGCGGGCTGGTGATGGCGCGGCCCGGACTCGCGTTCAAAGTGATTCGCAAGCTGCCCACCGGCACGGTGGCGCGCATGCTGTTGCTCAAGGCGGTTACCGCCTTTCGCTCTCGGCAGTGAGGGTCAGCCGCGCGCGGCGCGGCGCGTCCGGGTGGACACCAGCAGCAGCAGGGCGGCGATCATCTGTCCCCAGCCGATCCAGGCATGGGATGCGAACAGCGCCAGGCAGGCCAGCCCCGAAAACCACAGCCCGCCCGCGGCGATGATGGCGTCCCGGCGCCCGTGAGCCCGGCGCAGCGCCTCGCGCAATTCGATCAGTTCACCGCTCTCCACCCGCAAGGCGCCACCGTCGGCAGCGCGGCGTACGGCGGTCTGGAACAATTGCGGCACCTGTTTGAGCGCCTCGACCGCATCCGGCAGGTGCGTCCGTAGTCCGCGCAGCAGGTGACGCGGACTCGTACGTTCGCGCATCCATGCGCGCAGGATGGGTTGCGCCGTTTTCCACAGGTCGAGTTCCGGATACAGTTCCCGCCCCAGCCCCTCGATGTTGAGCAGGGTTTTTTGCAGCAGGATGAGCTGCGGCTGGATGCGCATGTCGAAGCGGCGCGCGGTCTCGAACAGTCGCAGCAGCACCTGCGCGAACGAGATCTCCTTCAACGGCTTGTTGAAGATGGGCTCGCACACGGTACGCACGGCCGACTCGAGTTCGTCGATGCGCGTCGACGGGGGCACCCAGCCCGACTCCACGTGCAGCGCGGCAACCCGGCGGTAATCGCGATTGAAGAAAGCCAGGAAATTCTCGGCGAGGTAGTGCTGGTCCCGCGGCTGCAACGTGCCCACGATGCCGAAATCGACCGCGGCGTAGCGCGGCTCCTCCGGATCGTCCACCTGAACGAAAATGTTGCCGGGGTGCATGTCGGCGTGAAAAAAATTATGACGGAACACCTGCGTGAAAAAGATCTCGACCCCGTGTTCCGCCAGCTTGGCGAAATTCGTGCCGCACGCCCGCAGTTCGTCCGTCCGGCTGATGATGATGCCGTGGATCCGCTCCATCACCATGACGTTGACCCGGCAATAGTCCCAGTAAACGTCCGGCACGTAGAGCAGCGAAGAGCCGGAAAAATTGCGTTTCAACTGCGCGGCATTGGCGGCCTCGCGCATCAGATCCAGCTCGTCCAGGATGGTTTTGCGATATTCCCCGACGATCTCGACGGGCCGCAGCCGGCGGGCCTCCGGCCAGTAGGCGTCCGCCAACCCGGCGAGGGTGTCCATGACGGCAAGGTCGAGTTCGATCACCGCCTGCATCCCGGGACGCAGCACCTTGACCACCACATCCTCGCCGGTCTTGAGGGTGGCGGCATGCACCTGGGCGATGGAGGCCGCGGCCAGCGGTGCCACCTCGAACGTGGCAAAGATGTCCGGCAGCGCGGCGCCGAGCGCGCCTTCGATGGCGGCGACCGCGGTGGCGCCGTCGAACGGCGGAACACGATCCTGGAGCTTGGCCAGCTCGTCGGCCACGTCGACGGGGATCAGATCCCGGCGGGTGGAGAGGGCCTGGCCGAACTTGATGAAGATGGGTCCCAGTTCCTCCAGCGCCAACCGCAGGCGTTCACCCCGACCGATGCCGGTGCTGCGCTGAAACCAGGTCCATGGCGACAGATAGAACGCGAACCGGAAGGGACGGTACAAATGCGTTGCCACGACGAAATCGTCCAGACCGTGCCGCACCAGGGCACGTTGGATCTGCAGCAGACGTGCGACCACGCGCAGCCGCATCAACCGGATTCCCGCAGCCGTCCTTCCAAACGGGCCACACGCGCCTCGACGCGGTCGGCCATTTCGCGCAGAGAGTCGACGCCCCGCAGGAATTCCTCCATTTCCGTTTTGTTGAGCAGATCCCGGCTCTCCTCCTGAAGGTACTCGGCGACGTTCGCCCCGGCGATCCGCCGCGCCCGTTCCGCCCAGGCCAGCGTGCCGGCGGCCAAGCGCGACAGCCGTCTGGCCGGCATGTCGCCGACCACGCGCGAAACTTCCTCTTCCAGGTCGGGCCGCGCGGCGGCGAACAGCCGGCGATACAAATTGGCGGTTTCCGCATCCCCCCGCACCCGCGCGGGCACCATGGTGCCGACCACCGGTGTGCCGCGCGCCAACGACCACAATGCGACGGGAGAGCCGCTGATGGTGGCATCGGGCGCGGGAATCGGCGGTTCGCCTGCCTCGACCCCGCTCAGCGCCAGCCGGCCGCCGCTGACGCTCGCATGGAAGGGGCGGAACCCGCCAACCTCGAGGCGCAGGCAGGTGCCCTGCAAGCGCCTGGCGAGCTCGATCGCTTCCGCCGACGACTCGAGTCCTCGATTGAACAGGCTTTCGACGGCGGCGAGCCAGGCACCGGTGGCGGCCATGTCAGATCTTGTAGCCGCGGTGCAGCGCCACGATGCCACCGCTCAAATTGTGGTAACGCGTCTGTTCGAAGCCGGCGTCACGCATCAGGGTCAGCAGGGATTCCTGGTCAGGATGCATCCGGATCGACTCCGCCAGATACCGATAGCTCGCGGCATCCTGCGCGACCAGACGCCCGAGCAGCGGCAGCACCTTGAAGGAATACGCGTCGTACAGCGGCCCCAGGCCCGGTGCGACCGGCGTCGAGAACTCCAGTATCAGCAACTGCCCGCCGGGCTTCAGAACGCGGTGCATCGAACGCAAGGCGGCCGCCTTGTCGGTGACGTTGCGCAATCCGAAACCGATGGTCACGCAGTCGAACGACGCGTCGGCGAAGGGCAGGCGCTCGGCATCGGCGACCAGGCAGTCGGAATTTCCCACGAATCCGGCGTCGAGCAGCCGGTCGCGCCCCAGGGTCAGCATGGCCGGGTTGATGTCCGACAGCACCACGCGGCCGGTCCTGCCCACCTGATGCAGCATGCCGAGCGCCAGATCGCCGGTGCCTCCCGCCACATCCAATGCGCAGCGCCCCGCCCTCAAGCCCGTGAGGGACAACGCGAACCGCTTCCACAAACGATGCACGCCCAGCGACATCAAGTCGTTCATCAGGTCGTATTTGCCGGCGACGGATGCGAACACCGAGCGCACGCGCCCGGCCTTGTCCGCCCAGGCGACCTGTTCGAATCCGAAATCGGTGCGGCCCGGGTCGCTCATGACGCTCCTGAATGTGAAGCGGGCATTGTAGCCGACTGGACGACGCTCACCCGCCGCCGGACGGTTGCCCGCCGGAAATACCCGCCGCTTCGCACCGCTGCAGGTAACGCGCCCAGTTGGCGGAGTGCTCGCGTCCTAGTTCGTGCAGCAGGCTCCACGAATACAGGCCGGTGTTGTGCCCGTCGTCGAACAACAAGCGCAGCGCGTAATTCCCCACGGGCTCCACGCCGGTGATGCCCACGTGACGCTTGCCGGTCTGCAGCGTGCCCTCGCCGCCGGCATGTCCCTTGACTTCGGCCGACGGTGAGAACACCCGCAGGTATTCGAAGGGCAATTCGTAGCGGGCGCCATCGTCGAAGCGCACCTCCAAAATGCGCGAGGCGGTGCGCAGCTTGATTTCGATGGGTTGCGGCACGATGCGGGCTACAGGATGTACCGCGACAGGTCCTGGTCGCGGGCCACCTCGCCGAGATGTTCCTCGACATACTGACGGTCCACCTTGACGCGCGTGCCGCTGCGGTCTGCCGCGTCGAACGAGACCGATTCGAGCAGCCGCTCCATGACCGTGTGCAGGCGTCGTGCCCCGATGTTCTCGGTGCGCTCGTTGACCTCGAACGCCACCTCGGCCAGCCGCTGCACGCCCGAGGAGTCGAATTCCAGCGTGACGCCCTCGGTGGCAAGCAGGGCGACATACTGGCGGCACAGCGACGCGTCGGGCTCGGTCAGGATGCGCACGAAATCCAGGACCACCAGCGGTTCCAGTTCCACGCGAATGGGCAGCCGGCCCTGCAGTTCCGGAATGAGATCGGAGGGCTTCGACATGTGAAAGGCGCCGGAGGCGATGAACAGGACGTGGTCGGTCTTCACGGTGCCGTACTTGGTGTTCACGGTGCAGCCCTCCACCAACGGCAGCAGATCGCGCTGCACGCCCTCCCGGGACACGTCCGCCCCGGAGGTTTCCTGGCGCCGCGCGATCTTGTCGATCTCGTCGATGAAGACGATGCCGTTCTGTTCGGCGTTGTCGACGGCGGCGGCCTTGAGCTCCTCCTCGTTGATCATCTTGGCCGCTTCTTCGTCGACCAGGAGCTTCAGCGCCTCCCGGATCTTGAGCTTGCGCGGCTTGCTGCGGCCCGAGCCAAGATTCTGGAACATGCCCTGCAGTTGCTGGGTCATCTCCTCCATTCCCGGAGGTGCCATGATCTCGACTCCCATGGGCATGGCGCGCACCTCGATCTCGATCTCGCGATCGTCGAGCTCGCCTTCGCGCAGCATCTTTCGAAAGCGTTGCCGCGTGTCGCCGTCGCGCGGCGCCGGTTCGGCGTCCATGCCCGATTGCGCCCTGGGGAGCAGGGCGTCCAGCACCCGTTCCTCGGCCGCGTCGGCGGCCCTGGGGCGCACTTTCGAAATGGCCTCTTCACGGGTGATTTTGACGGATATCTCCACGAGATCGCGGACGATCGAGTCAACTTCCCGGCCGACGTATCCGACTTCCGTGAACTTGGTGGCCTCCACCTTGATGAAGGGCGCCTTCGCCAGCCGGGCCAGGCGGCGCGCGATCTCGGTTTTCCCCACGCCCGTCGGGCCGATCATCAGGATGTTCTTCGGGGTGATCTCGGGCCGCAGATTCTCCGCCACCTGCTGCCGCCGCCAGCGATTGCGCAAGGCGATGGCCACGGCACGCTTCGCGGCCTTCTGGCCGACGATGTGCTTGTCCAGCTCCTCGACGATCTCACGCGGCGTCATTTGCGACATGCGCCCTGATCTCCTCGATGGTCAGATGACGGTTGGTGTAGATGCAGATGTCCGCGGCGATGTTCAACGAACGCTCGACGATCTCGCGGGCCGACAGGTCGGTGGCCTGCAGGAAGGCCAGCGCCGCCGCCTGGGCGAAGCTGCCGCCCGAACCGATGGCGATCAGGTCGTGTTCGGGTTCGATGACGTCGCCGTTGCCCGAAATGACGTAGGAACTCGCGGCATCGGCGACACAGAGCAGCGCTTCGAGCCGGCGCAAACTGCGATCGCTGCGCCAATCCTTCGCCAGCTCGATCGCGGCACGCGTGAGATTGCCGAACTGCTCCAGTTTGCCCTCGAAGCGCTCGAACAGCGTGAAGGCGTCCGCGGTACCGCCGGCGAACCCGGCGAGCACCCTGCCGCCGTAGAGCCTGCGCACCTTGCGGGCGTTGCCCTTCATGACGCTCTGGCCCAGGGTGACCTGGCCGTCGCCGCCCACGGCAACCGTCCCATGCCGGCGTACCGCCAAAATGGTCGTTCCGTAAATGCGGTCGGGATCGTGGGTCATCCGACTGGGTTCATGGGGCCGTGACGCGGCCTTTCAAGCGTCGCGACGCCGTCGTGCCCGGGGATGTGCGCCGTCGTACACCCGGGCCAGGTGCTGGAAGTCCAGGTGCGTGTAGATCTGCGTGGTGCCGATGTCGGTGTGGCCCAGCATTTCCTGGACACCGCGCAGATCCGAACTGGATTCGAGCAGATGGCTCGCGAACGAATGACGGAACATGTGCGGGTGGAGGTTCACCCCCAAGCCCTGGCGACGCGCCCAGACGTCCACCCGCAATTGCACGGCCCGCGGCGTGAGGCGCCGCCCGCCGCGGCCGACGAAAACCGCGGCATCCCGCACGGGCAGCGCCGCCCGCTCGGCCAGCCAGGCGCGCAATGCCGCCGCTGCCTGGCGGCCGACGGGCACGATCCGCGTTTTCCCGCCCTTGCCGTCCACCCGTACCGTGCGGTCCGCCAGGTCCACGGCCGCCAGATCGAGACTCACGAGCTCGCCGAGGCGAAGGCCCGAGGAGTAGAACAGCTCCATCATGGCCTTGTCGCGCAGCGCGAGCGTATCGTCGCCCCGGAATCCCAGGAGCCGTCCCATCTGATCGGCGTCGAGCGTGGCCGGCAGGCGCTTTTTCGTCCTGGGGGCGCGCACGTCGCGTGCGGCGTTGAGCCCGCACTGCCCCTCGCGCAGCAGGAATTCGTAGAAGGTGCGGGCCGCCGAAAGCCGTCGCTGAATGCTTCGCGGCGCGAGGCCGCCGGCGTGTTGCGCCGCTGCGAAGGAGCGCACCACCCGGTTGTCGAGTGCCGCCCAGTCCCGAAGACCGCGGGCTGCGCAAAAATCCGACAGCCGGATCAGGTCGCTGCGATAGGCGCCCGCGGTATGCGGGCTCAAGCGCCGCTCGTGCGTGAGATGCGAGATGAACCGCTCGATCCACGCATGCCGAGCAGATTGACCGCCGTCCGCCGCCCGCCGCACGACCCGCTCAGCGAACCAGCGCGTACGTCAGGAGTTCGCCGATGCGTGAAAGGAATTCGGTGCTCATCCCCGGGTGAAAGCGTTCCGAATCGCTGGCGCCGATGGCCAGAATCCCCAGCGCTCCCTTGGGCCCCAGCGGCGTCAGGGCAACCGACCCGATCTCGTTCGAATCCTTGCCGAAGAGATAATCGCGTTGTCCGTCGCGTATCTGCCCGCACCGCGGCTTGCCGCCCGCCAGCAGCGACTCGAAGGTCTTGATCTGCGGACCGCCGGCATCGTCGGCGCGCAGGAAGCGGCCGGCGGCGGCTTCCAGGGGGCGCGCCTCCGCGAGGAACAGCACCAGGACCGAATGCATGGCGTCGAAATCCTCGCGCAACGACGCCTCGGCGGCGTTGACGGTTTCGAGCAGCGTGCGCGCCCTGATCAAGCGCTGGCTCAGGCGGTGAATGCGGTCGGCGAGCACGTCGTTGGCGCGCGCCACGTCGACGAGCTCCTTCAGCTTGCGCTCCAGCGACAAGTTGCGTTCACGCAAGACCTCGACCTGCCGCTCCACCAGGCTGACGGTGGCGGCCGTGTCGCGCAGGTGCGGAAGACGCAGTTTCGCGAGCAACGTCCCGTTGCGTTCGAAAAAATCCGGATACGCCGCAAGGTAGTCCGCAACGCTCGAGTCGTTGAGACCTTCCGATTTGATACCGCGCGCCTGGCTGGTTGTCATCGCTGAACTTCTCCCGTTATATGTCGATCGATCCGGTGAACACCGTGGTCGCCGGTCCCGTCAGCCACATGGGCCGTGCGGCATCCGGCCAGTCCACCACCGCCGTTCCCCCCGGCAATTCCACGCGGACCTCCGCATCCAACAATCCGTGCCTGCGCCCCACGGCGACCGCGCCGCACGCGCCGGTGCCGCAGGCACGCGTCTCACCCGCCCCCCGTTCGTGCACCCGCAAGCGGATGCGGCCCCGATCCACGATCTGCATGAAACCGACGTTGGTCCTGCGTGGAAAGCGCGGATGCAACTCGATGGCGGGCCCGACGCGGTCCACCGGCGCAGCGTTCACATCGGCGACGTGCAGCACGGCGTGCGGATTGCCCATGGACACCGCGCCATATTCGACGGTGCGGCCGTCGATGTCGAGCGAATATGTCGGCGACTCGCCCGGCACGTCCATCGGCAGCGCGCGCGGATCGAAGTTCGGGACGCCCATGTCCACCGACACCAGACCGTCGGCGCGCACTTCGGCGCGCACCATCCCGGCCGGACTCTCGATGCTCAACCGCCGCCCGAGTTCCGGTCTTCGCGAGACCAGCAGGGAGGCGATGCAACGCGCGCCGTTGCCGCACTGCTCCACCTCGGTACCGTCGGAATTGAAGATGCGGTAGAACGCGCGGCTCTGCGGATTCCGGGGCGCTTCCAGCATCAACGCCTGATCGAATCCCACGCCGGTGCGGCGATCCGCCAGGGCGCGCAGCCGGAGGGGGTCGAGCACGCCGGCCGCGGCCACCGGCGCATCGAAAACCAGAAAATCGTTGCCCAACCCCTGCATCTTTGAGAACTCGATGCGCATGGGCAAGCTTAACATGCGCGGCCCGATCGTTCGCCATCGGGGGAGTTGCGCTACACTCGCGCCGGAATCGTTTCATCGAAAAAACACGCCGGGTGAGCATGCGTCACGTCATGGTATTGAACGCGAAGGGCGGTTGCGGCAAGAGCACCCTCGCCACCAACGTCGCCGTTCATTTTGCGCGAAGCGGCCACGAGGTTTGCATCGCGGATTACGATCATCAACGTTCCAGCCTGGATTGGCTCGCCTCGCGGCCCGCCGACCTTCCGGCGATCTCCGGAGTGCCGGCATTCGAGGACGGGCTGCGCAGCGTGGCGCGCTCCACGGAAGTCCTGGTCATCGATGCGCCGGCCCGCGTGTACGGCACGGAGTTGAACGAGCTGGTCCGCCGGGCCGAGACCATCATCGTGCCGGTGCTGCCGTCCGCCATCGACATGAAGGCCTGTGCGCATTTCATGACGGAACTGCTGGAGATCGGCAAGGTGTCCCGCAAGCAGGCGCGTCTCGGCCTGGTGGCCAACCGCGTGCGCGAGCACACCCTGATCTACGAGGAGCTGGATCGTTTCCTGGCGAAGCTGCGGGTGCCGTATCTCGGATGCCTGCGCGAGGCCCAGAACTACGTGCGTGCCTATGCGCGCGGCATGGGCGTGCTCGAACTGCCGGAGTATCTGGCGTCGCCGGACTGGAGCCAGTGGCAACCCATCGCCGAATGGCTGGACGGCAGGCGCAGCAGGCCGGTCTGAGCGCCGCGGCGGCCGGCGTCACAAGCTGGCGCGTATGCCGGCATCCAGATCGGGAAACGCGAGGATCACGCCGAGTTCGTCCAGCATGCGTCGATTGTCCACCCGCCGGGATTCGCGCAGGAACGACCAGGAGGTCGCGGACAGGGTCTTCTCCGCGGCCGACCGGCTGAGCAGCGGCGGTGCCGGCAGGTCCCCGATGCGCGCGACGCGCTGCAGATAGGCGGTGGCGCTGTCGTCGTTGCCGTCGGTGACGTTGTACACGCGCCCGTCGGCGCGGCTCGAGGTTCCCGCGGCGACACAGGCGCTCACCAGATCCTCCACGTGGATCCGATTGCCGGGCCCGGCTTCCAGCGGTTCGATGGCCGGTTCGCGGCGTTTGAGCCGCTCGATGGGCATGCGTCCGGGACCGTAGATGCCGGGCACCCTGAGCACGCACCAGGACACGCCGCGCCCGGCCGCCCACGCCCGCAGGGCGAGCTCCGCCGCGAGCCGCCGGACCGCGCGCGCGGACTGCGGTGCCGGCCGGCTGTCTTCGTCGACCAGCGCACCACCCCGGTCCCCGTAGATGCCGGTGGTGCTCAGGTAGATCACCCGGCGCGGGACACCGGCCACCCGATCGAGAAAACGTTCCAGCCGCACGTCGCGCTCGCCCGTGGGCGCGGGCGGCACGGCGTAGTACAGCAATTGGCCGTCGAAATCGATGGATGCCGGCGGTGCGTCCAGATTCAGCGCCACCGCATCGGCTCCCGTGGCGGCGATGTGCTCCAGGCTCGCCGCCCGGATCGCAAAGCCGCGAACGGTGGCATGCCGGCCTATCCAACGCCTGGCGAGGCGCGAGCCGGTGTAGCCGCAACCGACGATCGAGACCGCGTGCATACTGGTGCCCGGAGGAAAGTCCTTGCGCGTCAGTCTAGCCAATTCCGACCGAAGTTTCAGTGCCGACCCGGACCGGTCGCTGCTCGACGCCGCGCTCGGGGCCGGCCTCAATCTCCCGCACGGCTGCCGGGGAGGCAACTGCGGCGCCTGTCGCGGCCGGCTGATCCAGGGGCGCGTGCACTATCCGAATGGGCCGCCGCTCGGGCTGTCCGCCGCCGAGGTGGCCGAGGGGCTGATCCTGCTGTGCCAGGCCCGCGCCGTCGGCGACGCGTGCATCGAGGTCGTCGAGATCGGCAGCGCCGAGGCGGTGCGGGTGAAGCGCTTGCCGAGCCGCATCGAGCGCGCCGAGGTCTGGTCGCACGATGTCCTGGGGTTGTTCCTGCGGCTTCCCGCGGCGGAGGCGTTTCATTTCGAGCCCGGCCAGTATCTCGACATCTTGCTGAGCGGCGGGCGCCGCCGCAGCTTTTCGATCGCCTCGCCGCCGCACGACGCGCGCTTGTTGGAATTGCACGTGCGCCGTGTGCCGGGCGGAGAACTGACCGAGAAACTGTTCGCCGATGCGGCGAGCCGCCCGTCGTTGCTCACCATCGAAGGTCCCCTGGGAGGATTCGTCTATCGCGACGGGCGGCGCCCGCTGTTGCTGGTGGGGGGCGGTACCGGCCTGGCCCCGCTCAAGTGCATGTTGAGGCACGTGCTCGACAAAGGGCTCGGCCGTGAGGTGGTGTTGTACTGGGGAGTGCGCGCCGAGCGCGATCTCTACGCGCATGCACTGCTCGAAGACCTGTCCCGGCGGGTGAAGAATTTTCGCTACCGGGCGGTGTTGTCCGAGGCCGACGTGGGGTGGCCGGGACGCCGTGGCTGGGTGCACCAGGCCGTGATCGACGATCTCGGCACGCTCGAGGCCCACGACATCTATGCCAGCGGGCCGCCGGCGCTCATCGAGGCGGTGCGCCGCGATTTTCCCGCGCACGGCGCCGATCCGGAGCGGTTGTTCTTCGACCCGTTCGACTACGCGCCCGACTCGCTCGCACGCCACCGCTCCACGGCCGACAGCAACGCCTGATCCTCCGCCGAGCCGGCGAGCAGGATGGGTGCCGCAATGCCGTGTTCACGAACGCTCGCCGCCACGCGTGCGCCGGGCACCAGCCAGTGCACGCGCTCGAATTCGCGGCGCATCGGCGGCGTGGCGAGTTTCACCAGCGCGGCGGCGATCTCGCCGCTGGTGGCCGTGACGACGTCGATCGCCCGGGCCACCAGGCGTTCTTCCAGCGCTTGCAGGGCCCGGGGGTCGGGCTGGATGCGCTCACGCCGATACACCTCGGCCACGGTCACGCGCGCGCGGCACTGGGTCAGCTCATCCTGCAGGAGATTCCGGCCGCCGGCCCCCTTGACGATCAAGATGCGCCGTCCCGCGATCTGGGCGAATGCCGGGTGTTGCAACAAATGCTCGGAATCGAACTGCGCCGGCACGAGGACGTCGCGGTGCCCCGCCCGTTGCAATGCCCGCGCGGTGGCGGGACCGATGGCCAGCACCGGGGCGCGCATCGGCGCGGCCAAGGCTCCGCCGAACTCCACGGCGTTCGCACTGGTGAAGATCACGAGGTCGAACCCCTCGGGACTGCCCGGACCGCGCATCGCGTCCGTAACCCGCAGCGCTTCGATGCGCAGGACGGGCAGGGTGGCCACGGTCGCGCCCCGCGACTCCAGCAAGCGGCACAACGGCGCGGCCTGGGCTTCGGGCCGTGTGACCAGCACGCCGACCCCCCGCAGCGTGGTCATCGTCAGCCGCGCAAGCGCTCTAACAACGCGCCGCCGCCGGCCGCCATCACGCGATCGGCGAGCTGCTCTCCCAGCTTCTGGGCCTCCGCGGGCGCGCCGTCGATGCGCTCGCGCAGCAGCCGCGAGCCGTCGGGTTCCGCCACCAGTCCGTCGAGCGTCAGTACGCCGTGCTCGACGGTGGCGTGGGCCGCGATGGGTGACTGGCAACTGCCGCCGAGCCGGCCGGCAAACGCGCGTTCCGCGTCCATGACCACCTTCGTGGGTGCATGGTCGATCGCGGCCAGCAACGATCGCGTGTACGCGTCGTCGGCGCGGCACTCGATGCCGATGATGCCCTGGCTGACCGCGGGCAGACAGTGCGCCGGTGAAAGACGGGCCGTGATGCGCGACTCCCAGCCGAGCCGGATCAATCCGGCACAGGCCAGGATGATGGCATCCAGCTCGCCGTGGTCCAGGCGCCGCAGGCGCGAGTCGACGTTGCCGCGCACGGCCTCGATCTTGAGGTCCGGGCGCACCGCCAGGAGCTGTGCCTGGCGGCGCAGACTCGAGGTGCCGACGCGGGCCGCGCGCGGCAGGTCGCTCAATCCGCCCGCCGTGGCGCTGAGCAAGGCATCCCGTGCATCGGCCCGTGCCAGAACCGCCGCGATCGACAAACCCGCCGGGACGTCGCCGGGAACGTCCTTCATGGAATGCACCGCGATGTCGGCGCGGCGCTCCTCCAGCGCCACCTCCAGCTCCTTGATGAACAGGCCCTTACCGCCGATGGCCGCCAGACTGCGATCGAGCACCCGGTCACCCTTGGTCGACAGAGGAACGAGTTCCACCGTCAGGCCCGCATGCGCGTCGCGCAGGAGGGAAGCCACGTGCTCCGCCTGCCAAAGCGCGAGCGGGCTCTTGCGCGTCGCCACTCGAAGCACCGGGTTCGCGCTCACTGCGGCTCGCGGACGAACAACGTCGACTTCAACCGGTAAATGGCCGAGATGTCCTCGTCGCCGAAGCCGTCGGCGATCAGTCGTCCGTATTCGTTCAGGGTGGACTCCACCACGGGCAACCGCGCCCCGTACTTCGCCGCCATGTCGCGGCAGATGCGCAAATCCTTGTCGTGCAGCCGCACACGAAAACCGGCCGGGAACCGGTTCTGCGCCATGAATGGCGCGCGATTGACGAAATACCAGCTGCTGCCGGCGCCCTTGCCCAGGGTGTCGATCAGGCGATCGAGCGGCAGACCCTCCGCATGTGCGAAAGCCATGGCTTCCGCGACCGCCTGGATGATGCCGGCGCACATGATCTGATTCGTGGCCTTGGCCGCCTGCCCCGAGCCGCTCGCGCCGAAATAAGTCACCGTCTTGCCGAGCGCCTGCAGGATGGGAAGCGCCCGACCGAAGACCTCCTCGTCACCTCCCGCCATGATGGCAAGCGTCGCGTTGCGTGCGCCCTCGACGCCGCCGCTGACGGGACAGTCGATGAATCCCACACCCAATGCCCCCAGGCGCTCGTGCATCGCGCGCGCGGTTCCGGCACCCACGGTCGAGGCGTCGAGCACCATCATGTGCGGCGTCAAACCGGGTTCGAGTCCCGCGACGACGCTGCGCACGTCCTCGTCGGCCGACACACAGATCGCCACGGCCTCGCAATTGCCCGCCAGTTCTTCGAGCGAAGAGAAGGCATGGCACCCGAGTTCCCGGGCGAGACTCGACGCCTTGTCCGGGGTCCGGTTCCAGACGCCGGCGAGAAATCCGGCGCGATGCAGGTTGCGCGCCATGTGCATGCCCATGGCGCCCAGTCCGACGAAACCCGTTTGCATACGCGATCCAGTGCTCGTGAAGGAACGCGAAAGCTTACGGCTTTGCGGCGCACGCGGCAAAGGCCGCCGGCGATCAGGAGGGGCCGTTGCAGGTGGCGTCGACGTCGCGCTTGGCGCTGACGCGTTCGGAGTCGATCTCCTCCGACGTCAAATACTGCCGCTGACCGTCGGCGGCGAGCTTGTAGAGTTTGCGGCCCTCGATCAGCTTCTTGTAGCGGTCCTGGGCCTCGGCGCATTGTTTCTCGCGCGCCTGCGCGACGTCGCTGTCGACGGCCTTCTTCGCATCGTCCTGAGCCGCCGCATCGAGAGCCGCGTTCACGGACGCTTGAGCGGCCGCAGGGACCGGGGGCGTGCTGCGGACCGCCGGCTGCCGGGTGTGAATCCCGGGCATGTCGACGATTTCAGCGACGACGCCGTCGGGTGGCCGGTCGCCGTACTGCACCTTGCCGTGCGCATCCACCCACTTGTAGACCACCGCGCCCGCCAGGGTGGACCAGAGCAGCATGGCCGTGCACACCAGAACGCGTTTCATGGGCGGCTTCCCGGTTGAGGATCGATGCGCGCGCGAGGATCAAAGCGCGTGCGAACCCGCCTCGCCGGTGCGAATTCGCACCGCCTGACC
>CAZZWZ010000017.1:0-21918 GCA_964657955.1 uncultured Steroidobacteraceae bacterium
GCGCCGTTCAACAAGATCTTCAGATTGACCTCGACGTCCGAGCAATTGACGCCGGCCGAGTTGTCGATGGCGTCCGTGTTCAACCGTCCGCCGCGCCGCGCGAACTCGATGCGTCCGAGCTGCGAGAAGCCCAGGTTGCCGCCCTCGCCGACGACCTTGCAGTTCAGCTCCCGGGCGTCGATACGCACCGCGTCGTTGCTGCGGTCCCCCACGTCGGCGTGGCTCTCCGTGGCGGCCTTGACGTAGGTGCCGATGCCGCCGTTCCACAACAGGTCGACGTGCAGCTTCAAGATGGCCCTGACCACCTCGTTCGGCGTGGCCTGCGCCCCCAGCTCGAGCAGCGCCTGCGCCTCGCGGGACAGGATGAGACTCTTGGCGCTGCGCGCGTAGACGCCGCCGCCCTTGGAGATCGCCTGCTTCGCGTAATCCTCCCAGGATGAACGCGGCAGCTTGAACAGCCGTTCACGCTCCTTGAACGAGCGCGCTGCATCGGGATCGGGGTCGATGAAGATGTGCTGGTGGTTGAACGCGGCGAGCAGGCGGATGTGCGGCGACTGCAGCATGCCGTTGCCGAACACGTCGCCGGCCATGTCGCCGATGCCCGCCACGGAGAAATCCCGCTGCTGGATGTCGACGTTCATCTCGCGAAAGTGGCGCTTGACCGACTCCCAGGCGCCGCGGGCGGTGATGGCCATCTTCTTGTGGTCGTACCCCGCCGAACCGCCCGAGGCGAACGCATCGCCCAGCCAGAAGCCGTAATCGGCCGAGATGCCGTTGGCGATGTCCGAGAAGGTGGCCGTGCCCTTGTCGGCCGCGACCACCAGATAGGCGTCGTCGCCGTCGTGGCGCACCACGCGATCGGGCGCCACGATCTTCTCGCCGACGATGTTGTCCGTGACGTCGAGCAGTCCGCGCATCAGGGTTCGATAGCATGCGATGACCTCGGCGGCCTGCAATTCGCGGTCGCCCTGCACCGGGCGCCTGACCACGAATCCGCCCTTGGCGCCCACGGGTACGATGACCGTGTTCTTCACCTGCTGCGCCTTCATGAGCCCGAGCACCTCGGTCCTGAAGTCCTCGCGGCGGTCGGACCAGCGGATGCCGCCGCGGGCGACGAAACCCATGCGCAGATGCACGCCTTCCATCCGGGTCGAGAACACGAACACCTCGAACAGCGGCCTGGGCAGCGGCAGCTCGCGCAGGCGCTGGCTCTCGATCTTGAACGAGAGGTATTCCTTCAGAGCGCCGTCGGCGGTCTGATACGCGTTGGTGCGAACCGTGGCCGTCAGGGCATTCCACAGCGTCCGCAGGATGCGATCCTCGTCGGAGCCCGTGACGTCTTCGATGGCGGCGCGGATGCGCTGCTCCAGGGCCGCGAGCACGCTGCGCCGTTTCGCCGCGGACAGCGACGGGTCGAACCGCGCGGCGAACAGGTCGGCGAAGGCGCGCGCCGGCACCGGGTTGTCGACCAGAACCTGCGCGATGTAGCCATGACTGAACGGCAGGCCAGCCTGCAGCAGGTAACGGCAGTAGGCGCGGAGCACGGTGACGGCGCGCCAGGGAATGCCGGCCAGGGTGAGCTGATTCAGCCCATCGCTGTCCATGCGGCCGGTCCACACGGCGGTGAATGCACTCTTGATCTCGCGATCCAACGCCTCGAACTTGACGGCCGCCGGCTTCTGCATCACCAGTTCCAGGTCCTGAATCCAGGCCCGGCGGCCGCCCGCGAGCTCGAGTTCGTAGGGCCGTTCGGCAATGGCCTTGATGCCCATGTGTTCGAGCATGGGCATCAGATCGGAGATGGGCACGGCATCCTGGCCGCGAAACAATTTGAGGAAGAAGCGATCCTTGCGCCGCGCGTCGCGACGATAGATTTCCAGATGGAGCCGGTCCGGCTCGCGCTCCAGGGCTTCGAGCAGGGCCACGTCCAACGCCGCGGATTCGCCGGAGAAATCCTCGGTGTAGGCGGCGGGCAGGGCCGGCGCGTACTTGGCGAACAGCTCGAGCGCGCGCGCCTCCTCGAAGTGGGCGAGCAGCGCGGTCTTGAATTCGTCGTTCCACGACCCCGTCGCCGCGGCGATGGCCCGTTCCAGGACGACGGCATCGAAGCGTTCGCTTTCCGACGGCAGCGTGCGGGCGACGATGTGGATGCGCGCGAGGTTCGACTCGGCGATCTGCACCTGGAATTCCGTGCTGGTCGCGCCGAAGGCACGACCCACCACGGCTTCGATGCGTTGCCGCACCAGCGTGTTGTATTTCTCCCGCGGCACGTAGATCAGGCAGGAATAGAACCGGCGGAACGGATCACGGCGCAGCAGCAGCCGGACGCGCGGCCGTTCCTGCAGCCCGAATATGCCCACCACCATCCTGACCAGTTCCGCGACGCTGGCCTGGAACAATTCGTCGCGCGGAAACGATTCGAGAATGTGCTGCAGCGTCTTGCCGTCGTGGCTGTCGGGCGCGAGCGCGAAGTGCTGCGTGAGCTGCGCGACCTTGTGGCGCACCAGCGGGATGTCGCGCGGATTCGTGCTGTAGGCGGCCGAGGTCCACAGGCCGAGGAACCGGCGTTCGCCGATCAACTGACCCTTCGGTCCGAAATGCTTGATGCCGACGTAGTCGAGATGGCCGGCACGGTGCACCGTGGACTGAAAGTTCGCCTGGCCAGGATGCGATTGGTGCTCTCCGGATGCTTGTGGCCGGGACGCAGGATGCCGAGTCCGCTCGGCAGGACGGGCTCGAGGCTCTCGCTGCCGGCATTGCCGCGCAGCCGGTATTCGCGGTAGCCGAGAAACGTGAAATGCCGGTTCTCCATCCACGCCAGCAGCGCCTTGGTCTCGGCCACGTCGCGCGGATCGAAACGCGCGCTCACGCCGTTCAGCTCATCGGCGGTGCGGCGGGCCGCGGCCTGCATCTTCGGCCAATCGGCCGTGGCCACGCGCACGTCGCGCATGCCGTGTTCGATCTGCGTCTGCAGGCCGCGCAGGACGGCGGGGTCCACGATGCGATCCACTTCGAAGTGCTGGAAGGACTCGAGGCGCCGCCGCTGGCCGTCGGCGCCGCCGCCGCGCGGCTGCAGCGATTGCAACAGCCCGGCCCCGTCCCGCGCCACGGCGAAGACCGGGTGGACCAGGAAATGCAGGGCCAGCGACCTGCCGTTCAGCGCGAGGCCGATGGAGTCGACCAGAAACGGCATGTCGTCGTTGACCATCTCCACGATGGTGTGCGCCGAGGTGTACCCATGCTCGCGCACCGTGGGGTTGAAGACGCGCACCAGCGCGCGACCGCGGCGCTGCCGCGCGAACGCCAGGTGCGACAGGGCCATGGCGGCCAGCTCGCGCGGTTGACGCTCCGCCAGATCGTCCGGCTCGACGCCGGCGTAGTAGGCCCGCAAAAACGCCTGCGGCAGGACGCCGCGCAGCCGCTTCGGCAGCCGGCCCGCGGCCGCGGCGATCCTGCGCTGTTGTTCCGTAATCGCCGCCCGCATGGTCAACTCCCGCACCCATCCGATTTTTGTGTCGACGTGGCCACGTGAATTATGCCAGGGCCGGTGCGGCCGCGCTCGGGGTCGCGCCCGCGCTCATCGAAGGTGCGGTTCCGCGAAGTAGTGCTCCGTCTGCATTTCCATCAACCGGCTGGCGGTGCGTTCGAACTCGAATTGCAATCGATCGCCGCCGTACAGGCCGGCCGGAGGCGCCGCGGCGGAAACGACGATCTTGACGCGGCGGTCGTAGAGTTCGTCGATCAACGTGATGAAGCGACGTGCCGCGTTCTCATCGAGACCGCCGAAACGGGGCACATCGGAGATGAACACCATGTTGCAGCGGCGGGACAGTTCGATGTAGTCGTTCTGACTGCGCGGCCCGTCGCAAAGTTCGGCGAAGGAAAACCAGGCCATGCCGGGAGCGGTGTTCAGCGCATGCAAGGCGCGGCCCTCGATCGACAAGGCCTGCGGCCCGGAGTCCATGCCCCCGGCCAGCGCCGCGAACCGCTCCGACAGGGCGCCCGCCGTGTCGGAGCGGGCCGAATCCAGGTAGGTGGGTGCCAGCGCGAGCTGGCGCAACCGGTAATCCACACCGCCGTCGAGGTGGATGACATCGACGTGGGCCCGGATGCAGTCGATGGCGGGCAGGAAGCGCGCGCGCTGCAGTCCGTCCTTGTACAGATCCTGCGGCGCCACGTTGGAGGTGGTGACCAAGGTCACGCCGCGTCTGAACAGCCCTTCGAACAGGCCGGCGAGGATCATGGCATCGCCGATGTCGGCAACGAAGAATTCATCCAGACACAGGACGCGGACCTGCGCCGCGAGCTGTTCGGCCACCACGTCGAGCGGCCGTTCACGCCGGACGATGGCGCCGAGCCGGGCATGGACCTTGCGCATGAAACGATAGAAATGCAGCCGCTCCGCGCCGGCCGGCGCACCCGGCTCTGCGGCCCGCAACGACGAGAAAAACGCGTCCATCAGCAGGGTCTTGCCGCGTCCGACCCCGCCCCAGAGATACACGCCGCGCAGCGGCGGCATCGGCCGGGAACGCCGGGCCAGCGAGCGCAGGCGCGCGAACCCCGCCGGCTGCCGCGCGAGAAGTTGCGTTCGCAGCACGTCGAGCCTGGCGGCAGCCTCGCGTTGTGCCGCATCGGCTTGCAGCCGCCCCGCGGCGACCTCGGTGTTCAACCGCGCCGCCACGCCGCCCGCATCGTCCTCCGCGCCCGGCGATCCCACGGGGAGCGGACTTACAGACTCTGATAGTTCGGACCCGATCCGCCCTCCGGAGGGACCCAGGTGATCTGGTCCGTGTACGGCTCCTTGATGTCGCAGGCCTTGCAATGCACGCAGTTCGAGGAGTTGATCTGCAATTTGCGGCCGGCGCCGTCCGGGATCATCTCGTACACGTTGGCGGGGCAGAAATTGGTGCACGGGTTGCCGAACTCCGTCGCGCAGCGCGTCGCGCACAGCTGGGTGTCGGCGACGCGCAGGTGCACGGGCTGGTTCTCATCGTGCGTGGTCGAGGCGAAGAACACGGAGGCGACGCGATCGCGCGGCGGCAGTTCGCGCTCGCCCCAATCCCGGTCCGGCGACACGTAGTCGAGCGACTTCAACGCCTTGTCGTCGGCGTGATTACGAAGCGTCCAGGGCAGCTTGCCGGCGGTGGCCGTCTCGAGCGCGGCGTTGGCGAGCCCCCACCACAGACCCCGGTTGAATCCGGGCCGGATGTTGCGCACCTTGTGCAGTTCGCGGCCCCCGGGCGAGGCGCGCCAGCGCGCGTCGAAGCCGGTGCTCGTGCCGCTCTCGACGTAGTGCGCGGCGGCCACCATGCCGCAACGGATGGCCTGATGGATGCCCTTGATCTTCGGGGTGTTGAGCGTGCCGCCGGCATCGCCGACCAGGAGGGCGCCCGGCATCTCCAGCGTGGGCATGGACTGGTAACCGCCCTCGATCACGGTGCGCGCGCCGCCGGCGATGATCTCGCCTCCCCGCAGCAGGGCTTTCACCTCGGGATGATTCTTGTATTGCTGAAAGGCTTCGAAGGGCTTGAAGCGCGGATCTTCGTAGTCGAGACCGACCACGAAACCCACGTACACCCGGTCGTTGTTCAGATGGTAGAGAAAGCTGCCGCCGTAGGTCCGCGAATCGAGCGGCCACCCCAGCGTGTGCTGGATCAATCCAGGCTCGCTGCGGCCGGGCGGCAGCTGCCACAGCTCCTTGAAGCCCAGGCCGTAGGTCTGCGGCGATTTGCCGGCGTCCAGCCCGAAGCGCCTGATCAGCTGCTTCGACGTGCTGCCGCGGCAGCCCTCGCAGAACATCGTGATCCTGGCGTGGATCTCGGGACCGGGCGCAAAATTCGGTCCCGGCGCACCGTTTTTCTCCACGCCCATGTCGCCGATGCGGACGCCCTTCACGGCGCCCCCCTCGTCGAACAGCGCCTCCGCCGCGGCAAAACCGGCGAACACGTCCACGCCGAGTTTTTCCGCCTCCTCCCCCAGCAGGGGCACGAGCTGTCCGAGGGACAGGATCAAATTGCCGTGGTTGGCCATCTGCGGCGGCGTCGGCAACTTGTAGCGCTTCTTCTTCGTCATGAAGAGGAACTCGTCGCGCGTCGCGGGCACGCAAACGGCCGGCGCCCGTTCCCGCCAGCCCGGCAGCAGCTCATCCAGCGGGCCCGGCTCCATGACCGCACCCGACAACGAGTGAGCGCCGAGACCGGCCGCTTTTTCGAGCACGCAGACACCCAGGTCGGGGTTCAACTGCTTGAGGCGGATGGCGCAGGCCAGACCCGCGGGCCCGCCGCCGACGATGGCCACCTCGTATTCCATGAAGTCACGCGCAGCGTCGCTCATGCGTTACGCCAGTTCGACGGCGATCGCCGTGGCTTCGCCGCCGCCGATGCACAGGCTGGCGATCCCGCGTCTCTTCCCCCGGCTGCGCAACGCGTACAGCAAGGTGGTCAGGATGCGCGCGCCGGTGGCGCCGATGGGATGCCCCAGGGCGCAGGCGCCGCCGTTCACGTTGACGCGGGCGGGATCGAGCCCGAGCTCCCTGGTGGCCGCCATGGCGACCACGGCGAAGGCTTCGTTGATCTCGTACAGATCCACGTCCGCCGCCCGCCACTCCACCTGTTCGAGCACCTTGCGGATCGCGTCCACAGGCGCCAGTGTGAACCACTCCGGCTCGCGGGCAAAACTCGCGTGACCCACGATGCGCGCGAAGGGCCGGTGCCCCTGCGCCGCGGCGATGGATTCACGGGTCAGCACCAGCGCGGCGGCACCGTCGGAGATGCTCGCCGAACTGGCGGCGGTCACGGTCCCGTCCTTGCGAAACGCCGGCTTGAGCCCGGCGATCTTCGCCACGTCCAGGGTGACCGGGGTCTCGTCCTTGTCGACCACCGTCTCGCCCTTGCGGCCCTTGACCCGCACCGGCGTGATCTCCGCGGTGAACCCACCGTCCATCGCCGCCTGGGCGCGACGCACGGACTCGCGCGCGAAGTCGTCCTGGGCCTGGCGCGTGAACCCGTGTTCCTGCGCGGTGTTCTCGGCGAAGCACCCCATCAGCTGTCCGTCCCACGGACTCTGCAGGCCGTCGTAGAACATGTGGTCCAGCACCTCCTGATGGCCCATGCGGTAGCCGGCGCGGGCCTTGGGCAGCAGGTAGGGTGCATTGGACATCGACTCCAGCCCGCCCGCGACGACGGTCCGGGCCGAGCCGGCCAGGATCTGATCCGCCGCCAGCATCACGGCGCGCATGGCGGAGCCGCACATCTTGTTCACCGTCGTGGTGGGCGTGGCCGTCGGCAGTCCGGCGCCGAGGGCGGCCTGGCGCGCGGGCGCCTGGCCCAGACCGGCCGACAGCACGCAGCCCATGATGACCTCATCGATGTCGTGAGGCGCCACGCCCGAGTCCTCGAGGGCGGCCTTGATGGCGGCGGCACCCAGCTGCGGGCCGGTGGCCGCACTCAGCGAGCCCTGGAACGCGCCGACGGGCGTCCGCCGGGCGGAAAGAATGACCACGGGATCTGGATTCATCGCACGAAATCTCCGCAAGTTCGCAGGGGAAAGTTGAGCCCGGCATTATAACCCGTGTCGACATCCCCGAGGCGGCTGCGGCTTCGAGTCGCCGGTGGCTCAGGGCGCGAGCGGCAGGCCCAGCGCCTCGGCGATCAGTTCGCGGCTGCGCTGCCGTGCCCCGGCGGCGTCGAGCACCGCCAGTATTTCGAAACGGATGGCGCGGCGGTACAACGTCAGTCCGCCCGGCGGCAGTGCCTCGCGGGCGCCGTGCACGGCCACGGCGACCACCGGCATCCCGGAGCGCTGTGCGATGGCGAAAGCGCCCCCCAGAAACCGGTTGACCTGCGGACGCTCGTCGAACGTTCCTTCGGGAAAGAAAACCAGTGACTGGCCCTGGGCCGCGAGCCGCAGCACGCGACGTGCATCGGATGCCCCTTCGTGGCGGTTGAACCGTTCGACGAACTCCGACCCGAGGCGCCGCAACAACAGTCCCGCGAACGGCACGTTGACCATCTCCTTCTTGATGACGAAGGCGAAGTCCGGGGGCAGCGCGGCCACCGCGATGATTCCATCGAGGTAGCTCGCATGATTGGCCACCACCACGCAGGGCTGCCGCGGCAGCCGCTCGGCGTGCAGCACCGTGAACGGAATCCGCGCACACCGCAGGAAGAAGCGAGAGAATGCGCCGGCGATCCGCCGTCGTGCGCGCAGCCCGGGGACGAACAGATTGACCAGCAACGTGGTCAGCCCGAGCACCACGAACAGCACGATGCAGGCCACCGAATACAGGCGCTGCGGCAGCGTGGGCGACGACGATTCTTCGGGCGGCGAAGGGGGCGGCGCCGACGGTGCAGGAGCGATCGGCTGAGGCTCGGACAACTCGGCTCGAGGATCTGTGATCTGGTTCTCCTTATGTTAATGGTGGTTACTGTGAGACTAATCACGGCGACTCGCAAGCACGCCTCGCATACTCCTGACACAAACGCGGACGGCACCACTTCGTGCGATTACCTCGCGGGAATTTATGACGACGGCTCCTAAACGCACGGTCTATGCGCGCACCTTGGGCACCGAGGACACGACGGCGCGCGACGTCGCGGATCCCGCATTGCAGCGCTTCCTCGACGCCGTGTGGATGGAACGCGGGCTGTCGGCGAACACCCTGGCCGCCTACCGCGCCGATCTGACGGCCCTGGCGCGCTGGCTCGAAGAGCGCGACAGCGCGCTGCTCAAGGCCACCCGCATCGAATTGCTCGGCTTCATCGCCGGGCGCGTGGAAGGCGGCTCGCGACCGCGCTCCACGGCCAGGCAGCTGTCGAGCTTCCGGCGTTTTTTTCGTTTCATGGTGCGCGAGGGCATGCTCGACGTCGATCCGACGTCGCAGATCGCGATGCCGAAGATCGGCCGGTCGCTGCCGAAGTCGCTGACCGAAGCCGAAGTCGATTCATTGCTCGAAGCACCGACGGTGACCGATCCGCTGGGACATCGCGATCGCACCATGCTCGAAGTGTTGTACGCGACGGGCCTGCGCGTCTCGGAACTGGTGAGCCTCAAGCACAACCAGGTCAACCTCAACCAGGGCGTCATCCGGGTGGTGGGCAAGGGCAACCGCGAGCGCCTCATCCCCCTGGGCGACGAGGCGGCGAAGTGGGTGCAGCAATTCATGCAGGGTCCCCGGACGGAGATCCTGCTGGAACGCCAGACCGATTATCTGTTCCCCACCCGCCGCGGCGACCGCATGACGCGTCAGGCGTTCTGGCACATCATCAAGCGTTACTCGAGAAAGGCCGGAGTGGACAAGGAGCTGTCGCCGCACACGCTGCGGCACGCCTTCGCGACGCATCTGCTGAATCACGGGGCGGATCTGCGCGTGGTGCAGATGCTGCTCGGGCACAGCGACCTGTCGACCACGCAGATCTACACGCACGTGGCGCGCGAGCGGCTGAAAGAGCTGCATCAGCAGCACCACCCCCGCGGCTGAGCGCGGGCCGACCGGCCCGCGGCGCTCTCTGTTAGAATTCGCTGAACCACCCGCCGTCCGCGGAGTCGAATCTCGTCATGCCGTCGGAGCGCCCCGTATGTTGAAAGCAGTGGCCGTGTGCCTGTTGGGATTGGGCGCGGGCTCGACGTTGGACGTTCACGCCGCGGAGCAGCCCGATCCGCGCGCGGCGCTGCTTAAATTGCTGCCCGCCGGCTCGAAACTTGAGGACCTGCGGCCCTCGCCCATCCCCGGCATCTACGAATATTTGCAGGGCGCGGACGTCAGCTATCTGACCGCCGACGGCAAGTATTTCCTCGACGGCAACGTGTACGACATGGGGACGCGCCAGAACCTCACCGAGGAGCGCCGCACCAGGGCGCGGGCGGCCATGATCAGCGCCGTTCCCGAATCGCAGATGCTGATCTTCTCGCCGAAGAACCCGCAGTACACCATCACGGTTTTCACCGACGTGGATTGTCAGTACTGCCGCAAGCTGCACAGCCAGATCGCCGAGATCAACAAGCTGGGCGTGCGCGTGCGCTACATGTTCTATCCGCGCACCGGTCCGAACACGGAGAGCTGGCGCAAGGCCGAGGCGGTGTGGTGCTCGGCGGATCGCAACGAGGCGTTGACGCGCGCCAAGGCCGGCGGACCGCTCGATACCAGCAAGAGCTGCGGACCCACGCCCGTGGCGCGCGAATATCAGATAGGGCAGAGCATCGGCGTGCGCGGCACGCCGGCGATCGTGACCGAGAACGGCAGCTACATCAACGGCTATCTGCCGCCGCACGATCTGCTGGAGGAGATCAAGGAGCTGCAGTCCGGCAGGCAGACCGGATGATCTTCGGCGGGCCCGGCGCCCCGGCGCGGGCGGCGGCCTACCGTTCCAGCAGCTTGACCTTGTCCTTCACGCCTTCCCACTCCTTCGCGTCGGCGGGCGCATCCTTCTTCTCGCTGATCACCGGCCACTTCTTCGCCAGGTCGGCGTTGAGCTCCTTGAAGCTTTCCTGACCCGTGGGAATTTCCTCCTCGGAATAGATCGCTTCGACCGGACACTCGGGTTCGCACAGGGTGCAGTCGATGCATTCATCGGGGTCGATGACGAGGAAATTCGGTCCTTCGTGGAAACAATCCACGGGACAGACTTCGACGCAATCCATGTACTTGCACTTGATGCAGCTTTCGGTGACCACGAACGCCATGTTTGTCCTTCACTCTTCTGGAACGGTTGAACCAATCGAAGACATCCGGCAGCCCCCGCCGCAGGATGCGCGGGCTATTTTGCCACAGCCGAGCTTTTCATCGGGCGGGTGAGTTCGGTGAAATGGTGATCCTCACGGCCCGCGGCGCGATCGGCGTAAAATTTTCGCAGCGTGAATTCCCCGCTGGGGAAGGCCAGATCCGCCCAGGGAATCTCCGCCTCGGCGCACAGCCTCACCTCCAGGCTCTCCGGACCCGCGGCGAATTCCGGCCGCAGCAGCCGGGCACGAAACATCACGTGCACCTGGCCCGCATGCGTGACGCTCGCCACCGCGAGCAGCGAGGTGATCTCGACCCGGGCGAGGGCCTCCTCGTAGCACTCGCGGGCCGCGGCGGCCTGCAGGGTCTCGCCGTTCTCCATGAACCCCGCGGGCACGGTCCAAAAGCCGCGGCGGGGTTCGATGGCGCGCCGGCACAGCAGGATCTTGTCCTCCCATTGCGGAACGCAACCCAGGACCAGCAGCGGATTCTTGTAGTGGATCATGCCGCAGCTCGTGCACACGAACCTTGGCAGATGATCCCCGGGGGGTATTTGCGAGGCGACCGGCGAGCCGCAATTGCTGCAGAAATTCAAAGCGTATCCATAAATAAGGTTCTGGTGCCCGGAGAGGGAATCGAACCCACACGGTGTCACCACCACCGGATTTTGAGTCCGGCGCGTCTACCAGTTCCGCCATCCGGGCATGCCAGATCCGTCAGTATATGCGATTGGCTCACGGTAGTATTGTTTCGATACATGCGGCGCCGCGACTTCCACTTCGAACTGCCCCCGGACTTGATCGCGCAGCGGCCCACGGCGCGGCGTTCCGCCAGCCGGCTGCTGGCCCTGGACGGCGTCGACGGGTCGTGCCGCGATCTCGTGTTTTCGGATCTGCCCGGATTGCTGGGTCCGCAGGACCTTCTGGTATTCAACGACACGCGGGTCGTGCCGGCGCGCGTGCACGGGGTGAAGGAGAGCGGGGGCCGGATCGAGATCATGCTGGAGCGCGCCCTGGATGCGAACACGGCCCTCGTGCAGGTGCGCGCCAGCAAGGGGCTGCGACCACAGGCACGCGTGTCCCTGCCCGGCGGGGTCACGGCGCACATGCTGGGCCGCGAGGGCGACCTGTTCCGGCTGCGGTTCTCGCGCGAGGTGCTGCCGTATTTCGAGGCCCACGGCGACATCCCGCTCCCCCCGTATGTCGACCGCGCGCCCGATCCCGCGGATCGCGAACGCTATCAAACCGTCTACGCCCGTGCCCCCGGGGCCGTGGCGGCACCCACGGCGGGGCTGCACTTCGATGCCGACACCTTTGCCGCCCTCGCGGCACGCGGAGTGCGGACCGCCTTCGTCACGCTGCACGTCGGTGCCGGTACGTTTCAACCGGTCCGGACGGACGAACTCGACGCGCACGTGATGCACGAGGAACGTCTCGAAGTCCCGGCTGCGACGGCCGATGCCGTCAACGCGACACGGGCCGCCGGCGGACGCGTCGTCGCGGTGGGCACGACGGTGGTGCGGTGTCTGGAAACCGCCGCCGCCGCCGGTGCCAACGGCGGTGCCGGTGACGGCGCGGGGGCGCGATCGCGCGCTGCTCCCGGCGGGCCGGCGCCCCCGGAGGGCGGTGCGGGACCCCTGTCGGCCTTCGAGGGCACGACGTCGCTGTTCATCACGCCGGGCTACGTCTTTCGCAGCGTCGACGCCTTGATCACCAATTTTCACCTGCCGGAATCGACGTTGCTCATGCTGTGCGCCGCCTTCGTCGGCCGCGATCGGCTGCTGGCCGCCTATGCGCATGCCGTCGCGGCGCGCTATCGCTTCTTCAGCTACGGCGATGCCATGTGGCTGACGCCGCAGACGACCGTGCCGGCGGCGCCCGCGGACGCTCACGGCGGCGTTCATCGATGAGCCTCGATTGATGGGCATGCGCTTCGAGGTGCTGCAGCGTGACGGCGCGGCGCGGCGGGGGCGCCTGGAATTCGGGCGCGGCCCGGTGGACACGCCGGCCTTCATGCCCGTGGGCACCTATGGCACCGTCAAGGCGATGACCCCCGACGACCTGGTGCGCAGCGGTGCGCAGATCATCCTCGGCAACACCTTCCATCTGTACCTGCGTCCGGGTCTCGAGGTGATCGAGGCCCACCGGGGATTGCACGATTTCATGAACTGGCGGCGGCCCATCCTGACGGACTCCGGCGGTTTCCAAGTCTGGAGTCTCGCGCAGATGCGAAAGCTCACGGAGGACGGCGCCAGCTTCCGTTCGCCCATCGACGGCTCGCCGGTGTTCCTGTCTCCCGAAGAATCCATGCGCATCCAGGGCGTTCTCGGTTCGGACATCGCCATGAGCTTCGACGAGTGCACCCCGTATCCGGCCACCGAGGAGCAGGCGCGCGCTTCGATGGAGTTGTCGATGCGCTGGGCGTTGCGCGGACATCGGCGGTATCACGCGACACCGCCTCCGGGCACGTTGTTCGGCATCGTCCAGGGCGGGGTGTACCCGCAGCTGCGCCGGCAGTCCTTGGACGCCCTCGAGGCCATCGGCTTCGACGGGCTGGCGGTGGGCGGTCTGGCGGTGGGTGAGTCCGTCGCGGAACGCAATCGCGTGCTCGACGATCTGCTGCCGCACATGCCCGGGCACAAGCCGCGCTATCTCATGGGGGTGGGCAGGCCGCAGGACATCGTCGAAGCGGTGCGACGCGGCATCGACATGTTCGACTGCGTCATGCCCACGCGGCACGCGCGCAACGCCCATCTGTTCACGCGCGGCGGCGCCATCAACATCCGCAATCAACTCCATCAAAAGGACACCGGGCCCATCGAAGAGGACTGCGGTTGTTACACCTGCCGGAATTTCAGCCGCAGCTATCTGCGTCATCTCGACAAATGCAACGAGATCCTGGGGTCGCACCTCAACACCGTGCACAACCTGCATTTCTATCAGCGCCTGATGAGCGAAATCCGTGCGGCGATCGCGGCGCATGCGTTCGACGCCTACGCCGCCGGGTTCTACGCGCTGCTGGGACAGGCTGACCCGGGTACGGAGCCGGACGCGCCCGGCCGGCCGGCGGACGGGTCCGCAGCCCCTTAAGTTTGCGGCGCCCTGCTGTATACTGCCCGGCTTCGTGTGGTGGCGTCCGCCGCGAAACTGGGTGTAACACTATGGATTTCCTGATTGATTCCGCCTACGCGCAGGCCGGCGGCGCGGCCGGCGGCCAGAGCATCATGAGCGCGCTGATGCTGCCCGTGCTGCTGCTCGTGGTGTTTTATTTCCTGCTCATCAGGCCGCAGAACAAGCGCGCCAAGGAGCAGAAGGAGATGCTCTCCAAGGTTGCGGCGGGCGACGAGGTGGCCACCGCCGGCGGCATCCTGGGCAGGGTGATCGACGTCGGCGATCAGTTCCTGACCGTGGAAATCGCCAGCGGCGTGAACGTCAAGCTGCAGAAATTCCAGATCGCGCAGGTCCTGCCCAAGGGCACGGTCAAGAGCGCATGATCGCGTACCCGCGCTGGAAGATCGCCTTGGTGGCGATCGTCCTCCTGGCCGGGATCTTTCTCGCGCTCCCCAATCTTTTCGGCGAGGACAGCGCCCTGCAGCTGGCGCGCGATCGCGCCGTGGTCTCCCCGGGCGACGTGGCGAACGTCGAGCAACTGCTCAAGGACAAGGGCGTGGTGCCCAGCGGCTCGTTCCTGGAGCAGGGACGCCTCACACTGCGGTTCGCCAGCAAACAGGATCAGTTGAAGGCCCGCGACGTGGTCACCGAAGCGCGGCCCGGTCAGTTCACCGTCGCCTTGTCGCAGGCGTCCCGCAGCCCGCAGTGGATGCGCAGCCTGGGATTGGGTCCATTGAAGCTGGGCCTGGACCTTCGCGGCGGGGTCTACCTGGTCTATCAGGTCGACGTACAGGGAGCGGTCAAACAGGAACTCGACCGCCACGAGCAGGATTTCCGTGCGTCGCTCCGCAACGCGCGCATCCCCTACCAGGACGTGCAGGTGGACTATCCGACGCAGCGGGTGCGGGTGCTGTTCCGCGACGCGGACTCCTTCGCCAGGGGCAAAGCCGCGATCGTGGCGGACAACCGCAATCTCACCCTCGCCGACGTCACGGTGGACGGGGCGCCGGCGCTGGAGATGAAGCTCACGCCCGAGCAGATCAAGCAGCGCCAGGACTATGCGGTACAGCAGAACATCGTGATCCTGCGCAACCGGCTGAACAGCCCGGAACTGGCCGTCTCGGAGCCGCAGGTGGCGCGCCAGGGGGTCGATCGCATCGCCATTCAGCTGCCGGGACTGCAGAATTCGGCCGAGGTGAAGAAGATCCTGGGCAAGACGGCGACCCTGGAATTTCGCATGGTGGACGAGAACAACAATCCGCTGGAGGCGGCCGCCACGGGCCGCGTGCCGCTCGGGTCGAAGCTCTATTACACCCGCGAGAAGCAGCCGGTGCTCCTGAAGCGCGAGGTGGTGGTCACCGGCGATCAGCTCACCGATGCCTCGTTCCAGCCGAATTCGCAGGACGGCGCGGCGGTGTCGGTGGGGTTGGACAGCCGCGGCGCGGCGAAGATGTTGAAGAACACGCAGGAGAACATCGGCCATCTGATGGCGGTGGTGTTCATCGACCGTTCGCGCGAGAAGAACGCCCAAGGGGTCGACGTCGACCGCACCACCGAAGAGGTGATCAACCGCGCCACCATCCGCGGGGTGTTCAGCAACAATTTCTCGATCACCGGCGTGAATCCCATCGAAGGCCGGGAACTGGCGCTGCTGCTGCGTGCCGGGGGCCTGGCCGCACCGTTGACGCCGGTGGAGGAGCGCGCCATCGGACCGAGCCTGGGGCAGGACAACATCGACAAGGGCGTGCACGCGATGGTTTTCGGCATGCTGGCGGCGTTCGTCTTCATGGCCGTCTACTACAAGGTGTTCGGCCTCATCGCCGACGTGGTGCTGATCGGCAACGTGGTTCTCCTCACGGCCTTTCTCTCCCTGGTGGGCGCGGCGCTCACCCTGCCCGGCATCGCGGCCGTGGTGCTCACGGTGGGCATGGCGGTGGACGCCAACATTCTGATCTACGAACGCATCCGCGAGGAACTGCGCAACGGCGTCTCGCCGCGTGCCGCCATCACCGCGGGTTTCGACCGCGCCTTCTCGGCCATCGCCGATTCCAACGTGACCGCGCTGATCGCGGGCGTGGTGTTGTGGCTGTTCGGCGCGGGGGCGGTCCGCGGTTTCGCGGTGGTGCTGGTGATCGGCATCGCCACCTCCATGTTCACCTCGCTGATGGGCAGCCGCGCGCTGGTGCAACTCATTTACGGCGGCAGACGCAAGGTCGAGCGTCTGTCCATCTGACGCAGGTCGCCCGCCCGAGGATTTAAGGGAATGGAATTTTTTCACAAGGTGACGCGCTTTCCGTTCATGAACACCCGCAAGGTGTGGTACGGGCTGTCGGCGCTGTTGATCGTGGGTTCGCTGGGACTGGTGGCGCTGCGCGGGCTGAACCTCGGCGTGGATTTCACGGGCGGCGTGACGGTGGAGAGCAACTTCTCGCAGCCGCCCAATATCGATCAACTGCGCGCCGCGCTGGCCAGGGCCGGGGTGGAGGCGGCGCAGGTGCAGGCCTTCGGCAGTTCGCGCGACATCCTGGTGCGCCTGCCGCCCGATCCGAACGCCAAGGGCGACCAGATCGGCGCCCACATCATGGAGGTCTTCGGCGCGTTCGACAAGAACGTGACCCTGAAACAGACGGAGGTGGTGGGCCCGCAGGTGGGACAGGAGCTGTTCGTCAAGGGGGCCTGGGCGCTGGTCGCGACGCTGGTGCTCATCGCGATCTACGTGCTGCTGCGTTTCACCTTCAAGCTGGCCATGGGCGCCATCTTCGCCGTGCTGCACGACCCCATCTGCGTTCTCGGCTTCTTCGCGCTCACGCAGATGACCTTCGATCTGACGGCGATATCCGCCATCCTCGCGGTGATCGGTTACTCCCTGAACGACACCGTCATCGTCTTCGACCGGGTCCGCGAACGCGCCCGAGTCGCGCGCAAGCTCACCATCGCGCAGGTGATCGACGAATCCATCAATCAGACCCTGTCGCGCACGCTGATGACCAAGCTGGTGACGCTGCTGGTCGTCGTCGCCCTGCTCATCTTCGGCGGCGAGACCCTGCACGGCTTCTCGGCGGCCCTGGTGATCGGGATCATCGCCGGCACCTATTCGTCCATCTACATCTCGGCCGCCTTGGCGCTCGACTTCGGGCTGATGTCCGACGATCTGATGGAGCGCCGCCTGACGAAACCGGAAGAGGTGGACGGCCTGCCGTAACGACGATGGCGTCGCTCGTCGATCCGCAGGTCTGGCTCTCGTTCCTGACCCTGACGGTGCTCGAAATCGTCCTGGGCGTCGACAACATCATCTTCCTGGTGGTGCTGGTGGACCGCCTGCCGCCGCCGCAGCGCCGGCGGGCGCGTCTGCTCGGCCTCGGCTTCGCGATGCTCACGCGGATCGCCCTGCTGTTTTCCATCACCTGGCTGGCCGGCCTGCGCGATCCGTTGTTCTCGGTGCTCGGCGAGGCGGTCACGGGCCGCGACCTCATCCTGTTCGGCGGCGGCGCATTCCTGGTGGTCAAGAGCCTCATGGAAATCCGCGAGATGCTGGTCGGCCGGACGCGGGAGCGGCGTCCCGGACCCATGAACTCGTTCTGGCTCATCGTCGTGCAGATCGGCCTGGTGGACATCGTCTTCTCGCTCGACTCGGTGTTCACCGCGGTGGGTCTGGCCCGGCAGATCGAGGTGATGGTGGCGGCCATCGTGGTTTCGGTGCTGGTCATGATGATCGTGTCCTCGGCCGTCGGCCGGTTCATCGACCGCCATCCGACGGTCAAGGTGCTGGCGCTCGCGTTTCTGGTGCTGGTGGGCGCCGCCCTGATCGCCGAATCCGTGGAACGGGAAATCCCCAAGGGATACCTGTATTTCGCGATGGCATTCGCGGCCGTGGTGGAGTGGATCAACATCCGGTTGCGGCCGCGCCGGCTGGACTGAAAGTCCCGCCGCCCAAAAAATTTGGTGGCGGGCGCTGAAAGCCGCTACAGTCGGGCCTGCGCGGGCGGGCCGAAGAGGAACCGCAGAGTCTAAGGTCACCACAAATCACACCGGGTGCAGGACATGAATCTGAAGGGAATGCTTGCAACCAAGCCCATCGCCACCTATCAGAAGGAGGCCGCGGACAAGGGCCTGCATCGCGCCCTCGGCACCCCCGCGCTGATCGCCTTCGGCATCGGCGGCATCATCGGCACCGGCATCTTCGTGCTCACCGGCCTGGCCGCGGCCCAGCACGCCGGGCCCGCCATCGTGATCTCCTTCCTGGTCGCAGGTCTGGGCTGCATGTTCGCCGGCCTGTGCTACTCGGAGTTCGCGGCCATGGTGCCGGTGGCGGGCAGCGCCTACGCCTACAGCTATGCCACCCTGGGCGAGTTCATCGCCTGGTTCGTGGGATGGAATCTGATCCTCGAGTACATGATGGCCGCATCGACGGTGGCGGTGGGCTGGAGCCGTTACTTCATCAAGCTGCTGGATCATTACGGCATCAATTTCATCCCGGCCTGGCTCAGTTCCGCGCCGCTGGAGGCCGCCGAGCTGGGCAACCAGATCCATCGCACCGGCGCCATCGTGAACCTGCCCGCCGTCGCCATCGTCGTGGCCGTGACCGCGCTGTGCTACAAGGGCATCAAGGAGTCGGCGGTGGTGAACACCGTCATCGTCGCCATCAAGGTGTGCATCGTGCTGGCGGTGATCGCGTTCGGCTTCCTGTACGTGAACAAGGCCAACTGGATTCCGTACATTCCGCCGAATGCCGGCAAATTCGGCGAGTTCGGCTGGAGCGGCATCTTCCAGGCGTCCGCCATCATCTTCTTCGCCTACATCGGCTTCGACGGCGTGTCGACGGTGGCTCAGGAGGCGAAGAATCCGCAACGCGGCATACCGCTAGGCATGCTGGGGAGCCTCGCCATCTGCACGCTGCTCTACGTGCTGATGTCGAGCGTGCTCACCGGCCTGGTGCCCTACCGGCAGCTGAACGACGCGGCGCCCGTGGCCATCGCGCTCGAGTCGCATCCGCAGCTCACGTGGCTGTCGAGCTGGGTGATCTGGGGCGCCCTGTTCGGACTCACCTCCGTGATCATCACCATGATCATTCCGCAGGCGCGGATCTGGCTCACCATGTCCCAGGACGGGTTGCTGCCCAAACTCTTCGGTGCCGTGCATCCGAAGTTCCGCACGCCGCACGTGGCCACCGTGATCACGGGCGCGCTGGCCTGCACGTTCGCCGGGCTGTTGCCCATCGGCATCCTGGGCGAACTGGTGTCCATCGGCACGCTGATCGCGTTCATCGTGGTGTGCTTGGGCGTGCTGGTGCTGCGTTACACACGTCCCGATCTGCCCCGCCCGTTCCGGGTCGCGGCGGTCTGGTTCAACGCGCCCATGGGCGTGCTGTTCTGCTCCGGCATGGCCTATTCCCTGCCCACCGCCACCTGGCTGCGGCTGCTCATCTGGAGCGCCATCGGGATACTGCTGTATTTTTCGTACGGCTATAAGCACAGCCGGCTGCGCGGCCCGGAAGAGGCCGCGGATCCCGCGGTGGCTAGCCGCGCAGCGCCTCCGGCGTGAGGGGACCCAGCGCTTCGCGCAGCGCCTCGTACACCTTGGGGTTGCCGGCGAATATGTTGGGGCCCAGGGTGTAGTCATTGCCCATCGGGGTGCCGACGCGACCGCCGGCCTCCTGGATGAGCAGCGCGCCGGCCGCGGTGTCCCACGGCGACAGGCCGAACTCCCAGAAGCCGTCCAGGCGCCCGGCGGCGACGTACGCGAGATCGAGGGCGGCCGACCCCGGACGCCGCACCCCGGCGGCGGTGCCCATCACCACTTTCAGCATGGCCAGATAGGAATCGACGAGGGCGGGGTCCATCCGGAAGGGGAAGCCGGTGCCGATCAACGATCCCTCGAGGGTGCGCTGGGAACTGACGCGGATCTTCTTCCCCTCGAGCTGTGCGCCGTCGCCGCGCGATGCCGTGAACAGCTCCTGACGCATGGGATCGTAGACCACCGCGTGTTCGAGCCGGCCGCGATGTTCCACCGCGATCGACACGGCGAACGTCGGAAAGCCGTGCAGGAAATTGGTGGTGCCGTCGAGCGGATCGATGATCCAGACGTACTCGCTCTCGCCGCTCCTTCCCGACTCCTCGCCCAGCACCGCATGCTGCGGATAGCTGCGGTGGATGGTCGCGATGATGTCGGCCTCCGCCTTGCGATCGATGTCGGTCACGAAGTCGTTGCGGCCCTTGGTGTCGATCTTGATGGAGTCGAGGCGCGAGAGACTGCGCACGATGAGATCACCGGCGCGGCGCGCGGCGCGCACGCCGATATTGAGCAGTGGTTGCATGATGTGCGGGTAGAATAACAGAGCATGATCGCCCCCCGCATCGTCCTGATAGACCCCAGCCACCCGGGTAATATCGGATCGGTGGCACGTGCCATGAAGAACATGGCGCTTGCGGACCTGGTGTTGGTGCGGCCGCGGTCCTTTCCGCACGCGGAGGCCACGGCGCTCGCCGCCGGCGCGGACGACGTTCTGGCGGATGCCCGGGTGGTCGCGAGCGTGGCCGAGGCCATCGCAGACTGCGCCTTCATCGCCGGCACCACCTCGCGACCGCGCTCCTACCACTGGGAATTCTCGACGCCGCGCGACGTGGCGGCGCGCATCGTGGGGCTCGGGGACACGCGTGCGGCGCTGCTGTTCGGTTCGGAGCGCTACGGCCTGGGGACCGAAGATCTCCGTCATTGCAACGTGCTCGTGCGCATCCCGGCCAATCCGGAGTACTGCTCGTTGAATCTCGCGATGGCGGTGCAGCTGCTGGCCTACGAACTGTTCACCGCGCGCGAGCGGCCGCAGTCGCACATGCAGCTCGAACAGCCGCTCGCCGCGGCCGGCGACCTGGAGCATTTCTACGATCACCTGCACCGGGTGTTGCACGAGATCGATTTCGAGGACAAGACGGGACACCTGATGGACCGCTTGCGGCGCCTGTTCAACCGCGCACAGATGGACCGCAACGAGCTGAACATCCTGCGGGGCATCCTCAGCGCGGTGCAGGGCCGGCAGGGCCGGGCGCGGCGTCCGCCGTGACGCGGCCGGCGTACCTCGACTATGCGGCGACCACGCCGGTGGACCCGCGGGTGGCGGCGGCGATGGCCGATTGCCTGACCCGGGACGGCGTCTTCGGCAATGCGGGCTCCGCGAGCCACGGATATGGCGAGGCCGCGAGCCGTCTGGTCGAGTCGGCCCGCGCCCAGGTGGCGGCGGCGGTCAACGCCGTGCCGGCGGACGTCATCTGGACATCGGGCGCCACGGAGGCGAACAACCTGGCGTTGTTCGGCGTGACCTCCCATCAGCGGGAAACGGGGCGTCATGTCGTGACGGCGCGCACGGAGCACAAGGCGGTGCTCGACCCGTGCCGCGAACTCGAACGTCGTGGCTGGAGCGTGACCTACCTGGTGCCGCAGAGCGGCGGAGTGCTGGACCCCGCCCAGGTCGCGCGCGCCCTGCGGCCCGACACCGTGTTGGTCTCCGTCATGCACGTCAACAACGAGATCGGCGTGGTGCAGGACCTTGCGGGCATCGCCGCCGTATGCGCCGGGCACGGCGGGGTTCGCCTGCACGTCGATGCGGCGCAGAGCATGGGCAAGTGTGCGCTCGACTTCATTGGGCTGGGCCTGGACCTGCTCTCGCTGTCGGCGCACAAGGCTTACGGGCCCAAGGGCGTGGGCGCGCTCGTGGCCTCGCGGCGTCGCGGCGTGCAGCTGCAGGCGCTGCACTACGGCGGTGGCCAGGAACGCAATCTGCGCCCGGGGACGGTGGCCACCCATCAGGTGGTGGGCATGGGGGCAGCCTTTGCGCTGGCCGCCGAGCTGGGGGCCGACGAGTCACGACGCGTGGCGGGGCTGCGCGACCGCCTCTGGCACGGCCTCGAAGCGCTGGGTGGGGTGTGGCGCAACGGCGCCGCCGAGCGGTCGGTGGCGCAGCTGCTCAACGTCTCCTTCGAGGACGTGGAAGGCGAGAGCCTGCTCGCCGCCGTCCAGCCTCACATCGCCGTGTCCACGGGCTCGGCGTGCGCCTCGGCGGTCGCCGAACCGTCCTACGTGTTGCGCGCGCTGGGCCGC
>CAZZWZ010000017.1:21928-22519 GCA_964657955.1 uncultured Steroidobacteraceae bacterium
GCGACGATCGCCTGGCCGAAAGCAGCCTGCGCTTCAGCCTGGGACGGTTTTCCACCGAGGCGGACGTCGACACCGCGGTGGCGGCGGTGACGGCGGCCGTTCGCCGGCTGCGCCGCGTGGGCGGCGCCGACCGAGGCGGCCGCGCCGCATGACCTACAATGGACTCACCCGGCGTCACTTCGAGACGGCCGCCCAAGCCGGCGAGCTGGCGGGAGAGCACACCCGACGCGGTGCCGCGGGCCGGCGCGAGCAGGGCACCTGGGTGCAGTTCGACCTGCAGTTCGATGATGGCGGCGCACGGGCCACGGTGCGAGCGGCACGCTTCCGGGCATTCGGATGTCCCCACGTGATCGCGGTGTGCGATTGGCTGGCCGAGCGGGCGCCGGGCTTGTCGGTCCCCTCGGACCTGGCCAGCTCGCGGCTTCCGGAGCCGGTGACCGCTCTTCGGACGCGATTCGAGGTCCCCATCGAGAAGATGGGCCGGTTGCTGATCATCGAGGATGCCTGGAACGCGGCATTCGCGCCCCCATGATGCAGGCAGCGGCAAATGGTGTGCGCCAAAGTGGGGCCGGGTTCCGTGCGTGGAAACGC
>CAZZWZ010000018.1:0-22367 GCA_964657955.1 uncultured Steroidobacteraceae bacterium
TCGGAATGTTTCCACCCCTGACGAATGAGGATGTTCGGGCTGGGCCCCTCGATGCTCCAGTCCTTGACCGTGCCCTGCGGCCCCGGTCCCGTGATGACGAACCAACTATGGGGATTGGTGAGTTGAACCGACCTCACCGTGCCTTTGACGACCACCGACTTGGAACGGTCGAACATCGAAAAAGAGTGATGGGCCAGCGCCGCGCCGGACGCCAGCGCACTCACTACCGCTCCACAAACTCCAGCCGCGAAAAATTTCATCCATTATCCTCGTTCATCATCATGTGAGTCACCGTCGGCCGGCCCGATACGCGTCGCACATTGCGGCGCCGTGCCGGCCCGGCCGGCCGCTATGCAAAACCCGTCCAACGCCCCAGAGCCACGACCGCCGTCCAGAGCAGGAGCGACATGCCGCCGCAAACTTTTGCCGCGCGCGTGGTGCGTCCGACAACCCCCCAATCGTCCACCGTTCGATAGGGAATGAAGTGAAAGAGCAGCATGTTCGCGCCGGCCAGTGCCAGCAACACGATCTTCGCCCGGAAGGTGGCGATGCCATAGTACTTGGTCGCCGCGGAGGCAAACAGCAGGACCCCGAATATCGCAGCCACCACGAACGCGGTCCAGGTGTAGGGCAGCACCTCTTCCGTCATCTGGCGCACCGTACGATCGCGATAGGCAAGGTTGAGCAGCCGCAGATCCACCATGGCGATGGAGCCCACCACCATGGTCAGGGCGAGCACGTGGACGGTCTCGATGCTGGGGAACAACCAGCCCGATTGGCTGATGGACACCGCCCATGGCAGCGCTTCCACCCAGATACAAAATCGCTCGATCATCGCTCCGGGACTCCAAATGACTGTCGGTTCGGGTACGCCGCGGCCGGGCCGCTAGGAGACGTAGGCGATCCAGCGACCGGCAACCACGATGCCCACCCACAGCAGCAACGAGACCAGACCCGTGAGCTTCGCGGTGAGCCTGTGCGTGGGAGCCTGCTCCCACGAATCCAGGTTGTGTTTGATCACACGACTGAATCCCACCGTGACCAGCAACGCGGCGACCAGCAACCCCATCTTCACCTGGAAGACCCAGTTGCCCAAGGATCGTTCCGGTTCTCCCGTGATGAGCACGACGCCGGTGCAGAACAGGACGATCACCGCCACCCACAACCAGGGAACGTAACGATCCACCGTGGAGCGCATGGAGTGGCGCGTGCCGCTCACGCCCATGAGACGCAGGTCCAGCATCCCCATGGTCGACACCACGACCGCGATCGCCATGATGTGGATGGTTTGAAACAGCGGAATGATCCACGTCGTGTTGGAGACCACGTCGCTGGCCTTGGTGTGCGCTATCCACTGGATGATCGTCGGCAGCATGGGTATATCTCCGGGAGACCGGCCTATTTCTGCGTCTTCAAGCGCGGATCGACCTGGTCGTAGAATGCGTCCTCGGGCGTCGGCATGTACTTGTCCAGGACGTTGTTCTCGGCGCAGACGAACTCGCGCACGCCCTCGCCCGCCGGCGCTCGCACGAAGATTCGCGTCACCGTCCAGGGTTTGGCATACACCAAGGGATCTTCCATGGTGATCGTCCAATCTAGCTCGTTCTTGTTCTGCGGGTTCAGACGCACGCGCTCGATGAAGTGCACCTGGTCGCTGTGCGGCAGGAAGGTCACGTCCAGCACGGATTCCGCGCGCACGCCCACCGTATCGACCACCAGCGTCTCGCCCTCCCAGTGGCCGATGGAATGGCCGACGAAGGTATACTCGAGCTCATCCGCCGGCGGATGCTGGCGTCCGTCCGTCCAGATGCGGCGGGTCTCGTTGTACAGCTCGGTGAGCTGGTTCACGCGCCCCGGCGTCATCAGTATTTCCATGGGATAGCTGCCGCTGATGGTGTGCGGCATGCCGGGCGGCAGACAGTGTCCGAGCGGATCCCAGACTTTTTGCCCCGCCCGTTGCCGGGCACGCGTCTTCTGCCACTCGGCCATCCAGACCGCATTCAGCGGCGGCTGCTGCTTCAAGCCCGCGTCGGGGTCGTAGGTACGACCCTGTTTCGGCGACAGGGCCCACACCCCGCTCAAGTCCGCGCCGGCCCCCAGATATTTCAAGTAGGCCGCCTCGTTCGCCGAGGCCTTGCCGCTACCCGCGGGCTTGTCGGCGGCCTGCACCGCCAGCGACAGCAACACCGCGACGAGGAACGATCCGGCGCGCGATGAGCCGGCCGCCCATCCACTGCGCATCATGGGTGCGGGGAGGGTTCGGCCCCCACTCCCGCCGGCCCGCCCGGAGTACCGTTCGGCGACTTGAAGACCACGTCGTACAACTTGGTGCCATCCGCGGTGGTCACCATCAACAAACGGCCGCCGGGAGTTCCGTCCTTCAGGGGGTTGATGAGTGCGTCGATCTTGTCGCCCGCCTTCACCGAATTACGCTTCCAGCCGGTGCGCACGAGCTGGCCGGGCGGTCCGATCTCGATGGTCCAGGTTTGCTGGGCGCCTTTCGCATCGGTGGACAGGACCAGCAGGCGCGAATGCGGATTGGTCCATTCGAACTGCTGCACCACGCCGCTCACCGTCTGTTCATGGTCCCGGTCGAACATGCCGTACGAGTGATGCGCATACACGCCGCCCGCGCACAGAACGCCGAATGCCAACCCCGCGCATCGACTGCGTAAATTCATGTGGTTATCCTCGCACCATTCGGAAAACGCCGATGTATTATCCAGAACCTTCGAAAAGGCCGGATATTATCGGTGATCTTACAATTTCCAGCCATTTTGCCGATATTTGCCCGACGCCCGAAGTATGCCCACTTTTTGATGCGTCGTCAAAATAAGGTGAGACTTCCCGAGATGATCACCCCGTGCTCCTCGCAGTGGCGGACGCACGCAGCCGGATCGTCTAGGATGCGCGGTCGATTTTGCAGCACTCCGTGGAGACCCCTATGAACATCGAGAGCCCGAGCGTGGCGCCGCCGCTGGACGTCACGGACTGGCCGGCGTCCCTCGACGCACTGCGTGGCGGCTTCGCCGCCCAGTTGAACGTCTACAAGGTGATGGCACACCATCCCGCGCTGCTGCTCGCCTGGAGATCGCTGCGGCAACACGTGGTCATCGACAGCAGCCTCACCCGTCGGCAAAGCGAAATCGTCATACTGCGCGCCGGGCATCGCTGGGGGTCCACCTACGAATGGGGACAGCACGTGGTGCGCGGGCGACAGGCCGGCCTGAGCGACGCCGACATCCGACGCGTTCGCGAGGCGCCCGAATCCTGGCCCGAGCAAGAACCGGACACGTGGCTGATGCAGGCGGTGGATGCGTTGCTCGACCAGGGCAAGCTGTCGCCGGCGGCCATCGCAAGGCTCGAACCCTGCATCGGCCTCACCGGCATCTTCGATGTGATGGCCACGCTAGGCATGTACACCACCCTGGCGTTCATCGTGAAAAGTTTCGACACCCCGCTGGAGCCCGATGTGCGCGCGGCTGCCGGCGGGTTGCTTTGATACCCGGCCCGGGGGGGATCGGCGCGTGAATCCACCGGTGCAATTGAACGCCGGAGCGAAGACGCGGCTGCTGCTCGCCAGCACCATCGGCTCCATGGTGGAGTGGTACGATTTTTTCGTCTTCGCAGCCTGCAGCGTCCTCGTGTTCAGCAAGGTATTCTATGCGGGGTTGCCTGCGCCGTTGGCGCTGCTGGTTTCGCTCGGCACCTTCGCGGTGGGCTTCGTGGCCCGGCCCATCGGCGGCGTGCTGTTCGGGGTGTTCGGCGATCGATTCGGCCGCAAACGCACCCTGGTGGTGAGCTTGCTGGTCATGGGCACCGCCACCATGAGCATGGGCCTGCTGCCCACCTATTCGCAGATCGGCATGGCCGCCCCGGTGCTCCTGGTGTTGCTGCGGATCGTCCAAGGGATCGCGGTGGGCGGCGAGGCCACGGGCGCGCTGCTCATCGTTGCCGAGTCCATGTCCGCGCGCTACCGCGGCTTCTGGAGCAGCATTCCCATCGCCAGCGGACCCGCGGCCAACGTCATCGCCCTCGGCTTGATCGGCTGGGTGCGCAACCGTTTCGGCGATGCGGCTTTCATGGCCGGAGCCTGGCGCATTCCCTTCCTCGCGTCCGTGGTGTTGATCGGCATCGGGCTGTGGGCTCGCCGTCGCATCGACGAATCCCCCGCATTCGCGGCCCTTTCGGCACAAGCCGCGGTGGACAAGGCGCCGCTCCGCGACGCCCTGAAACATTTCAAGCGGGCCATGGGCCAGGTGTTCCTGGTCAAGGCGGGCGAGAACACCATGCTGTACCTGTTCTCGACCTTCTTCCTCCTGCTCGCCACCACGTCGCTCGGTTTCGATCAGCGGGTGGCATTGCAGCTGGTCCTGACCGCCTCGGTGGTCGAAGTTCCGGTCATTCTCTTCTCCGGCTATGTGTCCGATAAAATTGGCCGCCGCCCGGTGATTCTGGCGGGCCTGCTCGGAACCATCGCCGCCAGTTTCACCCTCTTCACGCGCCGCCCGGGGGTGGAGGCCGGCAGCCTGCAGATCATGGTGATCGCCGCGCTCGCCTGTCACGGCATCATCAACGGCGGCATGGCCGCCTTTTTCGCCGAGTTGTTTCCCACCCGCGTCCGCTACACCGCACTGTCCACCGGCTACCAGCTGGCGTCGGTGGCGGGCGGATCGCTGGCGCCGCTCATTGGCACTTTGCTATTGCAACGCACGGGCTCCCCGGTGGCGGTGGCCGTCTACGCCACGGTGATGGCGGCACCCGCCATCGTGTGCGTCATCCTGTCGAGGGAAACCCGCCGCGCCGACCTGACCGCGGACTGAGGTTACCGGGGCGGCGGTGGACGGTCGCCGGGCGGCGGCGGTGGACGGCCTCCGGCAGGCGGCATGTCGGGCGGCGGCCCCTCAGGCATGGGCGGAGTATGCGCCTTCACCTCGGCGATGGCCTGACGCTGCGCCCGCAGCGGATCGTCGACCACTTTCCACTGATCGTCGATGAGCATGACGGCGCGGCGCTGGGTGTCGAAGGGAGGCCACTTCGGTATCCTGGCGTTGTTCGGATTGCCGGTGCGCGCAAAGCTCGCCCAGGTCGCGCTCACCTTGTCCGCCAGGGCCTGTTGATCGGGCGTCGTCGGACCCAGGATGGGCTGGGCATGAGCGAGGCTGTCGAACACGAACGGGATCTCGAGCGTGTGCACCGACTTCAACTTCCCCTCACGCACCGGCGTGTGTTTCTGGAAGTAGTACAGGTATACCGGAGCGCCCTTCTGATCCGCCTTGCGTTCCGCCTCGGCGATCACGCCCTCCTGCGTCTGGCTCACCTGGCTGGCCAGCAGCTCGAACAGATAGCTGTTGTCCTTGCCCGGGTAGGCCGTGCGGAACACGGAAAGCAGCCGGTCCGCGTCTTCATCGCTGCCGTGCACGGATCCCTTCGCCAGCGCATGCAGTTTCGCATCGTCGATGGCGTCCAAGGGCGTCATGGGGAAGAACGTCGACTCGGTTTCATTCGTCCCCAGCAGAAAGGGAATGTCGCGCGACAAGGGCGAGGCATCCGGCGCGAACGGCGCTCGCGGCAGCGTGTGCCCGTCCACCACCGGACTGGTCATCACGTGCGACTGGCTCATCACGGCCACGAGCCGCTCGGCCGGCAACGCCTGCAGCTCGGCAAGGCTCTTCACGCCGAGCGCATCCACGTAGCGCTTCGCGGTGGCGGCGGCCACGTCGGGCGTGGGCGCATGAATGTACGCACCGCTCTCGGCGATGGCGCGGCCGAACAGGCCCTTGGCCGCCGGCATCCCCATCAACGTGGACACCTTGGCTCCGCCTCCCGACTGACCCGCGATGGTCACGTTGTTCGGATCGCCGCCGAACTGCTCGATGTTCTCGTGAACCCAGTGCAGCGCGGCCACGCAATCGAGCATGCCGACGTTGCCCGAGTCCGCATAGGCGGGGCCGTACAGTTCCGCCAGGTACAGAAAACCGAGCACGTTCAGCCGGTGGGTGACCGTGACCAACACCACATCCTGCTTGTGCACCAGGTTGCGGCCGTCGTAGCTGGTCGCGTTGCCGGAGCCGGCCGCGAAACCACCGCCATGAAACCACACGATCACCGGCCGCCTGCCCGAAAGCGCGCCCACCGCGGGGGTCGTGACGTTCAGATTGAGACAGTCTTCGGACTCGGGACCGGTCTGCGACATGGCCTGTTCTTCGGCCAGCGGCGCACCGTGCTTGTCCTGCGGTGCCATGGCGCCCGCGACCAGGGTTTCCCTGGTGCCGCTCCACGGCGCCGGGGCCTTGGGCGGCAACCATCGATTCTGTCCGCCCGTGGGAGCGCCGTAGGGCACGCCCTTGAACACCTTCACGGGCCCGTCGTTGTATCCCCGGATGCGGCCGTACGCGGTCGTGGCCTCCGGCGCCGAATCGGCGGCGCGCGCGCCCAGCGGCAGGGCCAGCGCCCCGGCCATGGCCGCCGCGCGCTTGATGAGCGTACGGCGGTCCAGCCGGACATCTTTCGATCGTTCTTGCATTGACTGGCCTCGTGCTGCGCGTTGCGAATCGTCCGAACGCCGTCGAACCGACGCTACGAGGTAGGCGGAGCTCCGGGCGGCGGCCCCGGCGGAGCACCCGGCGGCGGACTTCCCGCCGGACCCTCGCCCAGCGGCGGCGCTCCGGGCGGCGGTGTCGCGCCCGGCGGCATTCGGGGCATCCACTTGTGTCCGTCGGCGAACGTCACCGGACCGAGCAGGCCGGCATGACGCCCGTCCTTCATCGGGTGGCTCTCCACGGTGATCTTGTCACCGGGCTTGAAGGTGTCCTTGCGCATCAAGCTATTGACCGAGGCACCGCCGCCCGCCGGTGAAGGGCCTTCGAACGACCACTGCACCTCCTTGCCGTCGGAATCCACCGCCACCAGCTGCAGCCACGAATGCGGGTTCATGAACTGCCATTCCTTCACCGTCCCGCTGACCGCCACCGTCTTCGTCATGTCGAACATCGCCGCCGAATGATGGGCATGAGCGGCACCGGCCGCACAGACCACCGACAAGGTCAGCAGCGACATACCGGGCTTTTTGATGATGATATTGCGCATAAATTTCCTGTTTACTTCGGCCGCGACTCGATGGCCACGTCGGGTATCCCGAAATTCGTCGGGTCTCGATATCCTGGTTCGCCCGGCAACCGGGTACCTGTTCCGCCCTCTTCCGTGCGGTAGTTGTTGTTCCCTTCTTCGCAGGAATCATAGTTGATGCGGGCGTCGTTATCCTTGATCTTCCGGTAGGTGTACGTCAGGTGCACGGGCCGCGTCAGTGACACCGGGTCGTATACCGTGAGCTGGCTCTCGATGGTGTCCGGAGCGGTCTTGCGCATCCTTTCGATGGTGCTGACCTGGAAACTCGTGTCCGGCGAGCCGCGCCAATACTCGCCTGCCTTGATGTGATTGGTGTGGATCACCAGCGTGTCGCCGTCCCAGAATCCGATGGAGTCCCCCTCCCACTGCGGGAACGCGACGTCATCCGGCACATGACCGCGACCGTCCGTGTAGACGCGGCGTTCTTCCTGCAACTGCTCGTACAGCATCCAGGTCTCCTTGGGTTGGATGATGTATTCGTGCAACCAGGGGTCCGCCAGCCATCGCGGCATTCCCATGGGCAGGCACCAGCTCAACCGGTCCCAGAGTATTCCCCGGGCGTCCTTGGCCCGCTTCTCGTCGTAAGCCGCTTTGTACTTCGGTGTCAGGTTCGGCACGATGGGGCTGGCGTCGATCTTTTCCGGGTCGCCGAGGCGGCGCCACAAGCCGGACCAATCGGGAACCGTCATCGGCGTGTAAACCGTGCCGCCATGCGCTTTCGCCTTGAGCGCTTGGTATTCGTCCCAGGACGTCGCGTAGGTCGCGGACGGGCCGCTCGTGGCGGCGGGAGCGGCGACGCCGCGCGCGATCACACCCCATGAAACGGCTGCACAGAGCGCGGTGCTCAGCACCGTGGCGCTCGATATCGAATTTTTCAAATCGGTCTCCTCCCGCCTGGCCCGGCCCGAGCTAGGTCGCCATCAGTCTGCCATGTCACCATTCTATCGGCAGAACAAATTTAAACAAGATAAAATCGACAATGCGGGCAATTTTATCGGTCCACCGGCATTCCGCGCTCGCATGGGACAACATCCGCGCACGCTCACGCGGCTCGGTCCCGACCGAGCCACGCGCGGCCGCCACCCGTCTCGCAGCGCCCGGCCAGGCACGTCACACCAGCGCGGCTTTGTAGGTGGTCAATAAATGGCTCCACGCGGTCTCGGCCTCCGCCTTGTCGTAGATCGGCTTGCCCATTTGCATGGGCATGTCCGGCACGCACCATCCGTGCTGCGTCTCCGCATAAACCACGACCTCGGCGGTCACCTTCGCAGCCGCGAAAGCCTCCTTCAGCTTGTCTTTGGCGTCCGGCTGCTTGGCATCGTCGCTGGCGGCGATGGCGATGTACAACCGCGCCTTGATCTTGGGCGCCAGCAGGTGCGGGCTGTCCGGCATGTCGGTGACCAGCCCCCCGCCATGGAACGATGCACCCGCACCCACGCGTCCGGGCACCGCGGCTGCGGTACGAAGCACCAACGGGCCGCCCATGCAGTATCCCTGCGTGCCGATTTTCAGACGCTTGTTCACGGCGCTCTGAGCATCCAGCCATTCGATGTAGGCGGTCGCATCTTTTTCCACCGCGCCGGGCGCCATCGCCGGCGCAGTCAGCGATTGCAGCCTGGCCCGGTTGTCCGCGTTGCTGAAATCGAATTTCGACGGGTCGTCGAACAGGGGCGCCTTGGCGGTACGATAAAAAGGGTTGGGCACCAGCACCGCATAGCCCTCGGCTGCCAGCCGCCTGCCGAACTCCCGGTAGGTGGGCCGCAGGCCGAAGACGTCGGTCCACATCACCACGCCCGGATGCGCGCCGCCCGCCGGATGAAAGAACGCCGCATCGCAGCTGCCGTCCGGGGTCTTGATGGTGACGTCGGTGGCAACGACGTGGCCGGCGGCGTTGTCCGCTGCGCCGGCGAACCCCGCGGCGGCGGCCAGTCCGGCCGCGGACAACGCAACGAATTCGCGGCGTGACGGGTCCGATGAGGCACGCCGGGTAACTCCGGTGTCATCGTGATGCTTCATGCGTGCTCCTTGCCGGCCGCCACGTGTTCTTCCGCGATGCCATTGGTCAGCAGCCCGACGCCCTGAATTTCGACCTCCACCCGGTCACCCGGTTTCATGAACAGCTGGGGAGTGCGCTTGAACCCCACGCCGCCCGGCGTGCCGGTGGCGATGACGTCACCCGCGGCCAGCGGCGTGAACGAGGAGATGTATTCGATCAAGCGGGGCACCGAAAAGATCATGTGTCCGAGCGTGGCGGATTGCACTACGACGCCGTTGAGGCGCGTCTGAATGGTTGCCGCCTCGAAATCCTCGATCTCATCCGGGGTGACCAGGTACGGTCCCAGGGGGCCGGTGCCCGGGAAGGTCTTGCCGGGCGTGAACTGGGAGGTATGCCTCTGCCAATCACGGATCGTGGCGTCGTTGTGGCAGGTGTAGCCGGCCACGTGCTGCATCGCATCCTGCCGCCGAATGTAGCGGCCGCCCTTGCCGATGACGACGCCGAGCTCACCTTCGTAGTCCAGTTGCGTGGAGACGTGCGGCCGGAGGATATCCTCGCCATGGGCGATGAGGCTGTCCGCATAGCGCGTGAACATCGTAGGAAATTCCGAATCGGGGCGGCCCGTTTCCTGTCGATGGGTTTCGTAGTTCAACCCGACGCACAGGATCTTGCCGGGATCCGGGATCACCGGCAGCAAGGTCACCGAGTCCAGGCTCAACCGCTTCGAGTCCGGCGCGGCCGCAAACCGGGCGAGCGCATCGCCGGCGATGGCGGCGCGCAGGGTCGGGTATCGGGACCGCAGCTTGGGCCCGACGTCGACCACGCCGTCGCCCTCGACCAGACCCCAGCTGGCGGCCCCCTCGAACAGGAAAGAAGCAAATTTCATTGAGTTAACCTTGTAGTGGATGAGAGGATTCGTCAGCGCTTGCGGCGCAGGTATCCCACGATCGCGATTAAACCATAGGCGAGCATGATCATCATGACACCGCCCATCCAAATCAGAGTCGTCGTCGTTTCCTGCATGTCGAGCTCCTGAGCGCCGTTCAGCCCCGATCGACCGGATTGCCCAGCCAGCCGACGAGGCCGCCCACGATCACCACCGCCGCGATGAAAACGGTCGCCTGGATGAAGATGCTCCAGAACATCAGGCCGTCTCCGCCACGGGCACGGCGATGCACGCCTGCCGCGCGAGATATTCGCTCGATTTGAAGTACGCCTGCCTTCCGGGCAGCGCGAGATTGCCCACCACGCCGACGGCCAGCGTCACCGCCAGGGTGACGTACGCATTGGGCACCTGGTCCATGTGCAGCAGGGCCGGCAACGCCGTGAACGACCAGGCGCAGTTGACCACCCATGCGAGGATCATCGTGGTCGCGGCGACCGCGGCATTTCGCTGCCAGAATAATCCGAAAACCACGACCCAGAACACCGGCACCAGCCAGGAGAACAACCAGTTCACCGATGCCAGGATGGGGGGCAAAGCGGACGCCACGGCAATGGCGACGGCACCGAGGACGAGGATGGCCATGCGCGTCGCGAACTTCAATTGCGCTTCGGTGGCGTCGGGACGGTAGAGACGCTTGTAGATATCGACGCTGAACAGAGTGGCCGGCGCGAGACACGCCATGGCGAACGTCGACAGCACGGCGGTCAGGAACGAGGCGAGCAGCAGCGCCGCGAGCCAGGGCGGCAGCAGGGTGACCAACATGGTCGTTGCCGCCACCTTGGGCCCGAGCACCTGGAACTGCGGCAGCGATTTTGCGGTGAGGCCGATCACCACCGCAAAGACGCCGAACATCCCGTTCACCGGCGCGGCGATCCACAACGCCCTGCGGATGGTGGCCTCGTCGCGCGCTCCCATGGCGGGTTGCAGCAGCATCTGGCTGATGCCCTGGCTGAACAGCACCGCGATGACGGTGCCCAGCGCAAAGGTCATCAGGATGCCGGGGGTCCCGTAGATGCTCAGCATCTCGGCATGACCGCCCGCCCGATAGAACCGGGTCACGGAGCTGAAATCCCCGCCCGGCAGCCTCGCGGCGAGATACAGCGTTGCCAGGATGAGGCCGCCGTACTTCACCGCCGCGTTGATGACGTTGAGGTAGGAAACCTCCTTCATCCCCGCCATGATCACATAGAAGATTCCGATGAGGCCGCCGGCGATGGCCCCTTGCTGCAGAGGCCAGCCGGTCATGGTGGACATGAGGATGCCGAGGCCCTGGGTCTCCACCGTGAGCAGGCCGGCCACCACGCCGGCCATCACACAGCTGACCAGCAGCCGCGTCTTCTCGCCGAACAACAATTCGAGAATTTCAGGCACCGTGGAGACACCGAGGCGCCGCACCCAAAGACCGGTGGAGAGGCACACCACCACCAGCAGGATCACGTGGGCCAGCGAGAACCACACCGCTGCGGCGCCCAGGGTCCACGACAATTCGAACACGCCCAGGATGTGCGCCGTGCCCAGCACCGAAAACGCCAGCGTCACCGCCACCAGCGGTGTGGACAGATTCCGGCCACCCAGGGCGAAGTCGCCCTCGACCGCCCGATGACTCTTCTGGCGCCGGGCCAGCCACGCCCCGACGCCCACGACCAGGATCACGAGATAGGCCAGCACCGCGGTCAGGATTCCGATCTTCATGAGCGGCTGCCTCGGTTACCTGGCGGCTGCATCAGTCAGGTCGCGGCCGCATTCATCACGTCGCGGCCGCGCACCGCCCCCTCGCCACCCGCCGCGAGGACGCTGCGCACCCAGTCGAGTTCCAGCACGACATAGTCGACGATGTCGCCCGTCTTCAGATGGTCCGGCAGCACGTCCCAGGTGTAGGTCTCGATCTCGAGCTGGCCGCTCAAGGGAGTGCGCTTGTGGAATTCCAGGGCCTCCTCGATGGCGAAACGGGTGGTCTTGAAATGATCGCCCAAGTCGTCGAGGAACACCGGTACGTGGAAATGAATCCGCCATTCCCGATCGCCCGTGGGGTCCTTTTCGAAGGCGGCGAACGCGTCCTGCAGGTTCAAGAAGCGGGTGAGCTTGCCGCCGCGCGACTCGATGGTCTGGGTCAGGTACACCGAGTCGGCATACTCGCGCAAGGCCTCCACGGCCGCCGGGGTCACCGCAGGCACGCGCACCGCGGCCGCCTCCTGCAGCTTGAACACCGGAATGTCGTTGTCGACCAGGCTCTGCAGGGAGGCGGAGATGTTCTCGAACTCGACCGCCTGATGACAGATGTCGTACACGGTGCCCACGTGACGCTTGAGGATTTCACGGGCCTGGGCGACATCGACCTGAAGCTCGGTGGCCAGCGCCTGCAGCGACGAATCGGAGCGCAGCACCTTGGTGAAGAAGTGCACGGTCTCCTCGGTGGTCTCGAGGAAGCAGAACGGCTCGGGTTCGAGCGCCAGCGTGATGGTCTTGCCGGTGCTCTCACGAAGCCGGTGCAGGAAGGCGGCGAGCTGGCGCACGTTCGCCGCGTAGGCTTCGACCACGTCGTCCCCGGTGACCTTGGGCTTGAAGCCGAGCGGCGGACTCTGGATCGACGGATTGACGAACGCCGGGCAGATCTCGGCGAGGATGGTGGCGACCTTCTCGGTGTACTTCGCGCGCAGCTGCGTGCGCCAGTCCGGTTCGTACACCTCCTCCTTCACCACGGTGTTCTTGAAGGGACCGTAGGGAAACGCATTGACGGTGTACAGGTAGAGATCGTTGTCGTCCAGGAACCGCTTGAGCTTCTGCCGTTCCTCCGGCGATCGCGTCAAGGTGTCCACCGACGACGCCGACAGCCGCAGCGACACGCCGAAGGGGTGATCGGGCGACACGCGCGCTTTCACCCGGGGCACGTACGTGGTCAAGCTGTGCCACATCTCTTCCCAGGTGTCGCCGGGGTGTACCAGCGTCGAATACGTAAGGTGGCCAAACTTGCCGAGATCCATTGATGCTCTCCTGGTGGGGGTGAGTTTCAGGCGACGACTTCGACCCGGCCCGATCGCGCCGATGACACGATCGCTTCGGTCACGGCCACGCCGTGAATCATCTGCGGATGGGATACGGGATACGCCGCGCCGCCGGCGGCGGCCCGCGCGAAGGCTTCCAATTCCGCGCGGTTGACGTCGAATTCCGGCACTTCGATCGATGCTGCATCGCCCTTGACGGGTTGAATCACATAGCTGCCGAACAGGCCGCTGCGGCGTTGATGCGAGGATTGTCCGGCCACGTGGACGTTTCCACCCAGCGTGGCCGTCGCCGCCGATCCGTACACCTGGAAGCGGAAGGTTCCCGCCGTCGCCATCATCGTTCCGAGATAGGCGGACATGCCAGCCCGCATCTTGAACAGGACGGTGGTGGTGTCGTCGTTGTCGTTGGCCACCGCGCGCCGGAAACTCTGGCCGAAGACGTGATCCACGTCGCCGACCAGATCGATCAAGCCGTCGATGGCGTGCACGCCCATTGGAATGAGTCCCCCGCACGGTGCCTCGTCGGCCTGCGAGCGCCACACGTCGTTCGAGGCGCTCAGACCGTTCGGTCCGCTCATGGTGCACTCGATGTGCAGGATGGTGCCCAAAGCGCCGCTCTGCAGACGCTGCTTCAAGTCGATCCAGCTGGGATGAAACCGCCGGTTGTAGCCGAGTCCCAGCGTCACGCCGGCACGCTCCACCGCGGCCACGGACGCCACGGCATCGCTCTTGCGGATCGCCAGAGGCTTCTCGCAGAACACGTGCTTGCCCGAGGCGGCGGCGGCGGTGATCTGGCCGGTGTGGCCGGAAGGCGGCGTCGCGAGCACGACGGCATCGATGAGCGGGCTGGCCAGCAGCTCATCCATCTGGTTGAAGAGCCGCAAGCCGTGCTTGGCCGCCAGTTCCTGGTCGCGTTGGGAATTCGAACGCGTCAACGCCGCAACGAAGGTGATGGCATCGCTGCCCGCCACCGACTCCACCAGCGTTCCGCCCCACCAACCCAACCCCACGATCGCTGCTCTTATCATGATGTCCCTGACTGACCGGCCGCCGCTTCCCGGGCCACCGCCCGTTGCTGATATCGGCAATATACAGTTTATAGTTTATAAAATCGATAATTTTTACGTTTTCAACAGATTGCAGTTTACTCCAATCCGCTGCTGCGAAACTGCTCGCGCGCCATCACCGCCCAATCGAGGGCGCTCTCCCCGCGACCGCAGGCGGTCAACAAATGATCGCGCCACACGCTGCCGCTGGGCAGCGGGACCCCCACCTTCGCCGCAGCTTCGAAGGCCAGGGCGGCGTCCTTGAGACCGATGGTCGCGGTGGCGCCGATGCGCCCCCAGTCCTGCCGCGCGATGACGTCCCCGTAACTGCGGTAGGCGATGCAATCGAACAGTCCCTGGCTCAGGACGTCGTGGAACAGCAGCGGGTCGACGTCGTAGCGGCGCGCCAGCGCCATCCCCTCTCCCATGGCCTCGATGGCACATCCCAGCACGAAATTGTTCGCGATCTTGATGGCCACGGCCGACAGCGGATTCTCGCCGGCACGAAAAACTTTCTCGCCGAGCACGGCGAGCACCGGGGCGACGGCGTCCACCGCCGCCGACGGTCCGGCCGCAATCAGGCCCAGTTTGCCGTCCGCGGCACGCTCCGGGCGTCCGAGGACGGTGCACGATACCAGCACCTGTCGCCGGCGCCCGTGAGCCTGCGCCACCGCCTCGACCGCGAGCACCCCGTGGGTGCCGCAGACCATGTGGATCGCGCCTTCTTCCATGGACTCGGCCAGCCCTTTGGTCCCGAGCGCCACCGACTCGAGCACGGCGTCGTTGGGCAGCATGGTGATGAGCAGAGCCCGTTCCCGGCACAGATCGCCGATATCCGAGGCGATCCGCGCCCCCAGGTCCTGCAACGGCGAGGTCTGCCGCACGTCCGGATCGAACACGCCCAACGAAAACCCGTGCGCCAGCAATCGCCGCGCCATCGCGCCGCCCATCCGACCCAGGCCGATGAAACCGATCTGCATTGCCAACATCCCTCAATGAACCCCGTGTCAGCGAGACTCTGTCGATAAAGGTAGCTGAATTGCAAGTTTTTTCGATAAACTGATGGGAATCCGCGCTTTCGCGCAACGGACACCCTCGATGCACCAGCTCACGTCTCTGACTCCGCTCACCGCCTTGCGCCTGGTCTGCGGGTTTTTCTTCCTGCCGCACGCGCTCGGAAAATTCACCGCCAAGGAGGCCGCATTCGGCTTTTTTCGCACTGCGGGTTTCAAGCCGGCGGAATTGTTCGGCTACCTCGCGATGGTCATCGAGGTGGTTCTGGCCGCGTTGCTCCTGAGCGGCACGGCCACGTCGATGGCCGCCTGGGCGGCCTGTGCGTACCTGCTGATCGCCACATTGGCCGTCATCAAAGTGGAACGCAAATGGCTCTGGCACATCGGCGGATGCGAATACCCGTTCTTCTGGGCGCTGTGCTGCGCCATCGTCGGAGCATTCATTTGAAGGTCGGATTCATCGGGGTGGGACGGATGGGCCAGGCGATGGTCGCGCGCCTGATCGGCGCGGGCCACGACGTGTGCATCTACAACCGGACGCCGGCAAAACTCGCACCGCTGGTTGCCTTGGGCGCCCGCGCGGCCGCATCCGTCGCCGACACCGCGGCGCATGCGGGCCTCGTCATCACCATGCTGGCGGACGATGCGGCTCTGCTCGCGGTGGCCGACGACAGCAGTGGGTTGCAGCGCAGCCTGCCGGCGGGCGGGATCCACGTGGCCATGGGCACCCATGACGTGAAGGTGATCGAGTCGCTGGCGGCCTCGCATGCCGCGGCCGGGCAAACCCTCGTGGCGGCCCCGGTTCTCGGTCGCCCCGACGCGGTGGCCGCCGGCCGGCTCGGCATCATCGTCGGTGGCGCGCCTCACGCGGTCGCCCGCTGCCTGCCGCTGTTCGAGGCGCTCGGGCGACGCACCTTCGGGGCGGGCGATGCGCCCGGCGCCGCCTCGACCATGAAGCTCGCGAATAATTTCCTGCTGGCCTGCGCCATCGAAGCGCTGGGCGAGGCGTTCTCCCTGGTGCAGAAACACGGCGGTCACGCCGCCGTTTTCCGGCAGATCGTCACCGACGGTTTGTTCGCCTCCCCGGCCTACGACACCTACTCCAAGATCATTCTCGAGAAGGGCTGGGACACGGCCGGATTCACCGTCGCGCTCGGTCTCAAGGACGTGAATCTCGCGCTGTCGGCCGGAGGCTACGCCGGCGTTCCGCTGCCGAGCGCCAACGTCTGTCGCGACCGCCTGCTCGGCGCCGTCGCGCACGGGGACGCGCAGCGCGACTGGGCCGCCATGGCGCTGGACCAGGCACGCGCGAGCGGTCTGGGTTGAGCGTCGCGGGCGCTGCAGCCGGCGAGCCCTCGCCGGGCGTCCGGGCCGACATCCGCACCCCCGTCGTCATCCTCACCGGCTTTCTGGGAAGCGGCAAGACCACCCTGCTGAACCGGGCGCTCGCCGACCCTGCGCTCGCGCGAACCGCGGTGGTCATCAATGAATTCGGTGCCGTCGGCATCGACCATGCCTTGACGACCAAGAGCGACGACACGATCTTGGTGCTCGAGAACGGCTGTCTGTGCTGCACGGTGTTCGGCGATCTGGTGCAGACCATGAACCGGCTGTACCACGCACGCGAGGCCGGCGAGATCGCTTTCGACCGGGTCATCATCGAGACCTCGGGTCTTGCGGACATGGCGCCCGTGATCCAAGCGTTTCTTTCCGAGCCGACGCTGGAGGGATTGTTCCGCATGGATGCGGTGATCGCGACGGTGGACGCCGTGAACGGCGGCGCAACGCTGACCGAACATCCGGTGTCGGTGGGCCAGGTGGCGCTGGCCGACTGCGTGTTGCTCACCAAGGTCGATCTGCTCCGGGATGCGGCCGCAGTGGCTGCCGGCGATGCGCTGGTTGCACGCCTGCGCCGGGTCAACCCCGGCGCGTTGATTTGCAGGAACGACGACCCCGCCGCCGGTGCCATCGAGGTGATCCGCGGAGCTCACGGCGATCCCGCGCGCGGCTCCGCGGCCCTGCAGGCCTGGCTCGCCCACTCGGGCGTCGTCGCCGCGCAGCGCCCGACGGCGCCCGATCCCGGTCATCCGCACGATCATGACGATTCCATCGCCTCGTACAGTTTCGTGCGCGACGAGCCGGTTCCGCGTGAGACCCTGCAGCTGCTGCTGGCCTCGCTCGAAAAGCACCTCGGTCCGCGTCTGCTCCGGGTCAAAGGGCTGGTGAACGTGGCCGAGGAGCCCGGCAAGCCCGCCGTCATCCAGGGCGCACAGCATTTGCTGCACAATCTGGCGTGGCTGCCCGGCTGGAACGATGCGGATCACCGGACGCGGATCGTCTTCATCACCCAGGGCATCCCGCACGGCGAGCTGGAGGAGATGGTGGGTCTGCTGGGGCGGGTCGCGGAGCGCACCGCGGCAGCGCGCCGGCGGGGGGCGGGAACGGCCGAACCGGCGCCGCCCCCGCCGGGGCCGGAACAGCCGCCACAGCGGCCGCAGTAGCCGCCGCCGTGGGACCCGGTATACTTTGCGACAGGTATGCCTGCATGTGGTCCCGCAGTACGATGAAAGCCAACTCCCCTTCGACGCCGGCCGGCCGCCCCGCCAAGCACTCCGCGCCGGCCGATGAAGACGACCGCGGCGACGAGCATCAGGCGGCAACGCTCACCAAATCCGTCTACGAACAGCTGCGCACCGACGTGCTCAACGGCAAGCTGCGTCCCGGCGAGAAGCTGGGCGCGGGCGCGTTGCGCCAACGTTTCAGCACCGGCAGCAGCCCCGTGCGCGAAGCCTTGAACCGGCTGCTGTCCGAAGGATTCGTGGCCCTGGAGGAGCAGAAGGGCTTCCGCGTCGCGCCCGTGAGCCGGCAGGAACTGAGCGAGCTGTTGACGGCGCGCTGCTGGATCGACGGTGCGGCGCTTCGCGAGTCGGTGGCGCGATTCGACACCGGCTGGGAGGAAAATCTGGTGCTGGCCCTGCACCGCCTCTCCAAAACCGCGCGCGGCAAGCGCGGCAAGCTCGAGAACAGCGACTGGGAAAACCGCCACAAGGCGTTTCATCTGGCGCTCATCGGCGGCTGCGGCACGCACTGGATCGTCAGGATCAGCGAACAGCTGTTCGACGCGGCGGAGCGCTATCGCCTGCTCGGGGTGGATTACGTATCCGAGCGCAACGAGCTCGACGAGCATCGCGCCATCGTCAACGCCTGCCTGGAGCGCAATGCCGACGCCGCCATCGAGCAGCTCAAGGGGCATTACGGCCGCACCTACGACGTGATCGTCAATTCGCTGCTGTCGAGCTGACGAGGACGCGCGGAGGCCGATTCGACGGGTTACGCGGCCTCGGTCGCACGGCCGATGTACGACAGCAGCGCGAACGCAAGCGCGCCTGCGATGAAGACGCACGCCACCGCCGTACCGAACACCGCGGTGGCATCGTAACCCGCCGACAGGAGCAGCCCGGCGACGAACGGCGCACTGACGGCACCGATGCGACCCACCGACACCATCGCGCCCAGACCGGTGCCGCGGCACAGGGTGGGATACAGATCGGAGGCCAGCGCGTAGAGCACCAGCTGGCTTCCCAGCATGAAGAATCCGGCGAAACCCGCGAAGCTCAGCATGGCGGCATAATTGCTCAGGCCGGCCAGACCGGCCAGCGACAAGAACAAGGCGAGGTAGCACCCGACGATGGTGTACCTGTGACCCCCCCGGTCGACGATGGCCCCGAAGACCAGCACGCCCAGCGCGCCTCCGAGGTTCAGCGTCATGGCCACCAACGATGCACGCGGCCCGGTCAACCCCTTGGCCACCATGAGCGAAGGCAGCCAGTTGAGCAGCAGATACACCACGAACAGCGTGAAGGCGCAGCTGCCCCACAGCAGCAGTGTCGCCGCCACCCTGCCCTCCCCGAACAGCACGACGCCGACGCGGGGCGCGGCGACACGGTCCGCGAGCTGGCGACGAGCCTCGCGAAAGGCGGCCGACTCGGGCAGGAACAGCATGAGCAGCGGCACCAGCACCAGGGGTCCGATGCCCCCCACGTAGAAAATCACCCGCCAGTCGACCCCCGGCCCCATCACGCCCATCAACAACGAGAGCAACGAAGCTCCGACGGGATTGCCCGAATACACCAGGCCGATGGCCGTGGCGCGTCTGCCGGGGGTGCTGGCCTCGCTCGCCAGCGCGATCAGGATGGGAAATGCGCCGCCGATTCCCAGACCCACCAGGAGTCGCAGGGTGAGTAGAGCGGGAAAATTGCGAACCACCGTGGTGCCCAGGGAGAACAGGCCGAGGGCGAGCATGGAAAGGATGAGCACCTGCTTGCGCCCGATGCGGTCGGACAATCTGCCGCCGAGGAACGAACCCAGCATCAGCCCGATCAGACTCGCGCTCAAGGCCAAGCCGATCTGTGACGGAGGCAGACTCAGTTCATGCGCGATCTTCGGGGCCGCGAGGCCGAGCGACACGTTGTCCGCCCCCTCGAACAGGGCCGTGATCAGGCAAAGGACAAAGACCCTCTTGGCCGCCGGCTCATCGCTGCGTTTCACATCCACCTCACCCGTTCCACCGCCAATTCGTGGCATCGCCGCCGCGCATCCGCCATCAATACCAATTGGTATTGTAGTTCAGATCGCAGGGCCGCGCCGTTGAGTCCGCATGGTCGATGCTGCTCGCGGCAAGATCGATCAAGGCGATGTGATATTCTCGATTCCCATGTCAGCAGCAACTCCTCTCGCCCTGGCCGGGTTCTTTCGCAGCGGAACGTCGCACCGGGTGCGGATCGCGCTGAATCTCAAGGGGCTGGCCTACGAATATCGGGCCGTCTCGTTGCCGAAGCAGGAACACAAGAACGCCGATTTCGTCACCGTGAATCCCCAGGGCCTGGTACCTGTGTTGACGGTGGACGGCACGCCGCTGATCCAGTCGCCGGCCATTCTGGAATGGCTCGAGGAAAGCTATCCCACTCCGGCGCTGCTGCCGGCCGCGGCGCTTGATCGCGCACGCGTGAGGGCGTTGGCCGCGGTGATCGGCTGTGACATTCATCCCATCAACAACCTGCGCGTGCTGAAGAAGCTGCGAGCCGATTACGGCGCGGACGAGGAGAACGTCGCCGCGTGGTGTCGTCATTGGATCGGAGCCGGCTTCACGGCGCTGGAATCGCTGCTCGCCGGCGACGGGGAGCGCGCGGGTTTTTGTTTCGGTGCCGCGCCCACGCTCGCCGATTGTTATCTGGTGCCGCAGATTTTCAGCGCACAGCGTTTCAAACTCGACCTCGAACCCTTTCCGTTGATCCGTCGGATCGGGGCGACTTGCGGCGCCTTGCAGGCTTTCCGCGATGCGGAACCGGAGCGGCAGCCGGACGCCTGAGCCACGGATACCAGCGGAGCACCACAGGCATGCAAATCACCCGCTTCGACGCAGCGCCGCGCTACGATGCGCCCAAACATTTCGACATGCGGTCCTTGAGGATTCAAGGCTTCGACGTCACCGCCGCCAAATTCGCCTGGATGGGCATCTCTCATTTCCTGCCGCAGGGCGGCGCCGAGATGGACTCGGGCGCGCTCGAAAAGATCTACGTGGTGCTGGCGGGGCAGGTCACCGTGGAACTGGGGGACGGCAGCATCCACGTGTTGTCGCCGCTCGACAGCTGCCACATTCCGGCGGGTGAGGCGCGCGCCATCCGCAACGAAGGCAATGCCGTGGCCACCATGCTGGTGGCCATGCCGCATCCGTCGGCGGCATGATTCACGCGTCGCGGGATCGAGCCTGCGACGCAGCTTTTCAACGAAGGACAACCGACATGAAATCGACTCAATGGTCCGCAGGCGTCGCACTGGCCCTGGCCCTGCTGACGGGTTGCAACAACCCGAAATCGCCCGAAGCGCAGGCCAAGGATGTGGCCGCCACCGAAGAAGTGGCCGCGCGCGAGCAGGCCCAGGCGGAGCAAAAAGCCACCACGCAGGTGGAGAAGGCCGCCAAGAAGATGGATGAAAAAGCCGTCGCCCTCGACAACACCGCGGTCAAGGCGTCCTACGACGTGCAGGTGGCGACCGCCGACGGCAATCGCAAGGTCGCGCTGGAAAAGTGCGAGGCTTCGACCGGCGACGCGCTCAAGACTTGCAAGGAGCAGGCCGAGGCGGACTATGCGGCGGCCAAGGCCGACGCCAAGGCCGCCGCAGCCGCCGAGAAGCCTTGACGGCGGGGTGATCGTGGTCTGCGTCCGCGCAGCCGCCGCAAATCCGCAGGCTCCTGCCCCCACCGGAAGTGCGGCGTAGAGCCGCTGCCTACTCTCGCTGCGCGATCGTCGCCTGCGTGCACTCGGACATCACCGTGAGAAAGTTCTGGTACGCCGGCTCGCCCACCACGAAGGGATTCGGATCGCCGGGCTTGCGCGCGGCGAGCGCGGCGGCCTTGACGAACGTGTCGTCGAACACCGGGTGATTCTGCAATTCCACGTCGACGCCGCTGGCATGGGCGACCCGGCCGAAACGCGCCAGCGAGTCGACGTACTGGCGCAGGTTGTCGAGCGGCACCATGGCATCGCCCAGAATGGTGCCGCCGAAGATCGCGGCCGTGTGCGTGTGGCCCTGGTCCTTGACCGGAAAGATGAAACCCAGCGCACCCGGCGTGTGGCCGGGGATCAAATGTGCCTCCAGGGTCACGTTGCCCAGGGTGATCTTTCCGCCGTCGGCGATGACCTGATCGCGCTTCGGCGGTTTCGGCTGCATCCAATCCTGCGGAGGCCCCATGCCGGGTGGCGGACTCGGCGGCGTCCCTTCGATCAGTTCCCAGTCGGCCGCGGTAGCCAGAACGTGCGTGCCGTAACGTGTCTGGAAGTGGAGCGCAGTCCCGTAATGATCCGGATGTCCATGCGTGATCACGATGGTCTTCACCGTGGCCGGATCGATCTTGAGCTTGGCCAGGCCCGGCAGCAGCACCGAGTCGAGCTTGGTCGAGTACCCGGAGTCGATCAGCAGCACGCCGGCGCTGGTCTTGAAGACGAACATCACGGTGGCCCGGTCACCGACCAGGGCGAGATCGTCGAAGATCCACTGCGGCTCGAAGGCCGTGCCTTCGGAGCCCGCACCGTCCCCGCGCTTCTTCTCGCAGAGCATGGCGTATTCGTTTGCCCACTGGCTGCCGGCCGCGCGCCTGGCGGCGGCCATGTGCGGCAGCGCTGCCGGCTTCGAGGGCGGCGCCTGGGGCGGCGGCAACCCGCGCGGCGGCGCACCCGC
>CAZZWZ010000019.1:0-22060 GCA_964657955.1 uncultured Steroidobacteraceae bacterium
ACGTGGAATACGGCGGCGCGCAAGCCGGTGTTGTGGAAGGACAGCGTCACGGTCTCGCCGGCGAGACTGGCCGCGGCGGTCACGTTCAGCCGATACGGAACCGCCCGCGCGGGGCGGGTGCCGCGCTCCTGCACGGGCATGGACTGCACCGCCGGCGGCAACGGCACGTAGCTGACCGTGGTGCGAGCCGCGTTGGGCGGCACGTAGGCCGCCGTGCCCGGCAGCGTGACGGCGGCGGCGTTGGGTGTGGCGAAGTTGAACGCCGAGGTGAGATCGCCGCACACCGCCTTGCGCCAGGGTGTGATGTTGGGGTTCGTCAGGGGATGCGACTCGGTGCCGAAGCGCGCCTGCACGAAGCGGATGAGCGAGGTGTGGTCGAAGACTTCCGAGCACACCCACCCGCCCTTGGTCCAGGGGGAGATGACGAACATGGGCACGCGCGCGCCCAGCCCATAGGGGCCGGGAGTCGAGGGCCCTGAGCTCGTGTCGACGCCGCCGGGAAAGATTTCGTTCGTGACCGGCACGGTGGACAGGCCCTGGGCCGCCGACTGGGGCGGGGTCGGCGGCACCATGTGGTCGAAGAAGCCGTCGTTCTCGTCGTACATGACGAACAGCGCCGTCTTGCCCCACACCGCGGGATTGGCGGTGAGCGCATCGATGATCTGCGAGACGTAGTAGGCGCCGTAATTGGCCGGCCAGTTGGGATGCTCGGAGTAGGCTTCGGGTGCGCAGATCCAGGACACCTGCGGCAGCGCGTTCGCTGCGCAATCCGCGCGGAACCGGTCGAAGATCGTGCCGCCGACGGCGGCGTTGGTGCCCGTCACGGCCCGTTGGTACAGCTCGCTCGACGCCGGCGCGTTGCGGAATTGATCGAAGTAAAGGAGCGCATTGTCGCCGTAGTTGCCGACGAGGGGGTCGGCGGAGTCGTTGCCGTAGGAGCCGCTGGCGTTGAGGCCCGTGCCGACATCCTGGTACACCCGCCAGTCGATGCCGGCGTCCTGGAGGATTTCGGGGAAGGTCAGCCAGCCGTAGCCCGCTTCGGCATTGTCCACCACGGGACCGCCGGCGTTGCCGTCGTTGCCCACCCACCCGGTGAACATGTGGTAGCGGTTCGGATCCGTGGGTCCCAGCAGCGAGGCGTGATAGGCATCGCAAACGGTGAAGGCGTCCGCCAGCGCATAGTGATAGGGGATGTCGGCCCGGTTCAGATACACCATCGTAAGGGGCGATTTGGCCGGCACCCATCGGTCCCAGTTTCCCGCATTCCAGGCGAGGTGGGTGGTGTCCCAATCGTGTGCCAGGTCCTCGATGAACTGCAGGCCCAGGTTGGCCGCCGTGGGACGGTAGGGCAGCACGTAGGGCACGGGAGCGCCCGCGGCCACCGGCTGGTAGAAGACCGGATTGCCGCCGGGGAGTTTCACCGCGCGCGGATCGTTGAAACCGCGAACGCCGTTCAAGCTGCCGAGGTAGTGATCGAACGCCCGGTTCTCCTGCATCATGAAGACGACGTGTTCGACATCCGCGAGCGTGCCCGTCTTGTTGTTGGCGGGCAGCGCGAGCGCCCGGGCGATGCTTTCCGGCAGCGTCGCGGAAAGTGCGCCGGCGCCCAGGAGTTGGAGGAATGAACGGCGGTCGGTGGGCATGGGTTGGCGCTTCCGGTCAGAGTCCGCGGCAGTTTCGAGAGCGGCTGTTGCGTTTTGATGACATCGGACACCTCCGCCGCAGGTTTTCCCGCCGACGGCCGGGAAACAGCCCCTCGACCGGAATCTGGACTCTATACTACCCGACGCTCGGGGGAGGCAGGCAGCGAGGGGATTTCATGACCAGGGTTCGCATGGCGCGCGTGGCCGCGCTCGGTGTTTCGTTTTCCGCCGCGACGTTCGCGCCGCCGGGTGTTGCTCAGCAGTCACCGGCGGACGCGCCGCAGCTCGAGCAAATCGTCGTGACCGCGGAAAAACGCGAGAGCACGGTGCAGACCACGCCGATCAGCCTCACGGCCGTCTCGGGCCAGGACATCGCCGACCGCGGGCTCACCGACCTGGGCAACCTGGTCCAGTCCGTGCCGGGGGTGTCGATCCGCACCAGCGGGCCGGGCATGACGGAATTCGAGATGCGGGGCATCGCCTCCACCGGCGGCAACTCGCCCACCGTCGGCTTCTACTACGACGACACCTCCCTCACGGCGCCGTCGGCCTCGAACGAGGGCAAGATCGTGATCTCGCCGGCGCTCTACGACCTGAACCGCATCGAGGTGCTGCGCGGACCCCAGGGCACCTTGTACGGGTCCGGCTCCATGGGCGGCACCATCAAGGTGGTGCCGAACGCGCCGAATCCCGACGCGTTCGACGCATCGGCCGAGCTGGTGTTCGGCGACACCGACCATGGCGGCTTCGATCACGCCGAGAACGCCATGGTCAATCTGCCCTTCGGCGCGGGACTCGCCGCCGTGCGCATCGTCGGTTCCTATTCGCGCGATGCGGGATGGATCGACCGCGTGGTCGTCGCGCCGGGCGCATTTCCCCTGGCGAACGGCGACACGCGCGGCAACGTGCTGGCCGCGCCGGTGGCCGCCGATCATCACGACGTCAACGACGTGGAGCGCACCAGCGTGCGCGTGGGCGTCCTGATCAAGCCCGTCGACGGGTTGACCATCACGCCGTCCTTCTTCTACCAGAAGCTGCAGGCGGGCGGCCTGCCGTACATCGACGGCGTGCCGGGCACCGATGCGCATTACCAGCCGTTCGACGTCTCGGAGAACTATCGCGACGAGTTCAAGCTCTACTCGCTCAACGTCACCTACACCCTGCCCATCCTGCAGCTGACCTCGGTCACCTCGTATTGGACGCGGAACGAGCCGCTGACCCAGGACACCTCGGAGTCGTGGACCACCGGGCTGGGGCCGCAGCTGGTGCCGGGTTACACGCCGGCGCAGGGCGGCCTCGGCGCCGCCGAAGCCATCGAATACAACCCCTCGCACCAGCTCACCGAGGAGCTGCGCATCTCCTCGGTGGGCGACGGGCCCCTCAAATGGCTGGCGGGGTACTACTACGAGGACTTCCACTCCTCGTGGAACATCGTGTTCCCGTCGCAGAACGGTGCCGCCGTGTTCGGCTCGAACAATCTGTTCAGCTACTTCAGCCCCATGCCCATCTACCAACAATCGGTGTTCGGCGAAGTGACCTACAACATCACCGATCCCTGGGCGGTCACGCTGGGCGCGCGCCGTTACCGTTACAGCGCGCCGGTGAGCCTGAATCAGTACGGCGCCCTGACGGACACGGTGATGACCACGACGTCCGAGAAGGACCAGGGCGTCACGCCCAAGGTGTCGACGTCCTACCAGTTCACGCCGGATCTGATGGTGTACGCCACCGCGGCGAAAGGCTTCCGCCCCGGCGGCGGAACCGGTCCCGTGCCCACCTCGGGGCCGCTCACCTGCGAAGCGCAGCTGCAGCAGGAGTACGGCAGCGCGGGGTTCGTCAACGGCCCGACCTCGTTCAAGTCGGACAACATCTGGAGCTACGAGGTGGGCGAGAAGCTGCGCCTCGCCGACAACCGCGTCACCGTGAACGGCTCGCTGTATTTCGAGAAGTGGAGCGGTGTGCAGCAGACCAACGCCCTCTCCTCCTGCGGGTACGTGTACACGGCCAACGCAGGGAACGCGCACGTGCGCGGCGGCGAGCTCGAGATCCAGGCCATCGTGGTGCCCGAGGTCACCGTGTCGGGCAACGTGGGCTATGCGCATGCGGCGCTGGTGAGCTCCACGCTCATCAACGCCGGATTCAACCCGGGAACCGCCATCCAGGACGTGCCGCACTGGACCTCGTCCACCTCCATCGCCTACCGGCACCGCTTCTCGGACCAGCTCGCGCTGCTGGCGCGGGCCGACAACACCTACGTGGGCAGCCGCACGGACGAGACCTACTCCGTCAACGTGCTGCCCGCCTACGACCTGACCAACGTCCGGGCAGGGCTCGACGGGGGCCGCTGGTCCACGGTTTTATTTTTGAACAACGTGACGGACAAGCGGGCCCTGCTCAACAACGTCACGCAGGACGCCGTGAACCTGGCGACCTACAACCGAGTGGCGGTGACCCAGCCGCGCACGGTGGGCGTGGACCTGAACTATCGGTTCGGCGGCAGCTAGGGCGGCGAGTGTATCGAGGCGCCGGCGCCGGCAACTGCGTCCGCACGGGCAGCGGCACGTTGCACAGGTCGATGGCGCCGGGGTTGTGTTTGAACCATGCCTCGTGCCGCTCACGCCGCTGCGCGAGCACCGAGCGGAAGGTGGCGCTGCCGGTGCGCAGCACTTCGAGATGCGTGCGTTCGGCCTCGGGCACGTCCGACGCCAGCCGCATCGAGGTGATGGGCGTCGGCCGCTCGCCGGCGGCATAGAAGCCCATCTCGCCGCTTCCGCGCGGCAGCGTCGAGAGCAGCTCGATGCCCTGCAGCACCCGCCCGAGGAGCGCGACGTTGCGGTCGAGCTGGCGCGGCGCGTTCCCGATCACGGCATACAGCTCCGCGCCCGTGCTCTGCGCCGGATCGTCGCGGCCCGCGCCGACCATGGCATAGCAATGCGCCAGCCACACGGCGTGGGTGCGCGGATCGCGCGCCGCCGGGAAACCGTCCAGGAACCCGACTTGCGGCGCGTAGACATCGCGGTCGGGCAGCGGCTCGAAGCGTGCGGCGGCGTGTGTCTCGACAATGAACTCGACCGAGGGTCGAACCCCGTCCGGCAGCGGACGGCGATGGCTCTCGTCGTCCCACTGCACCACGTAGTTGTCCTGGGCCCGGATGATGGCGAGGCCGTCGAAGTAATGCGCCCGGGCCAGCAATTTCAGGTTCGCAGCATGCTGCGGCACCGCGCGGGACGCGAGCTCGATCACGACGCGTCCCTGTGGCAGTTCGAGATACAGGGTGTCGTCGGGGTCGGGCACGCGCCAGTCCGCGGGCGGCGCGCCCGCAAGCAGGTCCGCCACGGTGACGGGCTTGGCGAGCGCCGTAGCGGCCGCAAGGCCGAGGGTGGCCGCGCCGAGCGCCGCCAGGCAGGCTGCGAATCGAGGCGCCCCGTGCCTGCGATGTGGCGTCACGGTGTTGCACCTCGTTTGACGGGGAGCGGCTCGGCCGCCGCGGCCTGCGCCACGCCGCGCAGCAGCCGATCGAGCGCCGGGCGGTCGAAAAAGCGGCCGGCGAGCACGACGGCGCGGATCTTCTGCGTGTTGGCGATGTTCTTTAGGGGATCGGCATCGAGCAGCACGAGATCGGCCAGCTTGCCCTGTTCCACCGTGCCCATGTCGGCCGTGCGGCCGAGGAACCTGGCCGGATTGACGGTGGCCGTCTGCAGGGCCTGCAGCGGTGTGAGTCCCGCCTGCTGGAACAGCACCAGCTCATGATGCAGGCTGAAGCCCGGGAAGATGTGCACGCCCGCCGCCGTGTCGGTGCCGGCCATGAAGGGAACCCCCGCCCGGAACATGGCCAGGGTCATGTCGAGTTCCATCTGGACGAACCGTTTGCGCACGGGCAGGGGGTCGGTATCCATGTCCTTCTCGATGTCGCCCACGAACATGGGCCAGGTGTGATCCTTCCACGAGGCCGGCGCATAGCGGATGAGCGGATCGTGGGTGAGGTCGATGTCATCCACCAGCCACTGGCCGCGTTCCCACACCAGCGTCGGCACCTGCCAGGTTTGATTCTTCGCCATGAGCGCGATCAGCGCCCGGGCGCGCGCCGGATCGTAATTCGCGACGTTGCGCCCGAGGCTCTTCGGGCCCGCGATGAGCTCGTCCTCGATGGACGTGCTGCCCTCGAAGATGCCGGTGAAATGCTCGATGCTCTTCTGTCCCGCGTCGGACGCTTCGGAGGCACGCACCGCATCCGGCACGTGTCCGACGAACACGATGCCGAGCTTCTTCGCCTCGGACGCCGCCGCGAAGTATCCGTCGCGCGCGATGAGGGACTGGATCTTGATGAAGTCGACGCCCCGGGCCGCGAGTTCGTCCACGACCCGGCGGCCGTCCGCGGCGTTCGCCACCGGCGCGGAGCTCGGGAACCGCGGCACCGGCCCGTCCAACATCGGTCCCGCGATCACCATGCGCGGCCCGAGCAGCCGCCCCGCGGCTATCGAGGCCCGCCACTCCTTCAGCACGTCGAGGTCGCCGCCCATGTCGCGCACGCCCGTGATGCCGTTGGCCACGAACAACGGCAGCATCACCCGCTCGTCGCGCGGCAGCCAGTCGCCGAACACGGTGTGCACGTGCATGTCCCAGAGTCCCGGGATCAGATACCGGCCCGAGCCGTCCACGGTCCTCGCACCGGCAGGCGTCCGAACGGCGCTGCTGGAGCCGAGCTCGGCGATGCGCCCGTCGCGGATGACGACGGTCATGTCCCGCCGCGACGGTCCCCCGGCGGTATCGACCACTTCGACATGGGTGATGGCGAGGGTCCCGGCCGCGGCGGACGCCGCGCCGATGAACCCTGCGAGCGCGAGGCCCGCAGCGATCAGTCTTCCGATGGGATGAGCCCGGTCACGCATGAAAGTTTCCAGTGTTCGAAAAGTTGGCGGCCGCCGGTGGCGGGACGCACGCGAAAAGTAGCAGAATCCAAGAGTGGCTGGCTGGCTGGCCGACCGACCGACTGGGCGGCCGGCTGTCCGACCGACGCTGAAGGGCCGTCATGCGGCAAACGATGCGAAACGAAACAAGGGGAGTGGACATGCGAAAGATTGATGGGCGGACGAACGAAATACGAACGAGCGGAAGGCGAACGATCGGGCTGCGCACCATCGGGCGGCCGTTGACTCTGGTCATCTCGCTGGTCGCGGCGACGGGAGTCCTGGCGCAGGGCGATGCACCCGCCGCGGATCCCGCCTTGAAGGCGCCGGAGGTCGTGCGGTTCATCGGCCTCAAGCCGGGTGATCATGTGGCCGACATCGTCGGGGGGCGCCTGACCGCAGCCCTGGCGCAGGCGGTGGGGCCGTCGGGCAAGGTGTATGCCGTGGAGACGGCCGAGGTGGTCAAGGTTCATCCCGACGCGCTGACGCACATGCAGGAGCTCGCCGGCCAGTCGCCCAACGTGGTCGTGAGCGACGAGCCCGTGGCCTCGCCCCTGCCGTCGGGCCTCGATGCGGTGTTCATCCGCCAGAATTACCACGACCTGTACGACAAGTTCATGGGACCGGCGGATGTGCCCGCGTTCAACCGGGCCGTGTTCGCCGCCTTGAAGCCCGGCGGTGTGTATGTGGTGCTGGATCACGCCGCGAGCGCGGGCTCGGGCGTCGCGGCGACCGAGACCCTGCATCGCATCGATCCGGCGAGGGTGAAGGCCGATGCGCTGGCGGCCGGTTTCAAGCTCGATGCACAGAGTTCATTGCTCGCCAACGGCGCCGACGATCACACCAAGAAAGTGTTCGATCCCTCGGTCCGCGGCCATACCGATCAGTTCTTGTTCCGCTTCAAGAAACCCGGCTGAGGGAGCGGCCGGGCGGTCCGCCACGCAGCAATTGCTGGGTGGCCGCCGACGGCACCCGCCCGCCGCCCTTGCTCAGCGCTTGGAGTTCATCGGCGCTCAGGCCACCTTGGGCGCGGGAATGCAGGTGAGTGCAACAAATCCGGTTGATTTGCGGTCTAATTGGCTGTGTGCCCCACTTTTCAGGACCCGGCCATGTACAAGCACGTCCCTTCAGCACCTGCCATCAAGCCGTCGGAGATCACTTCCCGAAGCGAATTCTTGTCGCGAAGGACTGTGCTCGCCGGCGGCCTCGGATGGGTGGCTGCAGGTTCCCTGGGCCTCGAGCAGGTCTCGCGGGCTCAAACGGCGCCCGGCGCCATACTCGCCTACACGCGCAACCCGCAATACAGCGTGACGGAGGCGCCGAACTCGTTCAAGGACATCTCGACCTACAACAATTACTACGAATTCGGCACGGGCAAGTCCGATCCGGCGGAGAACGCGCAAGCGTTCCGCACGAGACCCTGGAGCGTCTCGGTGGGCGGAGAGTGCGAGGTCAAGGGCAGCTTCACCTACGAGGACATCATCAAGCCGCATCCGTTGGAGGAGCGGGTGTATCGGATGCGCTGCGTCGAGGCTTGGTCGATGATCGTGCCGTGGGTGGGGTTCCCCCTGGCAGACCTGTTGAAGCGATTCAAGCCCACCTCCAAGGCAAAGTTCGTCGAATTTCAAACACTCCTCGACCCCAAGCAGATGCCCGGCGAGAGGGGTTCGGTCCTGGACTGGCCGTACACCGAGGGACTGAGGATCGACGAGGCGATGAACCCGCTGGCGCTCATGGCCGTCGGACTGTACGGCAAGGTGCTGCCGAACCAAAACGGTGCGCCGATGCGGTTGGTCGTGCCCTGGAAGTACGGATTCAAGGGCATCAAGGCCATCGCCAGCATACGCTTCGTCGAGCGCATGCCCTCGACCACGTGGGCAAGATCCGCGCCCGATGAATACGGTTTTTATGCGAACGTGAACCCTGCCGTGGACCACCCGCGCTGGAGTCAGGCGACGGAACGGCACATCGGCGGGAGTCTGTTCGATCAGCGCCGCCCGACGCTTCCCTTCAATGGCTACGGGAGCGAAGTCGCGAGCCTGTACTCCGGCATGAATCTGAAGACCAATTTTTGATCTCGACGACGCGATGGCTCAAGCCGCTGGTCTTCGCGATCTCCTGCGGGCCGGCGGTGTACCTTCTCATGGGCGCGCTCGGGTTGTTCGGTCTGTCGCTGGGCGCCGACCCGGTCAAGTTCATGCTGCACTCCTGCGGCGATTGGGCTCTGAAATTCCTGTTGATCACGCTCTCGATGACCCCGCTGCGACAGCTCACCGGTTCCATCGCCTGGCTGCGTCATCGACGCATGCTCGGTCTGTTTGCCTTCTTCTACGCGGTGCTGCATTTTTCGGTCTACGTGATTCTCGATCAGTCGGGCCGGCTGGGTGCGGTCTGGCAGGACATTCTGAAGCGTCCCTACATCACGATCGGCATGCTCGCACTGCTGCTGCTCCTGCCGTTGGCGCTCACGTCGACGGCCGCGATGCAACGCCGTCTGGGCCGCCGGTGGGTTGCGCTTCATCGTTCGATCTACCTGATCGCCATTCTGGGCGTATGGCACTACTGGTGGGGGGTCAAGAAGGACATTCGCGAACCGTTACTGTACGCCGTCATCCTGGCGGCGTTGCTCGGGTATCGTTTGGTCCGCATCAATCTCAAGCGGAGTGCTTGACGGATCCGCTGCGCGGGGCGGCGTCACCCGCCGGCCCGGTCCGGCCGGCCCATCCAGTCCCGGCCCGCCGGCGTGTTGCATGGCCTGCAATTCCTGCAGCGGCGGCGTGGCCGCCAGCTGCTCCGGCTGCAGCAGGTCCCAGCGGATGCCGTGCGGTCTCGGGGCTCGCGAGGTGGTGATGAACCGGGTGGGCGTGGCGATGTGATCGACCAGGATGTCGGTCGCACCGGCGACGAGGGCATCCTCGACCACCTGCACGTCGTGCACCACGGCGCTGACGGGGGTGGTCTCGCCGGCCAGGCCCAGGTCGGTGAACATGCCCCATTCGAGATCGAAGTATCCGTGACCCTTGCCGAAGCGTACGCCGTTCAATGAAACCGCCGATGCACCGGTGACCATGAAATCGAAAGGTCCGCGGGCGGTGAGACCGGCAAGGGTGATGGGCGTGCCGAAATGCTCCAGGCCGTCCAACCACGATGCGTATCGCGACTCGCCGGGGGCGAGCGTCGACGGCTCGAGCAGGACGAAGCCGCGATGGATGCCGTAGGTGGACACCACCAGGGTCTTGCCGTCGTCCAGCATGCGCCGGCGCAGCCCGGCCAGACCGTTGTCGGGCGTCACGAAGGCGTATCGGCCCGGGCCATAGAACGGCTGCGCGACCAGCCGCTCGACGGCGCTGTCGCTGCCGACGAAGTCGGGAATGTACTCGGCAAAATTCAAATGAAAGCGTGAGTCGGGCTTCGCCACCGGGCGCAGCTTCTCCCAGATGTGTCGGCGAATCTCGGCGGCCCGGGCCTGCGTCACGCCTCGTGCACCCCTCGTTCCGCCGTCAGGCTCAACGCGGCATCGCCGGTGCGAAAACGCAGCAGGGCGGCATACACCAGTGCCGATACCGGAAAGCCCAACAGCCAGCTCAGGTCCGCACCGCCCAGGGCGCGGGCGAGCGGGCCGTCGTACACCGGGGACCGCATGGTCAGCGCCGCCGTGAGCATGCCCGCCAGCAGGGCGATGCAGCCGGACGGATTCAATCCGTGCCAGCCCCAGTAGCGGCCCGCGGCGCCGGCGCGGCTGTGAATGGCGCGTGCATCGAACCGACCGCGGCGCAGGAAACCGTCGCAGATCCACACGCCGCCGAACGGGCCCACCCACACCATCAGCAGGGCGATGAACGCATTGAGCGCGGTGGTGAAGTCCTGAACGAAGAGCACGTACAGGGCGAGCGCCGTCGCGACCATCACGTCGAGCGCGGTCGCGACGTGGCGGTGCAGGTTCAGGCCGATGGCCTGCAGGGTCAGGCCCGAGGAATAATACGTGGGCACCGCATTGGCGATCGAGCCGCCGATCACCGCGAGGATGTAGACCAGGAACAGCGCATCCGGAATGAAGGGCTTCAATCCCGCCACGGGATCGGCCATGTCGCCGAGCGTGGCGCACAGCGCGCCCATCAGCGTCAATGCCAGCCCGGGGATGTAGCTCGCCCAGAACACGTGCCGGAAGATCGTCCCGGCCGGCGTGGCCGACGGCAGGTAACGGACCCAATCGGGACCGTTGAACAGGAAGGAGAGCGGATTCGACGCGATGATGGCGCAGGCCGTCGAGAATGCGGCGAGGGTGGCGCCGGGCGACAGCGGGGTGTGCGCCGCCGCCGCCTTGCCGAGATCGATCCTGGCCGCCACGCTCGCGAACACGACGAGGAGGGCGATGCTCACCAGCACCGCCAGGAAGCGCTGGAACCAGATCATGGTGGCATGGCCCCAGACCGCGATGCCGCCGCACAGGAGCAGCTGCACCAGCACCGCGAGCAGTTTGCCCACGGCTCCCGGATCGGACCAGCCCAGCCAATGAAACAACGCGAGCAGCGCCTCGACGCCGAAGATCACGTTGATGACCTCGAAGGCCACCGAGGCGATCCACGAGAGCACCGCGTTCGGCAGATTGCCCCGCATGCCGAACACCGCACGCGTCAGGGTATTCACGGGAAGCCCCGCACGCACCGCGACGATGGAGCCGTATGCCAGGTATGCATAGCCCCAGCCACCGACGACGCAGGCTGCGAACACCCACCACAGCCGCAGGCCCTCGGCCGCCGCGAGCGCGCCCAGTGCGAAGGACAACAGATTCACGCTGTTCGCCACCCAGAAGAGGTCCACCTGACGCGGCGTCATGTTGCGCTCGGGTTCCGGAATGTGATCGAACCCGCGCACCTCGACCGCAAAGGGGTCGTTGCCGTGGAGGATCACCGTCTCAACGCTGCCGGTCACGGCGACCTCGTCGTATTTGGGTGGTGGCTCGATGCTAGCAGGTGCAACGACTGACGTCGCGGTCCCGTATCACCGCCCACCCGGCACATCGGACGAGCCGGGCGCATCCGGCAGCGGCTCCACCTCGTCGAATTTGGCGTAGTCCATGTGCAGAACGCCGTCCGCATCGATCTCGATGATGTCGCGGAAGGTTGCGTTCCAGCGAATGGCGCTGTGCGAATATTCGGCCCGCGTCGTCAGCATCTGCCCGGTACTCTCGTCGGTGCCGCTCATGTTGAGGATGAACGCGGCCTCGGCCTCATTCAAGGACTCGGCGGTCTCCCGACGCAGGGGGCTCGATTCATCCAGCACGTGCATGAGGGTCCAGCCGAGGCTGAACAACGGCTGTGTCGAGCGGAGCAGCGGTAGATCGACGACCCGGCGGATGCGAAAGCCCTCCTGCGTGACCTCGTTGCGCGTCATGTACAGCTTGGCGAAGGCATCCTGCACCACGTTCAAACGCAGATTGGCGGCGCGAAGGACCAGGGTTCGCCGACCGTCGATGGGCCGGACCACCAGTTGCTTGGAGAACAAGAATCGCGCCCGGGGACGCGAGAAGCGGGCGAACATCAGCCCGGTGATGACGGCGAGGGACATCAAGCCCACGAAAATTTCGATCATGGCCACGGTGTGCCCGTACACGGTCTGCGGATGCATGTCGCCGTAACCGACGGTGGCCAGCGTTTCGACGCTGAAGAAGAAGGCGCCCGCGAACCCCGGTGGATTCAGGTTCGCGATGCACCCGGGCACCAGGTGATAGGCGAAGCCGAAGAGCGTGTCGAACACCAGGAAAAAGCCGGCAAACGTCGCGAACACCTGCGGCCAGGTGATGGTCATGAAGTAATGGAACAGATCTTGGAAGACGACGCGGCGGATGCCTTCGGTCAGGATCTCCCGTTGGCCTACCTTCACGCGCCGAAGGTTGATGGGTTTGGCAGCCGGAGGTGACGTTTTGCGGTTGGGCATGGCGAACGAAAGTGTACGTGGTGAGGGCGCCTTTCCATAGAAGCGCAGCGCCGCGCGCCGCCGCACCGCGCGCCACCGGCCCGCCCTCGCTGCGCCGGGCGCCGGCGACCGGGGGACCGATCGACCCGCCCGGTCGCGGTGGGCCGCGCTTCCTGGGATATGATCCTTTGCTCGGGCACTTTGGGAGTTGGCGACATGCGCGCGGCGAAACTGTTGGGATGGGTGATCGGCGGCTTGATCGCCCTGGTGGCGGTGGTGCTGATCGGCATCAAGCTGTTCGTCAATCCGAACAACTTCAAGGACCGGATCGCGGCGGCGGTGAAGCAGTCGACGGGGCGTGAACTCAGGCTGCCCGGCGACATCGCCCTGTCCGTATTCCCCTGGATCGCCCTGGAATTGGGCCCGGCCAGCCTCGGCAATCCACCGGGCTTCGGCGACGAGCCCTTCCTCACCTTTCAACACGCGGCCGTGCGCGTCAGGGTGATGCCGTTGCTCAGCAGACAACTGGAGGTGTCGAAGGTGGAACTCGACGGGCTCGACCTGCGCCTGCACAAGAATGCCGCGGGTCAGGGCAACTGGCAGATGCGGGACGAGGACAAGCCGAAAGCCGCGCCGGCCTCGAGCGAGGGCGCCTCGGCGCAGCTGAAATCCATCGGCGGCATCCGCGTGACGCACGGCCGCGTCGCCTATGATGCCGACGTGATCGAGAATCTCGAGTTTGAGACGGGCGCCATCGCCTCGAAGAGCGACGTGCCGGTGAGCATCCAGTTCGATGCGAATCGCGGCATCCGGGGCGAGCAGGTGGTCTTCAAGGGCAAATTCACCCTGATCCCCGACACCGATGCCGAACAGTACCGGCTGGCCGCCCTGGAGTTCAGCGGAACGGTGGCGATGGCCGGCGGGGGTGCGGCCGTGCCGTACGAGGTGAGCATGCCGGCGTTGGTCGCGGACCTGAAACGACAGACCCTCGACGTGCCGGGATTTTCGTTCTCGCTGTCGAGCGCCAAGATCACCGGCAGGCTGGCCGGCACCAAGATCACGGATGACCTGCATCTGACCGGTGCCGTCGCGCTCGCGCCCCTGACGCTGCGCGAGTTCGCGCCGCGCCTGGGCGTCGACCTGCCGAAGACGCAGGATCCGAAAGCGTTGTCCGCACTCTCGCTGAGCACGAATTTCGCCTACGACGCGCAGGGCGCCGCGCTCGACGGCCTCGTGGTCAAGCTCGACGACACGCAGCTCAAGGGCGCGCTCCGGTATGCGGGTGGGAAGACCGCCGACGTGAAATTCGATCTGGCCGCCGACAAGATCGATCTGGACCGCTATCGTCCGCCCGAGGGTTCGACGCCGGCGCCGAAGACAGCGGCCGCCGAACAGCCCAAGCCCAGGAAGGAGGGTGCGGAACCCATGTCGCTCGCCGGCACGTTCTCCCTGGGAAGCGCGAGGGTTGCGGGCTTGGACCTGACCGACATCAAGGCCGTGCTCGACGACAAGGACAATGTGGCGTACCTGAACCCCATCGAGGCGCAGATCGACGGTGGGCGGTTCACGGGCGACGTTACCTACGATCAGCGCAAGGCGACGCCGGCCATGGCGCTCGACGTGCACCTGACCGGCATCGATTCGGCCCGAGCGGTGGGGAACACCAGGGCCAAGGGCCGCATCTCGGGCAGGGCCAACGTCAACCTCAAGGTGACCGCACAGGGCGCCGGCGCCGACGACATCATCAAGTCGCTGGACGGGCACTTCGACGCCGATCTCGCCGACGGCGCCATCGAGGGGTTGGATCTGGGGTACGAACTCGCCATGGCGCAGGCGCTCATCGCCGGGCAGACCGGCACCTCCGTGCCGAACGAGCACAAGACCCGGTTCACCTCCTTCAAGCTGTCCGCGCCCATCGACAACGGCCTGGTCACGACCAAGGATCTGGCCATCGTCTCCAACGTCGTCAAGGTCAGCGGCCAGGGCTCCATCAATCTGCCGACCACGGGCATCGACATGACGCTGCTCGCGAGCGTGCTCAAGAGCGGCGGCGCCACCACCGTGGTCGACGTCCCCATGAAGGTGACGGGCAAGTACACCGACCCCAGCGTGAAGCCGGACGTCGAGGCGCTGGCCAGGGGCGCGGTGAAACAGAAGTTGCAGGACGTGTTGAAGAAGAACGGCGTCGGTGACCTGAAGGATTTGTTCAAGCACTGAGGTGGCGGCCGTGATCGCAAACCCCCTGTCATCCGGGCGCCACTCCAAGGCTGCGGCTCCGAGGCGATGATCGCCGCGCCGCGCCGTTGGTCTTCCGGCCTGCTGTTCCTCATCACCGCCATCGGCACCGAGGCGGGGATCGCCAACGTCTGGAAATTCAGTTATCTCGCCGGCGCCAACGGCGGCGGATTGTTCGTCGCGTTGTATTTCATCGCGCTGATCGTCGTGGCGGTCCCCGCGCTGATCGCCGAGATGCTCATCGGGCGGCGGGGCGGACGGAGCGCCGTGGGCACCATGAACGTGCTGGTGTCCCGCGACGGCATATCGCGCGGCTGGAAGGTGTTCGGCGTGATGGCCACGGTCGCCGTCTTTCTGATCCTGAGCTATTACTGCGTCATCTGCGGCTGGATGCTGGACTACTTCCTGTTCGGTCTGCGGGGCGGCTTCCACGGCATGGATGCGGCTGGGGCCGCCGCGGCGTACCGGCGTCTGTTGGCCGACCCGGTGACCATGCTGCTCGACTCCGCGGCCATCGTCGCCATCACGGCGGCGGTGGTCGCGGCGGGGGTCAACCGGGGGATCGAGCGCGTGTCGGGGGTGCTGACGCCGGTGCGCTTCGCCATCCTGATCGGGTTGCTGATCTATTCGGCGGGCTTCGCCGACCTCGGGGCGGCGGCGCGTTTCTTGTTCGTCGTCGACTGGTCGCACCTGACCGCGGGCGTGATCGTGACGGCGATGGGGCAGGCGTTCTTCTCCCTGGGCATCGGCGTGGGCGTGATGCTCACCATGGGCGCGTACATGCGACCGGAGTATTCGATTCCGGGTGCCGTGGTCATGGTGGCCATCGCGCAGGGCCTGGTGGCGCTCGTCGCCGGGTTGTCAATCTTCCCCCTGGTCTTCACCTACGGCCTCGCGCCCACCGAGGGTCCGGGCCTGCTCTTCGTCACGCTGCCCGTGGCATTCGGCAGGATGCCGTACGGACAGCTCTTCGGCACCGGCTTGTTCCTCACCCTGTCCTTCGCCGCCATCACCGCCACCACGGTGATCCTCGAAACCATCGTCTCGGTGCTCGAGGATCATTCGAGGCTCTCGCGCCCGGCCCTGACGTTCGCGACCGCGGCGCTGATCTGGCTGGCCGGGATCGTGACGGTGCTGTCCTTCAACCGTTGGAGCGCGGTGTACCCCCTGCGCCTGCTCGGCATGGCGTCGACGAAAACGCCGTTCGATCTGCTCGACTATCTCACCTCGAATCTCATGATGCCCGCGGGGGGGCTCATGGTCGCGTTGATCGCCGGGTGGGCGCTCTCCCGGGAGATCACCGCCCGCGAACTGGGCCTAGGAGACGGCCGGGCATTCCGGCTGTGGCGCGGTCTGGTCCGGTACGTCGTGCCGACGGCCATCGCGATCATTTTTTTGTCCGTGCTCTGAGGGAACGCGCGGGGCCCGGGATCGCGCGGAGCGCGGGGCGCAGCGGGGCGGGTCATTGCCGGGCGTGCCAGGCTGACGGCGCCATCGTTGCGCAAACCGCAACGACGCCATCCGGGGATGTCATTGCAAGACGCTGGCGCTGTCTGGATTATCGGGCGCAGGCGTCGCGTCCGCCGTCATACCTCGGGAACCTGCATGCTCATCCGCCGCTTCGTCGCGCGATCCACCCTGATCCTGGCATTCGTGATCTCGGGCGCCGTGCTCTCCCCATGTTTCGCGCACCGGTCGGACACGGCGGAGGCCACCAGCGCGCCCGATCCGCTGGTGGCCATGTTCATTTGGTGGAACGCAGCCTACCAACGAAAGGACGGATTCACGGCGGAGGCTTTCGGCCGTCATTTCACGCCCGATGCGGTCATGCGCATCAACGGCAGGGACCGGTGCAAGGGACTGGCCGACCTGGCGCAGCATTTCCGGGCCATCCAGGCCAGCACCGAGATGGTGGTGATCGACCTGCCCTTCATCGATGAATTCACCTCGCCGGACGGCCATCGCATCTTCACGCATCATTTCGTCCGGGCGCGCGAGCACGGCAAGGACAGCCGGGAGCGCGTCATGGGCTATGCCACCGTGCGGGATGGAAAGATTGCGTTGATCAACTTCGTGAGCGTGCCCGATCCGGTGCCCGCCGACCGATAGAAAAAGGGAGAGAGGGATGATGAGTACGAGCACACGGCGCCCTCGGGCCGAGAGCCGCCGGGCCATTCGACCGGCGCTGCTGGCGGCGGTCGCCGCGGCCGGTGTGGTGGCTGCGGGCACCGTGGCGACGGCTACCGCAGCGGCGGGCACCGCGGCAGGAGCTGCGGCGGAGGACCTGTCGGACGGCGGTTTGGAGGAAATCACCGTGACCGCGCAGCGCCGGGCCGAGAACGTGCGCGACGTACCGATCAGCCTGTCGGTGTTCAGCGCGGCGGACATCGAACGGCAGAACTTCCAGGGCGTGGAGAGTTATTTCTCGCAGACGCCCAACGTGAGCTTCACGTCCGAGGGCACGCGCGACCGCAAGCAGTTGTCGTTGCGCGGCATCAGCGATCAACTCTCGCCGGACAACAACATCCGCGAGGGCAGTTTCGGCTTCTACATCGATGAGTTCAACGTGGCCCAGGGCACCTCCAACCCGGAGATCGTCGACATCGACCGGATCGAGGTGTTGCGGGGGCCTCAGGGCACGTACTTCGGCCGCAATTCCGTGGGCGGCGCCATCAACGTCACGACCAGGCAGCCGGGCAACGCCTTCTTCGCGGAGGCGAGCGCGCAGTATTCGAGCTTCAACACGGTGGATGCGCATGCCATCCTGAACCTGCCCCTGATTCCCGACGTGCTCGCGGTGCGCATCGTGGGGCGCAGCGAGACCAGCGACGGCAACATCAGGAACGTCAATCCCATCGGCGGCGGCAACGACAGCAAGTACACCTACGGCAAGATCATCGTGCGGTATACGCCCAACGAGCGCCTCACCATCGACACCACGGGGGTGGCGACCACGGAACGGGTGGGCATGCGCAACGGCGTGCCGTCGGGCGTGCTGGGCGACTTCTCGGGCAGCGTCTTGTACGCCGGCCCGCCCTACAACGGCAACGCCATCGCGGACGGCGTCGGCTTCTATCCCAACAACGTGAACCGGGTGAATTTCAACCGTCCGCAGAACGACGGCACGCACTTCGACTACGTCTCGAATCGGATCAAGCTCGATACCGACCTCTTCACGGTGACCAACGTGGTGGGTTATCTGTACTCGAACGAATTCGAGGGCGGCGACATCGACGGCTCCAGCCTGGACTTCTTCTACGAACAGGAGTCGATCAAGCGCAGCTCCGTGAGCGAGGAGCTGCGGATCCAGTCCTTGCCGGGCGGGCACGTCGTCGACTGGTCGGGCGGGCTCTACTACGGCCACGACTACGGCCACGTCAACCAGTACACGTTCGCCGGTGCGGCGGGCGCCAACCTGTTCGGCGTGCCCGACGGCTTCGAGTTGACGTCCTCGCTGGGCGATTCGTCGGACACCAGCGTCGCGGCATTCGGCGAGGCGGTGTGGCACGTGAGCCAGGCCCTCGCGCTGACCGTGGGCGCACGCTACACGCACGAGAAGGTGGGCAACGACGGCTACAATACCTCCGGCAATCTGGTGCTGAACTACGTGAACGGCAGTGCGACGTTCAACAACTTCTCGCCGCGCGTCACGGCGCTGTATGCGCTGTCCGGCGAGACCAACCTGTACGCCACGATCTCCCGCGGCTTCAAGGCGGGCGGCGTCGAGGCGCAGCCCGTGGCGGCCGGGGGCAACCAGGTCTACAAGCCGGAAACGTTGACCAACTACGAATTCGGCGTGAAGAGCGAAAGCACGGACAAGCGGCTGCGCTTCGATGCGGACGTGTTCTTCATGAACTGGAAGGACATCCAGGCCGATTATTCCATCGGCCAGAACACGGCGGGCGGCGTGTCGTTCATCACGGGCATCGCCAATGCCGCGTCGGCGCGCAGCTACGGCTTCGAGACGGAGGTCACCGCCCTGGTGGCGGCGGGGCTGACGCTCGGTGCCGGCGCGGGTTACGACCGGGCCTACTACATCCGCTATCCCAACGCCGAGACAGGGATCGGGACGCAGGCGGACCTGAGCGGCGCCACCCTGCCGAACTCGCCCAAGTGGACGGCCCATGCCGACGGCCAGTACCAGCATGCGCTGGGGGACGATGGCTCGGGGTTCGTGCGCGTGGAGTGGATCTACAAGGGCGGCATCGTGCCGGACCAGAACGCCGAGTTTCATACGGGGTTTCCTTGGGACGTACCATCGTACAACCTGGTGAACCTGCGGGCGGGATATACCCGCGGCAACGTCACCGTCACGGCCTTCGATGAGAACGTCTTCAACCGCAAGTACTACACGAATGCGTACGAGAAGGCCTTCGTGACCGGGATGTTCATCGAGCCGGGGGTGCGCAATCTTGGCGTGCGGGTCACCGTCCGCACCAACTAGCCTCGCCCGGCGGGCGCGGCTGGGCCTCGCGCCGGGGGTCGCGGTGCTGTGGAGCGCGTTGCTGGGCGGTGCGGCGTGGGCCGGCGCCACGTCGAGCGGGGTTGCGCCATCGGGCGGCGCCACGTCGGTGCAGGCGGACTTTCGCGGCATGCTCGCTGCGTACTGGCGGGAGTATCTGGAGCTGAATCCCGCGGTGGCGCTGGCCATCGGCGACACGCGGCACGCGGAGCGCTTCGACGAGTCGTTGCAGGAGGGCTGGCGCACCCGCATGGTGGCCTTCATCCGCCGGTATCGGGCGGCGAGCGGTGCATTCGACGGGGAGGTCCTGGCCGGCGAGGATGCGACCAGCCTGGCCATGCTGCAGGAACAGCTTGCGCAGGCGCAGGAATACTATGACGGGCCGTCGTTCCGCACCGCGCGGATGCTGGCGGTCGATCATTTTCAGGGGCAGCACCTCGCGTTCGCGAGCGATGCCGCGGCGGCGGGCAACTTTCCGTTCGCGACGGTGGACGACTACGCCAAGGCGCTGCGCCGTGCGGACGGCTACGCGCGCTGGACGGACGATGCCATCGCGCGCCTGCGCGAGGGCATGACGGCGGGCGTGGTGTTGCCGCGCATGGTGGTCGAGCGGGTCCTGCCGCAATTGCGCGTGCACTTCGGGCGGCCGGCCGCGGAGACGGAATTCTGGCAGCCCATCGCCGACATGCCGGCCGGCTTTGCGGCGGCGGACCGCACGCGCCTGGCGCGGGCCTACCGCCGGAAGATCGACGAGGTGATCGAGCCCGCGTACGCGCGCTTGTACGCCTTCCTCGGCACCGAGTACCTGCCGCGGGCCCGTTCGAGCGTGGGGCTGGGCGCGATTCCGGGCGGCGCCGCGCTGTACGACCATGACGTCCGGTATCACACCACCACCCGCTCGACGCCCGCCGCCATCCACGCCGTGGGGCTGGCGGAGGTTGCGCGCATCGAGGGCGAATTCGCGAGGGTGCAGGCGGATCTGAAGATCGAGGGCGGTCCCAGGGCCCTGTTCGACCGGGTGCGCGCCGATGCGACCCAGAAGTTCGCCTCGCGGGACGAGGTGCTCCCCGCATTCGAGGCGGCACGGGAACGCATCGTGTCCGGGCTGCCCGCGCTGTTCGACGTGATGCCCCGTGCGCAATTCCAGATCCGCGCCATGCCGGACTCGGCGCGCAACTCGCAGGGCAACGGCTACTACGCGCCGGCGGACGCTCACGGCACGCGTCCGGGCATCCTGTGGATCAACACCTATGCGCCGGGGGTCAGCGACCGGTTCAACGTGATGACCATCACGCTGCACGAAGGGTTGCCGGGTCATCACCTGCAGACCTCGCTGGCGCAGGAACGCGTCGATCTGCCCGCCTTTCGGCGGTTCGATTTCACGAATGCCTACGGGGAAGGGTGGGCCTTGTACGCCGAATCGCTGGGCAGGGATCTCGGCCTGTATGGGGATCCGTGGAATTACTACGGCCATCTGAACTATGCCATCCTGCGCGCCAATCGGCTGGTGGTCGACACCGGGCTGCATGCCATGGGCTGGGACGTGGAGCGGGGGGTGGCGTGGATGATGGAGCACTCCTCAATGACGCACGACCAGGCCCAGGCGGAGGTGGAACGCTACGTGGCGTATCCGGGACAGGCGCTGGCGTACAAGATCGGCGAGCTGAAACTGTGGGAATTGCGGATGCGCGCCGAACAGGCCCTGGGCGGGAAATTCGACGTGCGCGCGTTTCACGATCAAATCCTGCTCGGCGGCAGCATGCCGCTCACCATACTCGAACGGCGCGTGGACGAATGGATTGCAGCCGCGCGCGCGCGATAGGCGATACTGGGCCGCCATGGCGAAACATGCCGACCGGATGCGGGACTGGAATCTGCGCTACCTCTACGAAGCGGCCAAGTGGGGTTCGATGCGTGCGGCCGCGGACAATCTGGGTGTGGCCGCCTCGTCGGTGAGCCGGCAGATCGCGCAATTGGAGGCCGAGATGGGCGTGGGTTTGATCGAACACGGCCGGCGCAGCCTGCTGCTGACGGAGTCCGGACGGTTGTTGATCGAGCACCATTCCCGGCAGCTGCTGCTCAACGAGACGCTGGATGCACGGCTGGCCGACATCAAGGGTTTGCGCACCGGCCGCGTCGCTCTCGCGGTGGGCGAGGGTTTCGTGGGACAACGCCTGTCCGACGTGCTGCTGAAGTTCAACGCCAAATACCCCGACGTGCTGATCGACGTGCGGATGTCCGCCTCGTCGAACGAGGTGACGCGGCTGGTCGCGGAGGACGATGCGCACCTGGGACTGGTGTTCCAATCCTCGGAGGATCGGCGCATCCGCGTGCTGGCATCCGTCAAGCAACCGCTCTGCGCGGTGATGCGCATCGATCATCCGCTGGCGAAGAAGAAGCGCCTCAAGCTGGCCGACTTGAAGGCGGTGCCCCTGTGCCTGCCCGAGGCGTCCTTCCGCACGCGCCAGCTGCTGCGGACGGTGGAGTCGCATGAGCGCATCTCCCTGCAGCCGCGCGTGACCTGCAATTCGATCGCGTTGCTCAAGGGGCTGCTGGCCTCCGGGGAATTCTTCACGTTGCTGCCGCTGCTCGCCGTCGGCATCGAGGTGGCGAACCGGCAATTCGCCGCAGTTCCCATCGACAGCGCCGAGTTGAACGATGCGGGCGTGCAGTTGATCAGCCGCCGCGGCCGGCGCCTGCCGCCGGCGCCCTCGCGCATGCTCGGCGCGCTCACCGCGCATCTGGCAACCTACGGGGCGAAGATCGCGCGGGCGGCCGTGAACGAAACCGTGGATGCCTTGAACGAAACCGTGGACATCGACCCATGAGCCGCGACGGCGGGCGGGATGGCGCAGCGGACGGCGGACGCGACGGCGCGGATGCCTCCTTCGAATTGT
>CAZZWZ010000020.1:0-21657 GCA_964657955.1 uncultured Steroidobacteraceae bacterium
GGCACCGGCAGCGGCGCGGGCACCGGCATGGTGGCGGCGGCGGCCAACGTGGTCACCGTCGTCGTCGATGCCGGTCCCAACACCGTGGGGACGGTCAACACCTTGTACACCACCATCACCGTGTGCGTTCCGGGCAGCACGACCCAGTGCCAGACCATCGATCACATCCAGGTCGACACCGGCTCCTACGGCCTGCGCGTGCTGTCCTCCGTGCTCACGGTGGCGCTGCCCATCGATCAGGCGGCGAACGGCAACTCGGTGCTGGAATGCACCAAGTTCGTCGACGGCTACAGCTGGGGTCCGGTCGCCTCGGCCGACGTGCAGATCTCGGGAGAGACCGCCCAGTCACTGCCCATCCAGGTGATCGGCGACAAGACCTTTTCCGCGGTGCCCGCCGACTGTTCCAGCTCCGGCCCCGCCGAGGACACGGTGAGCGCCTTCGGTGCCAACGGCATTCTCGGCATCGGCGTCTTCGCGCAGGACTGCGGTGCGCTGTGCACGTCGAATGCCGCGAACGGCTACTACTACGCCTGCACGGCGGCCGGCGCCTGCACCGGCATCACCGCCGCATTGACCGCCCAGGTGCAGAACCCGGTGACGTTTTTCGCGACGGACAACGACGGCACCTTGCTCGACCTGCCGGCCGTCGCCAGGCCCGGAGCCGCCACCTTGACCGGCTCGCTGATCTTCGGCATCGACACGGAGACGAACAATTCCTCGGGCACGCAGGCCGTTCTCACGCTGGACCCGAACAACGGCAACTTCACGACGGACTTCAACGGCCAGACGTTGAGCTCGAGTTTCCTCGATTCGGGCACCAACGGCACCTTTTTCAACGACAGCAGCATCACGGCCTGTACCAAGGACACCGGCTTCTTCTGTCCGGCATCCGCGGTCAGTCTGAGTGCCACGCTGGTCGGTCAGAGCGGGGTCAAGGCCACCGCCAATTTCACCATCGACAACGCCGAGACCCTGACCGCCGACAACCCCACGTATACGGCGCTGCCGTCGCTCGCGGGCGCGTATTCCTCCAGCACCGACACCTTCGACTGGGGCCTGCCGTTCTACTTCGGCCGTCGGGTGGCCACGGCCATCGAGAGCCACAGCACGGCGGTCGGGACCGGTCCCTACGTCGCTTTCTGATCCGCCGGTGACAGCGATGGATTTCCCCGCCCTGCAGCTCGATTACGTGCCCTCGGCAGAACTGGCCGCCCGCTCGGCATCGTGGTGGGGCAACGTGCTCGGCGTGGTGGGTTTCGAAAAGGCGCCGCGGTTCGGTCGCAGCGGCGTGCCGGTCACCGCCAGCATGACGCCCGCGCTGGGGCCGCCCAAGGACCTGTGCGAAGTCTGGCGGGTGGCCGGCGGTCAGGAAGGCGAACTGTCGGGATCGCTGGGTCGGGGGCGCGCGCATTACCGGTATTGCGCCGAATTCCTGTTCGGTTCCATCACCGTCGAGGAAGACCTGTTCGACGGCAACGCATCGGCGGCGTTGTCGAATGCCACGGTGGCCGCCTACGAGGAGATCTTCGCGGTGCTGCACCGGACGGGGCATCGTCATCTGATCCGTGTCTGGAACTATCTGCCCGAGATCAACGGGGACGCCGACGGTGACGAGCGCTATCGCCGCTTCAACACCGCGCGTCGCACGGCGTTCCGAAACTCGGGCCGCAGCACGACCGGGCCGGTCCCGGCGGCCAGCGCCGTGGGGTCGCCCGCCGGCAGCCCCATATCGATTTATTTCCTCGCCTCGAGCGGGCCTCCGCAGATGATCGAAAACCCGCGGCAGACCAGCGCGTATCACTATCCGCCGAAATTCGGGGTGCACAGCCCCATCTTCTCCCGCGCCTGCGTGCTGAGCGAGGCGGGCGGCACCAATCTGTTCGTGTCCGGCACCGCCAGCATCGTGGGTCACGAGACCCTCCATCGGGGAGACGTGGCGGCGCAGACCCGCGAATCCCTGGCAAACATCGACGCGCTCCTGGACGAAGCCAACCGCCTCGCGGGATCGAGGCGGTACTCGCTGGACGAATTGAAATTCAAGGTCTACGTGCGCCGACCGGCGGATCTCGCCGTCGTCGAAGCCGCGCTTGCGACGGTGCTGGGTGAGTCCGCCTCCATCGTGTACCTGCAGGCGGACGTGTGCCGGGAGGATTTGTTGGTGGAGATCGAAGCGGCCGGCGCCTCCCGGCGAAATTGAGCGGGGTGGCCGGGCGCGCGAGCATTGATTGATACCCCGCAACACGACTAGAATCGGGGTCACGCGGGCGTCGTATAATGGTAATACCCAAGCTTCCCAAGCTTGAGCCGTGGGTTCGATTCCCATCGCCCGCTCCATTTTTCGTTGCCTGGCGTGTCCCTGCGTTGTCCTGCCTGGGACGCGATTTGGCTTATCGCACAGTCCCCACAGTCTCGGTGCGGCTAAAGCCGTTTTTTAATGTGTTGATCGGCCCTTCGGTTGAGGCCGTTCCTGATGGTCTCGCCCGTCCGCCATCGACCACCCACTCCGGACATTCTTCTACGACTGCTTTGTAGGAGACGGCTGCCTTAGACGCGGTCTATCCGGCCCGAATAGCATCCGCGTTTTGCATTGTGAGCGTGTATGTACGCAACATGAGGGGATGCGAAAAATCGTGATATTACGTCTTCAATCTCCTTTCCATTGACTACGTCGGCATCCAGCATCATGCCCTCGGCATCATAGGCGCGGAGGGACAGAAGGCGCGTGCGCATGACCTCTGGGACTTCGTCCACTCCGTCGTAGGCGTTTTCTGCGCCTTCTCTCACTAATATGGCATGGGTGGCCCGATACGGAGTGTTGGCTTGCTGGCAGACGTGATTGAGTAGCAGGAGTTTCTCACCGACCAAAGCGTCTCGCATTTCGATGCGGTCTGGAAAGCCAGGCCTCTTGTCGGCTATGTACCTTTTGACCCCATGGAGCGCCAGCTCTTGGTCGCTGAGACCATACAGATGTCGGAAGGGTTCAGCGGAAAGGCCAGAAATGCGAAAACTCATGATCAACTCCAGATTTCAAGCCGGAAGGCGAGCAGGTGTTGCAACTCAATGCGCCGCCCAGCCTGCGGCCCTACTGGCGTATAGACGTTCAGATGACGTAGCCCACAGACGTGTCAGCGACAATGAGGACCGAGCGCACTGCGGCGATTGCGCGCTCGACGTCTCTCGCGCACGTCCGCCAATTGACAACGCTTACCCGCATGGCTCGTCGCCCGCGCCAGGTCGTACCCGAGAAGAATGCTTCGCCGGTCGCATTGATCTGTTGAACCACTTCATCCGTGAATGCGTCGTCCTGCTCAGGCGTCTGGCCACGCTTCCAAAAGCGAATCAGCCCCTGATTCAGGTTTGCTGAGGCCACAACCTCGGCGCCCGCCAGTGCGCCGATGCCCGTGACGAGCGCATCGCAGTGCGCACAGCAGCGATCCACCATGGATTCGACCCCTTGCCGCCCCAACTCTTTGAGTGCGGCGTAGACGGGGACGCCTCTAGCGCGGCGGGACCACTCCGGGTTCCAGTCGATTTGGTCGCGCGCGCTCTTTTCGGGAGCAACGTAGGAGGCGCTAAGCGTCATCGCAGCTCGATGCGCATTGCAATCGCGAACGATCGCAATGCCGCAGTCAAATGGGACGTTCAGCCACTTGTGTCCGTCTGTGGCCCAGCTATCCGCCTGCTCGACTCCTTCGAGCTGAGTGCGATGTCGGTGACTAGCACGCGCAAAGAGTCCGAAGGCGCCATCGATATGTACCCATGCGCCCACCTGCTTCGCCATGGGAATCAGTTTGGCGAAGGGATCGCAAGCGCCGACGTTAAGATCGGCGGCGTTCATTATCACGATGACAGGGCCTATCGCGCCAGCGAGCGCTCGCTCCAGCGCTTGCGGCATAACGCGGCCCGCATCGTCGGTCTGCAACGACATGAATGAGGCGCGTCCAAACCCAAGATATCGGACGGCACGTTCGATCGATCCGTGCTTTTGGTCGTTGGTCATGATGGTGACTCGCGGCGCACCGAACAGGCCGTCGTTTTCGACGTCCCAGTTCGCGCGCTTTAGAACGGCGTAGCGCGCCGCTGCCAACGAGGTCACATGCGCAAGTTGACACCCGGTCGTGAAAGCAAAAGACGCTTCGCGCGGGAGGTCGAGCAATGATTTGATCCATTCGCCAGCCGCCTCCTCGATCACCGCCGCCGCCGGGCTGCAGGCATAGAGCGCGGCGTTTTGATCCCAGGTCGCGACGAGCCAGTCGGCGGCCAGAGCTGATTCGAGCCCACCGCCGATCACCCAAGCAAAAAAGCGCCCACCCGCACTGCCCAGCATCCCGTCGTTGGCATTCTCTGCAATCCAGCGAATAACACCTTCAGCCTTCATGCCGGTCTCTGGGAGCGCGTGTTGAAATGTGTTCCTGAGCTGGCTCAGCGTCGCCCGCGCTGCCACCGGCCGTACGTCGAGACCTTCAATCCAGGCTTTCGCGGCATCGTGTGCGTAATCAAGAGCTTTGGTCACAGAGGTCCACTCGGATGGTAGTAAACGGGCCCTATTATGCAGCCGGGCTTCGTCGGTCGATATCCGCTTCTTGCGGTCGAACTCGGAGCCCGCCGGCGTGGATTTGGCCGCAAGAGTCGAAGCGCAACTACAAGGGCCTGCGAGAGCTGGAGAAAAGGTTTTAGCGGTTAGAGCCGGGGACTCTCACATCGATGTATCCCTACGAAGCCCTAGGTGGCCCTCCATACTGCGAAAATTCACACGCTAATCACACTTGGCATCCGTCTTCGCGCCGAAGCACTTGTTCCCTAGCCCCGGAGCCACCGCCCGTATGGGTTCGATCAACAACGGTGAATTTTTAGCGCGGTTACGCTCAGGCGAACCATCTGATTTAATCGCTCCCACCCAATTCAACGATACGGCCGAACGCGTGCATTCGACTCGAATCACCATGGGATCGTTTCGCCGTTCCAGCGCGTGAATGTCCCCGTGGGACCGTCCGGACCCAGCAGCGCAACGCGCACCGCCTCGCGAGCGCCTTCCTCGACGGTCTCGGTGCCCGCATATCCGTTGAGGTTCGTCTTGGTAAAACCGGGGGACACCGCATTGACCCGGATACCTTCCGGCTCAAGTTCGATGGCCATGGCGACCGTCAATGCGTTCAGAGCCGTCTTGGACGATGGGTAGACTGGGCCGAAAATTGCGCGGTACGGGAAGGCCGGGTCCGAGTTCGTCGTCAACGAGCCAACGCCACTCGACACATTAACGATCCGGGAGCCCGGCGTGTTGCGCAGAAGTGGCAGCATTGCCTGGTATACGGCGAGCACGCCAAACACGTTGGTGTCCCACACCGCACGCATTTCATCGAGAGCCACGTTGCTCGGGCGCGTCGTCTTCGTATGTTCCTCGATGGACTGACCGGGCAGCCTCTTCGTATTCGAAATGGCCGCGTTTTGGATGAGCACGTCGAGGCGGCCAAAGTCGTTTCGGACACGCTCCGCCGCAGATTGGATCGAAGCCGGATCCGTCACGTCGAGTTGGAGCGCGAACGCACGCAGCCCAATTTCTCGGGCCGCAGCCTCGCCGCGTTCGAGATCGCGCGACCCCACCAACACGGTCAAGCCGCGGGCCGCGAGATCCTTTGCGATCTGATGGCCAATTCCTTGATTTGCCCCGGTTACCAGAGCAACGGGTTTGTCATGCATGGCAATCTCCTGGTCGTGATGCGCTCGTGCGCGTACAAGATCATGTTCAATCCGCGCCGCTCGGTCAGCGAATCTCCGCCGCCCACGCTTCGGCATCAGCGCCGGCGTGGCTGCGCATAGGCGATTCCGGGTCCGTCGCCGCGCGCCACACCGCTTCCGCGACGTCCTGTGCCCGGGTGATGGGTGCAGAGTTGTCGTGGAATCGCGCGAAGACATCCTTGACGAGACCGGCGTAGGCCTCGTGGTCGAGGCCATGCATGCGGGCACGGACGTTCTCTGCAAACCGGGTGTCGGGCGCACGGCCCGGCAGCACGAGGCGCGCTCGCACGCCGAACTGTTCGAGTTCAAGCGCCATTGACTCGGTAAATGCGTTCACCGCCGCCTTGCTCGCGCGGTAAGCGGCGATCAGAGGCAGCGCCTTCAACGTGACGCTCGACGTGACGTTCACTATGACGCCGGCATTACGCCGTCGGAACTGGGGCAGCACCGCCTGTGACAATGCGATCGTGCCAAAGGTGTTGGTCTCGAAAATCTCGCGCACCGTCGCCATGGGAACCAGTTCCGCCGGGGAAGCCGCGCCGAAGCCCGCGTTGTTGACGAGAACGTCGATCGGGCCGGCCGCCTCGACGGCTTTGCGGATGCTCTGCGGATCCGTGACGTCGAGTGCCAACACGCGCAAGCGCTCTGAAGGCGGCAGCACGTCTGCGCTCGGCGTGCGCATCGTCGCGACGACTTGCCAGTCGCGGGCCAGAAAATAGCGGGCGATCTCGAGGCCAAATCCTGAAGAGCAGCCGGTGATGAGCACGGTTTTCATTGGAAGTCCTATGTGAGGTGGTATGGGTGCACCCGTACGATAGACTGGCGCGGCCGTACTAACTACAATAGAAAATCCGTATTTCATTTTTAGGAGTCCGGAAATCACCGATCCGTTGGCCGAAGTCGTGACGCTGCTGCAGCCGGGCGCCCGGTTTTCCAAACTGGTTCTGGGCGCCAGCCCTTGGCGCGCCAGCCGCGCGGATGCCGGTCAGCCGCTCTATTGCGTCATCCTCGATGGCGCGTGCCGCATGGCGATCGACGGGCACGAGCCCTTCGATCTCCTCTCGGGTGACTTCGTGCTGATTCCCGCGGCCTACGGCGTTGCGATGTCCAGCCTCGTGCCGCCACCGCCGGGCGTTCAGACGATGGAACCGATCGCGCTCGGCAACAATGAATTCAAAATTGGGGAGCCGGACAGCCCTGTCGATTTGCGAATGATGGTCGGCCACTGCAGCTTCGGTTCACCCGATGCATCCCTGCTGGTCTCCTTGCTACCGCAAATCGTGCATGTCCGCGGAGTGGAGCGGCTGGCCACCCTCGTGCAACTTGTACGAGATGAATCACGAGAGCAGCGGCCTGCGCGCGGTGTCGTGCTGTCACGACTGCTGGAAGTGCTGCTCATCGAGGCGCTGCGGTCCACGGCGGAAACGACTGCGTCGCCGGGCCTCGTCCGCGGGCTGTCCGATTGCCGCCTCGCGGCCGCGATCCGCGTTATGCACGAATACCCAACACGCGCGTGGACGGTTGCCGAACTGGCAAAAGAGGCCGCACTGTCGCGCTCAACCTTCTTTGAGCGCTTCAACCGCGCGGTCGGGGTAGCGCCCATGGAATATTTGCTTACCTGGCGCATGGCGCTCGCAAAAGACCTGCTGCGGCGTAGTGAAGGCCGCGTCGCCGACGTTGCACAGCGCGTCGGTTACAGTTCCCCCAGCACCTTTAGCGTCGCCTTCACGCGGCACGTCGGGCGGCCCCCTTCGCAATACGCGCGCGAAGAGCAGGCGGCCACCGACCGCACGTAGCCATCGGAAACACGCTGTGTCAGGGTTTCGCTTGAGAGAGAAACGACTTCGCCTGCTCGAGTGTGCCTTTGGACGTGGGTGACCACACGGACTCCGGAAATCCTTTCGGTAGTTGCCTCTCCACTGTCTTGATCGCCCCCTCGATCCGACCCGCCAACTCGATCATCGCCGGCCAGGCTTGTGCATCCGGATACCTCTCTGCGAGTGCGCGGAAGTGTCGCGGTTGAATTTCAACGATTTTGTAGTGGGCGTTTTTGCCGCGAAGGGCCATCGGGAGTTTCAGCTCGTGAATGTCAAGTTGGTCGGCGCGTTTTCCAACCACGGGCCACGCTGACAAGACGTCGTAGAGCGGCGTGAGGCCGAAGCCACCCCCGCGACTGTGATAGATCGAGAAGTTCTTTGCGTGCCCATCCGTTGCCGCGAGCATCCAGAACGCTAATTGCGACAGAATGAAGAGACGCTGATCTGAAGCGGGGTGCTCGGCACGCGCGAGCTCATTCAGAATGCCGCGCATCGAAGGGCCGCCTTCGGTCTCGTATTTCGCGGTGTGCGGGCGCCCGGTTACCTGGCAAAAATCCTCTTGCGGAAGCCGTGCGATCCATGTGTCCTTGAGAGGTGCGAAATTGGCCGAGCGCGGATCTTCGTCATCTACATTTTGCCAGCGACGATCGAAGCGCTCCACGATGAGCGCGCGCTGGGTGCCAAATTGACCGATTTCTGTGTTGGCTATGGGCAATCCGAGTTCTTTCAGCAACGTTGCGCATAGCCATTCGTTGTCCACAGAATGGGAAAGATCGAGTCTGCGGTTGCCGACCAGTCCCAGGGGTAGTTTTAGAATGTGCGTTGTCGGGGTCGATCCCAACGGCTTGTGCCAATGTCGGCCTATCTTGGTCAGCGCGGTCTTCTCCTGCGCCCCTGCGAGTGAGATGCGGAAATCATCGCTCTGCTCGGTGCCGTTCAGGAGGGGCGCCGAGGTCGTCGGTACCGCGCGCAGAATGGCCTCGATCTCTTTGGGCTTGAGGCGTTGCACATTGAGCCTGTCCCAGCCCTTGGGCTCCTCGCCCTCCGGCAGCAGTTGCACGGCGCCGACGCAGTCGCGGCCGATGGCCTCGAGCAAATCGAATGTGTTTGCGGAACGCGTGGCGAATCGCGCTCGGATTCGATCCCGGATTCCCTGACTGTCCGGAAGAAGGTTATCGAAGTAGAAACCGACCGCATCACTCGTGATCGCAGCATCCGAGGTCATGGGCAGCGACAGCGACAGCGCACGACTTTGCGGATCGGAAATCCAATTTCTGTCATAGCGAAAACGGTCTCGCCCACCGCGCAGCTGCTGCCAGGCGCCGACGTGGCGGCCGTTCATCCACACGCCGAGCGTGCTCACCAGTCTTCGCCTCGACGAGTTGGCGTTGGTCTTGGCGTGGTTGTACCAGCGCTTTCAGGTGGGCGCAGTTGCAGCAGCACATCGACCCCGAGGGCGGCAAGAATCTCTAGCATTCGCCCGGTGGCGATCAGCTCAGGATTACGCTCGATTTGGGAGTAGCGTGTCTGTGTGATCCCCAGGCGTTTGGCCATATCGGCCTGTGTTGCCTTGCGCGACTTGCGCAGCGACTTCAGGTGCAGGGGAAGCTGCGCAGGTCCCTGTAACAGTAAAGTGTCCACGGTTGCATTATAAAAGCTTAAGCTTCTAATTACAATATAGAAGCTAAAGGTTATAAAAGCAAAATAAGAGTTTTACCTAATATTGGCGATCTCTAGAACTTAGAAGTGGCGCTGTCCAAAAAGCCTGCCATCCATACCATCGTCGACGTCGATCACGCCGCCCTCGATGCAGAGCAGAGTCGCCGTGCCGTCGATGATTTTGTCCTGAGTGATCAAGCCATCGGCAACGGCCGGCAAGGGCCAAGCCACCGGCTCTTCCTGGATAGGTGAAGGAGTGACTACACACGTCACCTGGACGCCAACCCCAGAGGTTACCGGCGCGTATAATGCCGGATCACGAAGGGTTCAGCGGGCTGCGCGGAGTTTTCGTCAGGCGCATTTTGGGCAAGGGTTGGCGCTCGAAGATATTGCGTTTGAATCTACCGGCATTGTTGGCACGTTGGAGGGGCATCAGACCGTTCCGGCCATGTCGGAAACCGCTTGCCACCGGAATCAGAGGCGCACTCTAGGGGACTGGCATGAAAACGTTCAAGACTCGACTCACAGCGCGTGGACCGGGCGGCGCATGGACGTTCCTCGAGATACCGTTCAGTGTGGAGAAAGAATTCGGCACCAAAGCACGCGTCGCGGTGACGGGAACGATGAACGGCTTCGCCTTTCAGAACTCCCTGATGCCCAACGGTGACGGGACGCACGCGATGATGGTCAGCAAAGCATTGCAGGATGGCGCAAACGCGGTCGCCGGCGATATCGTCACAGTAGAGATCGCTGTCGATCGATCTGAGCGAGTGGTCGATGTTCCTCCAGAGCTCAAAAAGGCGCTTTCGACGAACAAGGCTGCGGCCGCGGCCTTCGAGGCGTTGTCCTATTCCCATCGCAAGGAATATGCCGAATGGATTACCAGTGCAAAGCGACAAGAGACGCGTGTCAGTCGCGCCGAGAAGTCGATTGCCATGGTGATTGCAAAGCAGCACGTTCGATAGGTCGACCCCGCAACAGCCTGTTGGCGAGCAAAATGCGTTCTTATTCGAATGGCCTGCTCAGGGTGGCGATGGCCGGCCTTTCATCGGATCCGCGGGGGACCTTTCCTGCCGACGGTCGGTAGTGCGCACCGGCTTGAGTTCTCCCGGTCGCTCGTGCTCGTGAGACCGGAACCCGTGCCGAAAGGTCCCGATGCTGCCATGCGAGCCCGCTAGTCCCGCTGCAACAGACTCGCCTCCGCGATGTCGAGCAACTGTCCGGCGTCCGATTCCACGTTGTGGACGAAGGCGAGCACCTTGGGCATGTTCGCCGCGACATCGGCTATCCGCCGGACCCGGACTTGGTTGCCATGAATCGTCGCGCAGATCTCGCCGTGCGCCAGGCCGTCGCGCACGATGTTCTCGACCGTCTCAGCCGTCTTGGCGGGAAGTTTTATCGGAGCCGTCACTGTGATGACCACGCTCTGCCCGTCCGGCATGACGCCCGCCAGTGCTGCTTTCAACTCGCCGCCAAGCCGCCGAACCACCTTGTCGAATCGCAGCTTCAGCCTGGCCGCCCGGGCCTTCTCGCCGATCTCCAGCTCCAGGGCCGTGGTCTTTGCCGTTCGCGACGTCGCAATCGATGTCATCGTGTTTCATCCTTTTTACGCCGGCCCTTGCCCGAGAGTCGATGCCCGTGTGCCCGAGGCGCCGGCCGAATCCGGAAGATCGTGGCACCAGTTTGCAGTGCATCCGTAGATCCGTCGAAAAAAAGACGGCAGCGCTCCTTACCGGATGTAACAACTTCGATGAAGGCAACTTTGCCGTGCATTGAAACCTCCCTCATGGGCGTGCCGATCATATCCCCGAGCGAACGTCCCCAGGCTCGAACATTTTTCGGCGGGTTCGCTGCAACATACGACCGGCTCGGCGCACGCCTCGTTCACGTCGGTCGAACGTGATCGCGGGATCGTTGCCTGGGGCCGCCGCCGGTGTCTTCCGGCGCCAAGGATGCGGCCGGGTGCTCCGACGTCGGGCGCGAACCTGCGATCAAAATGTCGACGAGGCGGCGGGCGCTCGGTTCCCACCCGGGCATGGCCGTGGTGTGAAAGATCCCGACGAGCGCACGCACGAAATCGTCCGGATTGGTGTCGGCGCGCAGATCGCCGCTGTCGATGGCGCGCTGCACCGAGGCCGCGAAGGCGGCGGTGGTGAGTGAACGGGCGCCCTCCATGAGTCGCATCGATCCGCCGGCGACGCTGTCCATCGCCGGAATGAGCAGCCGCTTCCCGGAGACGTGTTCGATGAACAGCAGCATCCATGCACGCAGGCCGTCGAGGGGTGGCATGGTGGCGGCAAAGTCATCCGCCGCGGCAGCCAGCCGCTCCACTTCGGTGCGGTACACCGCTTCGATGAGGTCATCGCGCGTGGGGAAGTGGCGGTAGAGCGTGCCGGGACCGATGCAAGCCTGCCGGGCGATGTCATCGAGACTGGTGCTGGCGCCGTCGCGGGTGAAGGCCTCCTTGGCGACTTGCAGGATGCGCAAGCGATTGCGCTGGGCATCGGCGCGGGGTCGTCTTGTGGACTGGGCCGATGGGTTTTTCTTTTCGTCAGACATGGGTCTTTTCGTAGAATCACTGGAAACGGAGACAATCTCCGGTTATTCTTTAATCCGGAGACCACCTCCGTTTTATTGGACGGTGGCGCGAAAGTCAATTTGGGCGCGGGCCGTCAAGCCGCGTCCCCACGGTTAGGAGGGTGACCATGCGTGTATTCGTGACGGGATCAACGGGCTTCATCGGGACGGAACTGGTGAGGGAACTGATCGCGGCGGGACACCAGGTGCGCGGTCTGACGCGCAGCGACGACGGCGCGGAGCAGTTGAAATCGGCGGGCGCCGCAGTGCATCGCGGCGATTTGCGGGACCTCGACAGCCTGCGACTTGGCGCGACGGGCATGGACGCCGTGGTGAACCTGGCGTTCGACCACGACTTTTCGAAGTTCGCGCAGAACGGAGAGGACGAGCGCAGGGCCATCGAGGCGCTGGGTTCCGTTCTCGAAGCGGGCAAGCTCTTGGTCGTGACCTCCGGCACGGGACTGGCGAGCGGCGGGCCCGGCCACGTGCGCACGGAACGCGATCCGCCGATGAGCTCGGCGGCGATTCCGCGGCAGCCCGAAGAGACAGCCCGAGCCGTCGCGCAGCGGGGTGTGCATGTGGCGATCGTGCGTTTGCCGCAGGTGCACGACCCGCGCAAGCAGGGCCTCGTCCCGTTTCTGACGCAGATGGCACGGGACAAGGGCGTCTCGGCTTATGTCGGTGACGGGTCGGCCCGCTGGGCCGCGGCTCCGCTGAAAGACGTGGCGCACCTCTATCGTCTCGCAGTGGAGAAGACGGGACCGGGTGTGACGGTGTATCACGCCGTCCAGGAAGAGGGCGTGTCGCTGCGCGAGATCGCCGAGACGCTCGGCGCAGGACTCGCGGTGCCCGTGATTTCCATTCCTCCGGAGCAGGCCGCCGGACACTTCGGGCCGCTCGCGTATTTCGCCGCGCTGGACATGCCGGCCTCGAGCGAGTGGACCCGCGGAACGTTGGGCTGGGAGCCGACAGGCCCCGGGTTGATCGACGACCTGAAGAAGATGAAGTACTGACGACGCGCGGTTGACAGCCGCGCCGGCGGGAGTCGAACCGCCGGCGCGCCGGCAAATCGACCGGCCGACGACCGACCGCGCGATCAGCCGGCAATCAGCCGGATGGGTTCCCATTGAAAACGGCCAGTTGCGCGGCGAAAGCGCGCTGGAAGGCCGGCCGTGCTTCTCCACGGGCGACATAGGCGCAAAGGTTCGGATGTTTGTCGACCAGCTCGGAGCCGCTCAACCGGCGCAGCACCGTCACCATCAGCAGATCACCGGCGCTGAACGCTTCGTCCAGCCAGTGTGAATCGCCGAGCCGGTCCGACAGCTCGGCAAGTCGTATGCGGACGCGCTCCTCCACGGTCGTCAGGCGCTCCGCGTACCAGGGCTTGTCGGGCTCCGTGCGCCTCGCGATGCCGAGATCGTCGATCGGCGGTTCCACCGTGTTGAGCGCGGCAAACACCCAAGCGATGGCGCGCGCCCTGGCATTGGCGTCGGCCGGCAGCAGCCCCGCGTGATGCTCCGCGATGTGCAACACGATCGCCCCCGATTCGAACAGCACGAGATTGCCTTCCTGGTACGTCGGAATCTGCGCAAAGGGATGCAGTGTGCGATGCGCGGGAGCCCGCATCTCCTGGAAAGTAACAAGCCGGACGGCATAAGGCCGGCCGGCTTCTTCGAGCGCCCAACGAACGCGCATGTCGCGCGCGAATCCCCGGCCGCGGTCGGGTGAACTTGCGAATGCCGTGATGGTGGGGGTCATGGGACGTGCCTCCTGGTTGGTATGTTGACAAGTGGGCTTCGGCAGCATTGGCGTGGTGGCTGCACTCGTCTGCCTGCGATAGGCTGGCACGATGGAGCCCGAAGTCGAATCCCGGTGCAAGTTTTCGATCGGCGGTCGAACGCGGACCGACCCGGCCCCGAGCGGTTGAATGCCACCCGCGGTGTTTGCGGTCGTGATGCTGGCGGCGCTGATGCACGCAGGCTGGAACGCCATCGTGAAAGCGGCGCCCGACAAATTCCTGAGCACCATCCTGGTCGTCACCACGGCCACCGGCGTGGCGGCGGCGTTGCTGCCGTTCTTGCCGGCGCCCGCCGCGTCGAGCTTCCCCTATGCGGTGGCGTCGGCTCTCTGTCAGCTGGTCTATTTCAATCTCGTGGCGCGTGCTTATCAGGTGGCCGACATGAGCCAGGCCTATCCGCTGATGCGGGGTACCGCGCCGTTGATCGTGGCCGTCGTGAGCGCGATCCGGCTGAACGATGCCCTGTCGCCCCTGGCCTGGATCGGCGTGATGGCCATCTGCCTGGGCATCTTCATCGTCGCCATGGGCGGCACGCTCGCGGACCGCAGGGGCATACGCGTGGCGCTGTCGAACGCACTGGTGATCGCTGCCTACACGTTGATCGACGGGCTCGGGGTGAGGCGATCGGGCGCGCCGGCAGCCTATACGCTCTGGGTTTTTTTGCTGACGGGCATCCCGCTGGCGCTTTGGGCCGTCATCGCGAGACGGTCCACGTTCCTGCCCTATCTCGGCCGTCACTGGCTGATCGGGATCGCCGGCGGCGTCGGTGTGACCGCATCGTATGGAATGGCGCTGTGGGCAATGACGGTTGCGCCCATCGCCGTCGTCGCCGCGCTGCGCGAGACGTCGATACTGTTTGCCGCCTTGATCGCGCGGGTCGTGCTCGGAGAGCGCATCGGGCCGCGGCGCCTCGTCTCGATCTGCACGATCGCGTGCGGGGCGGCCATGCTGCGCCTCGCCTGACCGGCACCGCCGGGCGACGGCCGCGTCACCGCGCGGCGGCGGCGCCCGATCTCGGGCGCACGAGAAATCCATCCGCTGCGGGTTCCACCACCAGATCCGGCTCCCGGGCCAGGACCAGGACCAGCGAATCGGGGTCGTCGGCATCGAACACGCCGGTGTAGAGCCGTGCCGGAGTGCCGGTTCCCTCGAGGCGGATCTGCCGGCGATTGTACCGGTTGAATTCCTGGGCGATGCGGCCCAGGGTTTCCTGCCGGAAGATCAGCCGCCGCTGCTGCCAGGCGACGGCGTCGGTGACGTCGCCGGCGCTGTGCGACTCCACCACGCCCGTCGGGTCGATGCGGACACGTTCATTCGCCCCCAGCGACAGCGCCGGGGCGCCTTCCGCTGCGCCGGGTTCGCCGCTGCGGTGATTTTCGGCGGCGGCGATGTGGGAGCGGGTGCCGGGTGGTTCCACCGTCACGCTGACACGGCCCTCGACCACGGCGATGAGGGTGCCGTCGTCGCGATGGTACACGTTGAACTGGGTACCGACATCCTGAACCAGCGCCTCGGGGGTGATCACGCGAAACGGTCGCGCGGCCTCGTGATGCACCCGGAATATCGCCTCGCCGTCGAACAGGCGTACCTCCCGATACCGGTCGGAGAATCGATAGGCCACATGGGAGCGGGCATTCAACTGAATCACGGACCCATCTCGCAGTTCGAAGGAGCGTTGCTCGCCGATGCCGGTTTGCAGATCGTTCCACGCCCGGCTTTGCGGTGCCAGGAGCAGCCAGGCCACGAGGCCGGTGGCGGCCAGGCCTGCGGTCATCGACCGACGCAGGGCGGGGGATGCAGAGCGGAAGAACCGGGAGATGCCTCGCACCGGGGCCGAAGGGCGCCGGCGAAACGAGGACGACGACTCCGTGGGTGGTGCGGGCGGCGCCGCGGCCGTACCCGGCATCGAATGGCCGGGAAGGGCCACCACCGCCGAATCGATCTGCGTCAGCAGCTGGTCGATGTCGATGCGTCGCTGAGAATCGACGGCGCCGAGCGCATCGTCGAGCGACAGCAGAACGAGGAAATCCTGCACGTGCCGGGGCGCCTCCTTGAGCCAGGCGACGAAGGCGGCGCATTGTTCGGCGCTCGGGTCACGCAATATCTGGATCCAAGCCGAGGCCTCTTCCGCGTGCAGATAGTCCATTTGGCCGGGCGAACGCCGGAAGGGTATGCTCATGTGCCTCACCCCTGTGAAAGCGTGACGCGAAGCCTGGCACGCGCCTCGACCAGGTACTTCTCGATGGTGTGCACCGACAAGCCGGACGCTTTCGCCGCTTCGCCATAGGAAAGCCCGTCGCGCTTGACCAGCAGCAGCACCAGCTTGTGCGTGGCCGGCAGCTGCGCCAGCGCCAGGTCGAGCCGATGCGTGAGGTCCAGCTGCTCGGCCATCACCGACGTGGTGCCATCGGGAAGCTCGCACAATTCATCGGCCACGTCCGAATCGTAGACCACGAGTTCACGCTCCCTGCGCTGTCTGAACTCGCGGACGACATGGGTGGCGATTCCCAGGAGATAGGCGAGCGGCTTGCGCACCAATTCGGCGTCCTTGATCCGCAGCAGGCGCGCGAAGACCTCCTGGCTCAGGTCATCCGCGTCCTGCGCATTGCCGATGCGCCGCAACAGATACCGCTTCACTTCCACGGCGTGATCGCGAAATGCCGAGTTGGCCAGCCGGGCGTTGGGGCGGGAGGATTCCGGACGCATGACCTTATTGTGCCTTTTCCGGCCGATACCCAGTAGTCGCGACGAAACTACCGGCTTTTGATCGCCCGACCACACGTAAGGGATACGAGCGGATATCCTGCGTCGCGGTAGGGCGCTGGGGAAAAAATTCGCCATGCAATGAGTCACCGGGGGGCGGTCGATGGGCGTTCGTGCGATGGTGCTGGGCACGGTGGGGGCGCTGCTGCTCTGGACAGCCACGGCCCAGGCGTCGCGCAGCGCCGGCCCCTTCGACCTCACCATCGCGGCGGCGCCGCTCGGCGACGCCTTGAACGCGCTGGCCCAGCAATCCGGGCTGCAGGTGTTGTTCTCCTCGCGTCTCGTCGAGAAATTGCAGGCCCCCGAGGTCAAGGGCAGGTTGACCGTCGACGAGGCGCTGCGCCGCTTGCTGGCCGGCACGGACCTGCGATACGAGTTCGTCAATTCTCACACGATCACCGTCACCGAACGGACCGCGCCGGCTTCGCCGCCGCCGGATCCGCCCGTGGGCGGCGATCCGCCGGGCCGCGATGCCGCGCCCGCCGGTCCCGATAACAACGTCATGCCCAAGGGAGATATCGCAATGCCTCATCGGAAACTGCTGGCCCGATTGCTCGGATTGTTTGTTTTGAGCGGAAGCGTCGCCGCGCAGACAGTGGCCGACAACGGCCCGCTCGAGGAAATCGTCGTGACCGCGACCAAGCGCGTGGAAAGCGTGCAAAACGTGCCCCTGTCGATCTCGGTGGTGTCGCAGAACATGCTGCAGACGCAGAACGTGCTCGACACCTCGGCGCTCACGCGCCTGGTGCCGGCCGTGACCTTCAATCAATCCTTTCTGGCGGCGGCCAACAATTTCAGCGTCAGGGGTGTCGGCACCGCCGCGGGCGGCGTCGGCGTCGATCAATCGGTGGGCGTCGCCTTCGACGGCGTGCCGCTCGGCTCGGCGGCGGGCTCGGTTGCGGACCTGGTGGACGTTCAGCACGTCGAGGTGTTGAAGGGACCGCAGGGCATGCTGTTCGGCAAGAACGCCTCGGCGGGCCTCATCAACATCGTGAGCAACGCCCCGCAGCTCGGCAAATTGGAGGCCATCGGCCGGGTGTCCTATGGCACGTTGAACGATCAGCAGTACACGGGAACCGTGAACCTGCCCGTCGGCGACACCGCCGCGATCCGCGTCTCCGGCTGGAAATTCAAGCGGGACGGCACCATTCTCGAGGTCAACACCGGACAGCACATGAACGACAAGGATTCCGATGGCGCGCGCGCGCGTCTGCGCTGGCTGCCGATGGAGAACCTGGACGTCAATTTCACCGGGGAATGGACCAGCCACGACCAGAACGGCGCGGCCTACACCATCCGCCAGTACGAGCCTGCGAATTTCACGCCGGTCAACGCCGGAGCGCTAGTCTACGGCTACGACATCAATACCAGTCATCAGAATCCCGGCCCGCACAACCGCGATGCGTACGATCTGGGCGACGTTCCCTACTTCGACCGCGGACACACGGCTGCCTACACCCTGCAGGGTGACTATACGACGCCCTCGAACGGCGTGGTCACCTCGGTCCTCTCGTACCGCCGCAACGCCATCGACCAGTCGACCGCGGCCTACCCGAGTTCGAACCCATACAACAACCAGCCCGCGAACATCGACGTCGGCCGCTATGAACAATTCACCGGCGAACTGCGCTATGCCTCACCGGTCACGGACCGGCTGCACTACGTGGCGGGCCTCTTTTATTTCCACGAGAAGCTGCAGGACGAATTCACGCTGGGCATCCTCGCGCCGCCGTTGCCCACGGTCGACAACTTGGGCGACCAGCGGCAGACGAACGAAAGCTATGCGGGGTTCGGCGAGGCCACCTTCGACGTCACCTCGCAGCTGCATCTCATCGCGGGCTTCCGGGAATCGCACGACGACGATCGGGGTTCGCTCAATCGCATGATGTTGAACGCCGGTGTCCCCATCGTACCGTTCTGGAACGGGCCTGATTCGAATTTCGGGGTGTTGCACGCCAACGCGCACATCGACGACAATTTCACCTCGTGGCGCGGCGGCGTGCAGTACCAGCTCACGCCGGACGTCATGGTGTACGGGACGGCCTCGCGCGGCTACAAGGGCCCGGGCGTCATCTTCAACGTGGGGACGGCTCCGGCGGACATCGCGGCCAGCAACGGTGGGGTGGTCAAACCCGAAATCGCCACCTCCTACGAACTCGGCGTGAAGTCGCAGTGGTTCGACCGCCGCCTGACCGCGAATGCGGCGCTGTTCGACGAGACCTTCACGAATTTCCAGACCACCCTGCATTCGCCCATCTCGCCGCTCTCGGTCATCGTCGCCAACGCGCCGCGGCTCAAGAGCGACGGCGTGGATCTCGATGCCAGCCTGGCCGTCACCAACGACTTCAGCGTCTCGGCGGCCATGACCTACGCCAATGCCCGGTTCACGAACTTCCCCTACGGCCAGTGCTACAGCACCACGCAAACCCCGGCGCAGGGCTGCGTCGACGGGTATCAGAACCTGGCCGGCAAGCCCCTGTTCAATTCGCCCAAGGTCTCCACGAGCATCGACGCCCGCTACGACACCGCCATCACCGCCGAACTGCGCTATTTCCTGGACGTGAACGACAGCTACCGGACCAAGCAGTACTTCGAGGCGAAGGCCGACCCCAACGAGTATCAATCAGCCTACAACGTGATCAATCTCGCCACCGGCATCCGCGCCGAGAGCGGGCACTGGGGAGTGACGGCCTCCGTGGCCAACCTCGCCAACTCCCGCTTCGTCGACACCATGTTGCAGCAGCAGGGGGTGTTCATCGGGCAGATCATCGGCTACGACACCCTGCGCACCTATCACGTGGCGCTGGATGCGCGCTTTTGACGGGCGCCGCCGGGCCGACGCCGGCAGGCGCGGTCGAGGCGGGTCAGCCCAGCAGCGAAATCAGCTTCCGGGCGGCCGCGGGCGCGCGCTCCTTGGCACCGTTGATGAAGTAGATGAACACGTCGCGGGGCGGCGCCGCGACCCTGGGTTTCGGGGCGATGCGTGGCAGGCCGGCGGGCTCCGCGCCGCGGGCCCAGGTTGCGGCCCGGCGCGCCCATTGACGCAGGGCATCGACGGGGTATCCGGTCGTCACCGCGGCGCTGCTGCGCCTGAGCCGCGCATAGACGAACGTCGAGGTCAGATCCGCACAGCCCGGATGTGCGGCGTCATCCTCGTAGACCACCGCAACGCCATGCGCACGGGCAATGTCCAGGAACTCGCGCGTCATGAAGCTCGCATGCCGTACTTCCAGGGCGTGGCGCAGCCGCACCTTGCCGGCGGCGGCGGGCAGCAGCCGCAGGAACGCGTCGACCTCGCGCGGATCGAAGGACTTGGTGGGTGCCAGCTGCCACAGGATGGGTCCGAGCTTCGCCCCGAGTTCGGCGATGCCGCTCGCGGCAAAGCGCTTCACCGCCTCGCCGGCGCTCGACAAATCCTTGCGCTGGACGATGAAGCGCGGCGCCTTGACGGAGAACATGAAGCCGTCCGGCGTGGCGTCGCGCCATTTGGCGAACACCGCCGGCTTTTGCAGGCGATAGAACGTGCCATTGATCTCGATGGCGGTGACCTGCCGGCTCGCATGGTCGAGTTCGCGGCTCTGCGGCGTGCCGCGCGGATAGAACGTGCCACGCCAGGGCGCGTAATTCCAGCCGCCGATGCCGACGCGGATCTGCCCCGACGCGGCTTTCGGGGCCCGCGGCATCCCTACACCGAGGCCAGCGCGTAGAGGTGCATCACGTACGCGAGCGTGGCCTCGGCCATTCCGTGCACCTTGGGATTGCTGGACTCGATCACGTAGTACTCGTCGGGTGCGTGGGCACGGCTGCCGTGCCCGGTGCCGAAGTGCCCCGCGGGCAGGCTCACCGGCGCGCCGGTGAAGAGGTACCCCGGCCAGGAGCCGGCGAGCCGCGGCGAGAGGTGGACGTCCATCCCCTCCTTTTCATACACCGCCGTCGACGCGGTGATCAGCGAGGAGTGCTCGTCGGTCTGCGTGGGATCGTAGCCGCCGCCCACCTTGACTTCGATGTCGCCGTAGCCGCGTTTGGCCAGATGCGCCTTGAGTTTCTCCTCGGCTTCGGCCTTGGTCTGGTCGGGCACGAGACGCATGTCGAGCTTGGCCGTGGCCTTGGAGGGCAGGATGGTCTTGCCGCCGGGACCGGTGTAGCCGGCATACATGCCTTCGATGTTGACGGTGGGCTGGGATGCCAGGCGTTCGAGGGCGTCGCGGTAACCCAGATCCCGGACCCAGTGCTGGACCCCGAGCAGCTTTTTCACGTCGTCTTCGTTCGTCGTGCGCACCCGGTCCGCGATGATCTCCTTCTGCCTCGCCGTGAGCGGCCGGACGTGCTCGAACCAGCCGTCGATGGCGGGATCGTTGCCGTCCTCGGACACCAGGGTGGACAGGGCTTTGACCAGACGCCAGACCGCGCTGTCGAGCTCGGCCTTGTAGCTCGAATGGATGTCGTCCTTCGAGCCGCGACCCCAGCGCTCGGTGGAACAGATGAGCTCCACCTCGAGCGCGCCCTTGGCGCCCAGGGCGATCTCGATGTTGCCCTCGGGGGACTGCGAGGCGAAGGGCATGAACACCTCGTGGCATTTCTTCAGGGCCGCCAGCACCTCGGGGGTATGGACGACCTGGGCGAAATGGGGCGAGGCGATCTCCTCCTCGCCCTCCGCCACCAGCACGATGTTCACCGGCGGCTTTCGGCCCGCCGCCTTGAGCGCATGCAAGGCGGCGAGAAAAGTCGCCTCCGGCCCCTTCTGATTGGTGGCGCCCCGCCCGATCATGATCTTGCCGAAGGGCGGCTTGTCCACGATCGCGGCCTCGAGCGGCGGCGAACTCCACTCGGCCGGATCGAACTGTTTGACGTCGTACATGAAGTACATGCCCACGGTGCGCCTGGCCCCCGCGTCCAGTGTCGCGAACACGCCTGGTTTGCCGTCGGTGGGCATCACCTTGGCGTGCTGGAAGCCGGCATCCTGCAGCAGCTCCATCATCAGCCGGGGTCCCTCGTTGACGTTGCGCCCTTCGGCGGCGATGGAGGGAACGGCTATCCAGTTCTGCAGGCGCTTGATGGCTTCGGGGCGTTGACGTTCGATGGCGTCGCGCACCGGGCCCAGGTCGCCGCCAAAGGCGATCTCGCGCGATGCCGACCGCAGGATGCGCGGTGCCGCCAGCGAAATTCCGGCCGCCGCCGCCATCATCAAGAGTCCACGCCGTGTCGGTTGCTGAATGGTCATGCGGTTGTCTCCGAGGTGGGGATCGCACCTTAGCATCACCGCGGCCCCGTGCGCAGCACGCCGGTTGCCGGTCGTTGCGCGGCGAC
>CAZZWZ010000021.1:0-21437 GCA_964657955.1 uncultured Steroidobacteraceae bacterium
GGCCGCGCCTCAGCCGCCCGCGCCAGGGCAGCCCACGCCAACGCCTCCCCCGCCGGCGGAGGGACCCGGGAGCGATGCGGGCAGCGGTACCGCGACACCGCCGTGACCTCCCGCAAGCTGCTGCTGGTCGACGGCTCGTCGTACCTTTATCGGGCATTCCATGCGCTGCCGCCGCTCACCAACTCCAGGGGAGAGCCGACGGGCGCCGTGCTCGGCGTGCTCAACATGCTGAGCAAGCTCATGAAGGAGGAATCGCCCACCCACGTGGGCGTGGTGTTCGACGCGCCCGGCAGAACGTTTCGCGACGACCTGTTCGACCAGTACAAGGCGCATCGCGCGCCCATGCCCGACGACCTGCGTCCGCAGATACAGCCTCTGCTGGATGCGGTGGAAGCGCAGGGCCTGCCGTTGCTGCGCATCCCCGGAGTCGAGGCCGACGACGTCATCGGCACGCTCGCGACGCAGGCGGCAGCGGCGGGCTACGAGGTGCTGATCTCGACCAGCGACAAGGACATGTGCCAGCTCGTGGGCCCGCGCATCGGTCTGGTCAACACCATGAGCAATTCGCGGCTGGACCGCGCCGGGGTCAAGGCCAAGTTCGACGTGCTGCCGGAACAGATCATCGACTACCTGGCACTGGTGGGGGACAGTTCCGACAACATCCCCGGCGTGACCGGCGTGGGCCCGAAGACCGCGGCCAAGTGGCTGAACCAGCATGGAACGCTGGATTCATTGATCGCCAACGCAGCAACCATCACCGGAAAGGTGGGCGACAACCTGCGCAACGAGCTGCCGATACTCGACCTGTCGCGCAAGCTGGCCACCATCCACGTCAACGTTCCCCTGACCGTGACGGTGGACGGCTTGTGCACGGTCGAACCCGACCTTCCGCGACTCCGCGAACTGTATACGAGATTGGAGCTGCGGCTGCTGCTGCGTTCGCTCGACCCCGCCGCCACCCCGGACGGCGCGGCAGGCACTGCGGCGGCCGACGGCCCCGCGGCCAACGGCTCCGCGTCGAACGATTCTGCGGCGAACGGTGCAACGCCCGGGGCCGGCACGGCGCGGGCGACGCCGGCGGCAGCGCCCGGGCCGCCGCGCCGACGCGATTATCGCAAGGTGGTGTCGCAGGACGAACTCGCGGAGTGGATCGCCAAGCTGGCCGCGGCGCCGTTGATGTCCTTCGACACCGAGACGGACAGCCTGGATTACATGCGGGCGCGTTTGGTCGGATTGTCGTTCGCGGTGGCGCCGGGCGAGGGAGCCTACGTCCCGCTGGGCCACGACTACCCGGGCGCACCCGAGCAGCTGGACCGGGATCTCGTGCTGTCCGCGCTCAAACCACTGCTCGAAGATGCCGGCAGGCCGAAGCTGGGCCATCACCTGAAATTCGACCGGCACATCCTGGCGAATTACGGCATCGCGCTCGCAGGCCAGCGCTACGACTCGATGCTCGAATCGTACGTGCTCAACAGCGTCACGACGCGGCACGACATGGATTCCACGGTGGCGAAGTATCTGGGTTTCCACACCATTCACTTCGAGGACCTGTGCGGCAAGGGCGCGAAACAGATCACCTTCAACCAGGTGGATGTCGACCGCGCGGCGGAATACGCAGCCGAGGACGCCGACGTCACGCTGCAGCTGCACCATGCGCTGTGGCCGCAGCTCGAGGCGGTCCCCACCCTGAAGCATCTGTACGAGTCGATCGAACAGCCGTTGGTGCCCGTGCTCTACCGCATGGAACGGACCGGCGTGCTGGTGGATCGCGAGCTGCTCCGCAAGCAGAGCTCCGAACTTGCCGTGCGCATGCTGGAGCTGCAGGCGCAGGCGCATGCGGAGGCCGGCGGCGCATTCAACGTCGACTCGCCGAAGCAGCTGCAGGAAATCCTGTTCGGCAAGCTCGGCATCCCGGTGATCCGCAAGACACCCACCGGTCAGCCGTCCACGGCCGAGGACGTGCTCGAAGAGCTCGCCGCCTCCCATGCGTTGCCGAAGCTCATTCTGGAATACCGGGGCATCGCCAAACTCAAATCCACGTACACCGACAAGCTGCCGGATCAAATCGACCAGGACACCGGGCGCATCCATACCTCGTACCATCAGGCCGTCGCGGCAACCGGGCGCCTCTCGTCATCCGATCCGAATTTGCAGAACATCCCGATCCGCACGCCCGAGGGACGCCGCATACGACAGGCCTTCGTGGCGCAGCCCGGGTACTCCCTGGTGGCCGCGGACTACTCCCAGATCGAGTTGCGCATCATGGCGCACCTGTCCGGCGACGCGAGCCTGCTCGCCGCCTTCGCCGAGGACCGCGACGTGCATCAAGCCACGGCCGCGGAGGTCTTCGGCACCCCCCTCGATGCGGTATCACCGGACCAGCGGCGCTCGGCCAAGGCCATCAACTTCGGCCTGATCTACGGCATGTCGGCCTTCGGCCTGGCACGTCAGCTGGGCATCGCAAGGGGCGAAGCGCAAAAATACGTGGACCTGTATTTCGAACGGTATCCCGGCGTGAAGCGCTACATGGACGAGACGAAACAACGGGCCCGCGATGCGGGTTTCGTCGAGACGATCTTCGGACGGCGTTTGTACCTGCCCGAGATCGCTTCGCGGAATCAAGCGCTGCGCCAGTATGCCGAGCGCAGCGCCATCAATGCGCCCATGCAGGGCAGCGCCGCCGACATCATCAAGAGGGCCATGATCGCGGTCGACGCCTGGCTCATCCAATCGTCGGCGCCGGCGCGGCTCATCATGCAGGTGCACGACGAACTGGTGGTCGAAGTGGCCGACTCGGCCATCGACACGTTGGTGCCGCAACTGCGGGAGCACATGTCACGGGCGGCCGCCTTGACCGTGCCGTTGAAGGTCGACGTCGGAGTGGGTCTCAACTGGGATCGCGCGCATTAGTCGAGGCCAGCGCACGGGGGAACCCTGACTTCGTACGAGTCTCAACGGGGAAAATGCGAGTCGTGCCGGAAAATTCCTACAGCGACGTTCCTGTTTCACCGTGAACGCACCGAAGGCTGGGCGGAATACCGCTATTTTTCTGCGAATGAAATGCAAAAGGGCCGGAACTTTCGCCCGGGGTCGCACTCCAATCCAATGAGCGTGAAAGACGCTCCCCGCTCTTCTCCCTGAGCGGGCGAGACCCGGTTTGTCATCCCCATGCCGGGTTGGTCTAGCCTCGGTGGAGCCTCAGCGCTGCACCGGGGCTTTTTTTATTACGCGCCGTCATCGTCGCCCCCGCCCTCTCATCGCGCCGTGTTTTCATCCTGCGATGCGGGCGGCTCCGCGGGTCGCGGATCGTTCAACCATCGGTCGAGGACCGCCCGTGCGTCCTCGAAGCCCCGCCTGGCATGCGCCGAAAACAGTTGCACGGTCACCGCGGTGTCCTCGCAGGCGGTCCGGGTCTCGCGCAGCACCTGCTCGGAGTCGCGTCGGTTCAACTTGTCCGCCTTGGTGAGCAACACGTGCGCCGGGGCGTCGCGCGCCAGCATCCATTCCAGCATGATGGCATCCTGCGCGCCGAGACCGCGGCGGCTGTCGACGATGAGCACCAGTCCGACCAGCGACTGCCTGACGTCGAAATAATGTTCCATCAGTTCCAGCCACTTGAGCCGGATGCGTTCGGGCACCTTGGCGAATCCGTACCCCGGCAGGTCGACCAACCGGCGATCGTCCGCGAGCTCGAAGAAATTGATGAGCTGCGTGCGTCCGGGCGTGCGGCTGACGCGTGCAAGGCCGGCGCGCTGGGTGATGGCATTGATGGCCGTGGACTTTCCCGAATTCGAGCGGCCTGCGAACGCGATTTCGCGGCCGACGTCCGGCGTGAGCTGCCGCGCTTCGGCCGCGCTCGCCATGAATTTGACGTGGGGATAGATCGACATGGCGGGTGCCGCGAAGCAAGTTGACCGCTCTAGTGTACAATTTGGGTGAGAAAGCGGTTCAATTTACAGCGGGGTCGGGGGCGAACATGAAGCGGCTTTGGTTACTTGCGGTGACGGTGTCCAGCATGATGGCCGGCAATCTGGCGCGACCGGCAGTCAACGCCGAAGCGGGCGCCGCGAAAGCCGTGGTCTGCCAGGCTTGCCACGGTGCGAACGGCAACAGCGCGAATCCGGAATGGCCCAGTCTCGCCGGCATCGGCGCCGACTACATCGCGCAGCAGCTGAAGAATTTCAAGGAAGGCAAACGCAACAATGCGGTGATGATGCCGAACGCCATGAATTTGTCGCCCGACGACATGGCCGATCTCGGCGCTTATTTCGACAGCCAGGTCAACACCGGGCTGGAAGCCGATCCGTCGTTCTGGCAGGCAGGGGAGAAACTGTACCGCGCCGGGGACAAGACGCGTGGCATTCCGGCCTGCATGGCATGCCATGGACCCACGGGCTACGGCAACGAGCCCGGTAAATTTCCGGCGCTGCGCGGACAGCATTCGGTGTACGTGATCAAGCAGCTGAACGACTACGCCTCCGGTGCCCGCACGACGGGACCCAACGGCATCATGCCCACCATTGCCAAGCGTCTGTCGCCGGACGACATGCGCAACGTGGCCTCCTACCTGCAAGGCCTGCGTTGATGAATGCCGCGCGCCTGGCGATGCTGCTCTGCATGACGCTGGTGCTCGGCGCGTGCGGCAAACATGAGTCCGCGGCGCAGCGGACGCGCGAGGCAAGCACGCCGGCCACCGCGCTCGCCCCCCCGGCCGAGACATCGGCACCGGCGGCGACGCCGAGCCAGCAGCAGGCGGTGGGTCTGGCGCCGACGCCGGGAGCCAAGGTCAGGCGGCCCAACGAGGACGGATCCGAGACGGTGGAAGAAGCCACGGGCGACAGCGGAACCCACAATGCATTGCTCGCGGCGGTGGCATCGACCGTGGCGGCCGCCACGCCCGTCGCGGCCGCCGCCGGCACGGCAACCGGTTCGGGCTCTGCGTGGCAGGAGGGCGTCAATTACACGCGGATCGTGCCCGCCCAGCCGACGTCGGTTCCCGCCGGGCAGGTCGAGGTGCTGGAATTTTTCTGGTACGGGTGCCCCCATTGCTACGCCCTCGATCCGGCGATCGAAGCGTGGAAGAAGACCAAGGCCCCGTTCATCGCGTTCAGTCGCGTACCGGTGCTCTGGAGCGAGGGTCACCGCTCCACCGCGCGCCTCTATTACACCCTGGAGAGCCTGGGCAAACTCGACCAGCTCCACACCGAGGTGTTCAAGGAGATCCACGTCAAGAACGATCTCTTGATCGCGAACGATCCGAACGACACCGCCGGTGCCGAACGCATGCAAAGCGCCTTCGTCCAAAAGTTCGGCGTTTCCGAGGATGCGTTCAAGAAGGCCTATCATTCGTTCGCGGTGGAAACGTCGATGCAACGCGCCGACCAGCTGGTGCAGCGCTATCGCATCGAGGGTGTGCCCACCTTCGTGATCAACGGGAAGTACGTGGCGGACGTGCGCTCCGCGGGGGGTCCCGAGAAGCTGATCTCGTTGGTCAACGAGCTGGCCACGCAGGAACACAAGCGCTAGATGTCGAGCGGGGGCGGTCCGGACGCTTCGGGGGCCGGCGACCTGGTGGTCCATACGGGCGGGTGCCATTGCGGCATGGTGCGATTCGAGGTGGTCGCGTCGGCGGACCTGACCGTCTCCGACTGCAACTGCTCGATCTGCAGCGCATTCGGATACCTGCACCTCATCGTTCCCGCGGCGCGATTCAAGCTGCTCACCGACCGGGACGGATTGAGTACCTACACGTTCAATACCGGCATCGCCAAGCACCTCTTCTGCTCCCGCTGCGGCGTGAAGTCGTTCTACGTGCCGCGCTCCCACCCCGACGGGGTCAGCGTCAATGCACGCTGCCTCGACGCGGCAACCATCGCCTCGATGTCCATCGTGCCCTTCGATGGCAGAAACTGGGAAAACGCCCGCGCGACGCTGGACGCGCGCCCTGCGGACGCCTGAGCCGGGCAGCGCGCCGGGGGTGGCGCACCGCAGCAACCGATGGCCCGAGCGCGCGCTACGGCCGCCCAGCGGCCGCCGGCCGGGGCGGCATGCGACATAACTTTTCGTCATCGAAATTATGAGTAGCAATGCCGATGGTATGGGTGCAGATTTGTGACGTATGCGCTGCGAACCAGCCCTGCTCTCAACGGATGCTGTCCACATCGTCCAGATCACACGATGTCAGCGTTCATCCATCATGTCGGAGAATCATTCGCGTCCAGAGACTTCCGGAGTCGGAGGTACCACCCGCCACCGCGGTGTCAGCGAGAAATTGCTGCTTGCCGCCCTGGTGCTGACGTGGATGCGCATGAGCGATGCCTCGGCCGACGAGCAGGTCTCGATCCGGGGTGACCGGCTCAAACCGGATTTCAATGCGGGACCGCAACGGTCATCCCAGACCCCTTACGGCAGCGCGCAGGCACCCTATGGTAGCGCGCAGCCCGCCCTGACGGCATCCATGCTGGCCCTGCCCCCGGACTACCGGGTGGCCGATCCGATCGCACCCGACGTGTCGCGGGGCTTTCGTCCCAAGCCCTCGACGGCCAGCGCGGACTCGCAAACCGGCGCGCCCGAAGATCTGCCGTCGCTGCGCTCCACCACGGTATGGCAACGCCTGGCAGACTACCGGTCTCACGGCCGCGTCCGGTTGTTGACGCTGTGGGAGGGCGGCGCCAGCACCGTGTCGCTGCAGGCGGGCAGGAAGGGCGAACCTTCACTGCAATGGACCAGCCGGCGAATGAATCACGGCGGGGCCACCCGCGGGCTGTTCGATCCGCTGTTCTCGGTTCCTCTGGGGCACGTGAGTCGCGGAGTGCATCCCGTTGCGGCGGAACCGCCGGGGAAGGCTGCCAAGCTCTCGGAACCCCCGGGGGGGTCGATCAAGTAGTCGGGCGGACGGGCCCTCGCGGCTGCCGCGGGCACTGCTCGATCCGCGCCGCCGGGCATACCCGGTTCAGCCGGGAATCGGCGGTACTCCGTCGCCGAAGGGCTCACGAGCGCATGATTCGACCGGAATGGTGCGCCCGACTGGATTCGAACCAGTGACCCCTGCCTTCGGAGGGCAGTACTCTATCCAGCTGAGCTACGGGCGCATCGCTCGGGTGCGCGATACTACGCGCCGCCACGGACCCGCGTCCAGCACGCGCGCGGGTCAGGTGATCGCGGTGCGCGGCACCGAGCCGCCGGGGCATCGGTGCCCCACCGACGCGGCGAGGCAGCATGCGTGCCGGCTGCCCTCGACGTACTCCGCCGAGTGCCACCAGTAGCGGTCATTGCCCGGCGCTCCAACCAAGGACGTCGCTGCGGGCGGCTGCATGGGCGGTGGCGACGACCCGGCGAACGGCGCCATCAGTTCGTCGGGCGAATAAATCCTGCCGTCGGCGATCACCCGGTGCACCCTGGCGACCGCGTCGATGTCGGCCAGGGGATCGCCGTCCACCAGGATGAGGTCTGCAAAGGCGCCCGGTTCGATGACGCCGAGCGGCTGGCCGAGGAACTCGCCCGGAATGCTGGTCGCGGTCAGGAGCGCTTCCCGCGGGGTCATGCCGTAACGCACCATCCCGCGCAGGTTCAGGTGGAGGCTGACGGCCAGAAAGTCGATGGGAGCATCCGTTCCCGAGAGGATGCGTGCGCCGGCGCGCATGCTGTCGCGTACCTGTGCCACGTTGCGCTCGAGCGACTGCAGCACGATCGCACCGGCCGGTCCCGACATCTGGCGGGCTCGTTCCTGCAGGCGCGCATACTCCCAGGGTGGATAGAGGGTCTTGACCCTGACGTCGTCGACCAGCGACCGGTCCGTTCCCAGCAATGCACCCGACGTGAAGAGCGTGGGCGTCCGGTAGGTACGGCCGCGGGCGAACAGCTCGATCACGTCCTGGTAGCCCGCACCCAGCGCACTCACGGTGCGCGAGTAGCCGAAACGACTGGTGGCGCCGAGATGTTCCATGCCATCGATGCCGAAGGCGGCGGCCGGATAATGATAATGCGAGGAGACGTGCAGACCCTGGGCGTGCGCCCACTCGATCACGTCGCGTTGCCTCTCCGGCGAGAGCCGCACGTAGGTCTTGATCATGTCGTATGACAGAGCCGCCGCCCGCTGCAATTCCAGCTGCATCTGTCCCGGCTCGGTGACCGGGCGCATGAAATTGTAGAAGATGCGCCCGCCATCGATGGCCTCACCGGTGGCGAAATGCCGGGGTGCCAGCCGCATTCCCGACTGGATGGATTCACGGTCTTCGACCATGTGATAGGCGGGCCCGCCGACCGAACGCGTCGTCGTGACACCCATGGCAAGCCACAAACGGCCCTGTCGGTCGCCATAGGAATAGCCCTGCATCTGCCGGTGGGTGTGCATGTCCATCAAACCCGGCATCACGGTATGCGGTCCCGCTTCGACGATGCGCATTCCCGCGTCCGGGACGCTTCCGGTCGGATGGATGCCGGCGATGCGATTGCCCTCGACGACGATGTCGAGGTTGCGGCGCAGAGCCGCGCCTCGGCCGTCCCAGAGGGTCGCGGCACGGATCAACACGCGCTCCGGATTCCGGGCCATCGACCAGTGAAAATTCAACGCCACGCTGCGCGGGGTGCCGCCGTCCCGCCCGATCAGGCGCAGGATCCCGTTGGACAGATACAAGAGTGTCCGCGAGTCGCCGCTCCAGCTCGGCGCATCGGTCACCTCGGCATTGATCGCGCGCGGCGTCCCGGTGAAACCGCCGCGACCGTCGACGGTCACGACGTGCAGCAGGCTCGCGAACACGAAGGCCATTCGCGTGCCGTCGGGTGACCACACCGGGCCATCGTCGCCGCGCGTTCCCAGCGAGCGGTGCGGCAGTGCCGGACGATACTCGATCGACCCGCTGGCGAGGTCCACCGTCAGGATCTCGCTCAGTCCCTCGCGATATCTGCCGGAGTACGGCTTGAAGGCCGCGAGCGTGATCGTTCCGCCGTTCGGGCCGAAGCTCGGCCGTCCGGGCTCCCACAGCGGTCCGAGCACCTTGCGGACGTTCCCGCCATCCACATCGAGCGTGTAGAGATTTCCCGCCTGATCGAGGAAGGCCAGCGACCGTCCGTCGGGTGACCAGGCCGGCGAGACCGCGGCATGCGCCAGGTGCGTGAGCTGGGTGTCCTCGCCGCTTTGCAGGTCGCGCAGCCACAGATCGAGGGTGCCGCCGCGATCGCTGGAATACACCAGTCGTTTCCCATCGGGCGAGAACGCCGGATCGCATTTGTGAAAGCGGTCCTTCGTGAGGGGCTGGGGGGCACCGCCGATCGGCATGAGCCAGATGTCGTTGAGCGCTCGAAACGCGATCCGCGTACCTTCCGGTGACAGGACCGGACTGCCGATGCCGACCACGGGGCGAGGTCCCGCGGTTTGCGGATGCAGCCGCCGTTTTCTGTAGGATGGTTCGACCACCGTCAGCTCGGCGGTGTACTCGATGGTCCTGCCGGCGGTTGCATCGAGGCCGCGCCGCCGGATCTTGCCGCCGGAGGCATAGATGAAGTCGCCATCCGGCAGCCAGGTCACGCGAAAAGGGAACACGTCCTCGCCCGTGACGAGCGGCCGGCCGTTGCGATGCAGCTCAGCCCTGCCGTCGGCGATCACCGTGTAGAGCACCTCGGCGCCGTCCGGCGTGAACGACGGACTGTGTATTTCGCGCGGGAGCATGAGGTCGTGGGACTCCTCGATGCCGGCCACCGTGTTGCGCCGTCCCATCGAGTCCATGACCTCCACCCGGCTCTTGTTCGCAACGAACGCGATCCGCGACCCGTCGGGTGACCATGCTGGTTCGCATTCGTCCGCCTCACCGTCCGCCAGCGTGCTGATGACGCCGCTCGCCCGGTCGACCACGTGGATGCCGTAGCTGCCTCCCCGATCCGACGAGAAAGCGATCCTGCCGCCGTCCGGCGAATAGCGTGGTTCGCGGCAATCGAACGGGCCCGTCGTGAGCTGCACGGGTTGCAGGGTTCGAAGATTCAGAACCCAGATGTGGAAGTTGCCGTCGCGATACGATTGAAATGCAATCTCGGATCCGTCGGGGGACCAGTCGGGCTGTGCGATGTCCGCAAGATCGTCGGTCAGCCGGCGTGCGGCGCCGCCGCTCACGTCGACCACCCAGAGAGAGGCGCACAGGTCGAATGCAATGCGGAGCCCGTCGCGCGACGCCGCGGCGGCAATGTTGGTGCCTTCGCGCATCGTGATGGTGCGCCGGCCGCCCCGGGCAGCCGGCGCGTCGTTCGTGGGTCGGGTGGAATCGAGACCGCGGGCCAGAAGCGGCGTCATCAGGCCGCCCACCATCACCTCGCGGCGGTTGAATTTCGATTTGTTCCTGCTCATGGTGACCTGCTTTGCGGCGTGCTTCAAAATTTGTAATCGACGCGTGCATAGTAGAACCCGCCGCTGATGCCGAAAGGGGAGTAGGCGTTGTAATACTGCGCGCCGTTGGTTTGATCCGCGGCGGGCACGATGGTGGGATGCACGTTGAATGCATTGTCCGCCCCGATGGTCGAATTGAGATGGTCGGTGACGTGGTAGCTCACGTTCACGTCGACGATCAGCTTGGAGCCGGCCTCGGCATCCAGTCGTGGATTGTCGTTCACCGCCGTGACGGGGCCGTAGCGCGTGGCGCGCAAAAACGCCTCGACGTCGCCGCGGGTCCAGTCGATGTCGAAGATCAACTTGTTGCTGGGCGTGCCGAGCGTGAAGTCACCCTGCCGCTGTCGATCGATCAACGCAAGTCCGGCCGCCGCGAGTGCCGGCGGCGGGGATTCGATCCGGTCGAAGCGCGTGTGGTTGAAATTCGCATCGAGTCCCCAGCGGATCACACCGAAGTCGTCGAACCGGCTCAGGTAGCTCGCCACCAGATCGAGACCCTTCGTGGTGGTGTCCGCCGCGTTGGTGAAGAAAAATCCGCCCTGCTGTGGATTCAGGCCGGCGGCGGCCAACGCGGCGCTGACAGGACCCCCGAGCAGGGTGGCTGACAGGAGGATACGATCCTTGATCCGGATCTCATAGGCGTCCACCGACAGGTTGAGGTTCGGCAACGGCTCCGCGATGACGCCGAAGGAGTAGTTGCGTGATTTTTCGGGCCGTAACGGCGCGGCGCCGAGCGCCCGTGCGGCCGGTGAATCCGGCGGCAGGGTCTGCACGGGATAGGGAATCACCGAAGTGAATCCCGGAACGGTCACCCCGATGGTGCTGCTCGAAGCATAGTGCTCCTGCGCCAGGGTGGGTGCGCGAAATCCGGTGCTGACCGTGCCCCGGATTGCATAGTGGTCCACGGGCTCGAATCTGAACGAGCCTTTTTCATTGGTGGTATTTCCGAAGTCCGAATAGTCCTCGTAACGCGCGGCGGCCGACAGGTCGAGCCGATCGGCGATGGTCTGGTCCAGGTCGATGTAGCCCGATTTGTTGTCGCGCGACCAGGCCCCCGAGAGCGCCGGCGGAAAGCCGGTCACGCCCTGCGATCCGGACACCACACCGGCCCCGCCATTCGAGTAGGACGCCGCATCGCCCGGCAGGATCTTGTAGTGATTTTCCCGGTACTCGGTGCCCACCGCGACGAACAACGGCGCTGCGAGGCCGACGTCGAAATTGCGGTTCAGATCGAGGTTGGTGGTCCACTCGCGAAAATCCGTGGCGCCGATGTAGAAATTGGTCGGGCTGGATGCGCCGTAGGACAGGTTCAGCGCGGAACTTTCACGGTAATTGACCTGGTCCTCGCCGTACGTGGTGCTGAGATCCCAACGAATCCCCCAGAATGCCGTGCCCTTGACGCCGAACGCCGCTTGATAATCGACGTCCTGCAGATCGAGCCGCGGGATGTATCCGTCGGGATAGACGGCGAGCACGTTGCTGACGCTGGCAGGATTGCGGTAGGTCAGCCAGGAATTCGAATCACGATAGGCGGCGGTGGTGAACGAGTAGAGCTGCACCTCGTCGGACAGCGGCAGCGTGAGGTCGTAGGCCGCGTCGTAGCGCAGGACGTCCGGCTGCCCGGGCTTGTTGATGTAACGGTCCGCCGTGGCCTCGCGCGGGTCGGACGCGCCGTCGATCAGCGGATAGAGCCGTCCGGTGTAGGGGCCACCTCGGATGGTGCGTCCTTGATCACTCAGGTCGACACTCAGGTGCAGCGCACCGCCGTTGCCGATCGACCAACCCCGATCGAGCAGCGCTTCGCCCTTCACCCCGTCGCCGGCGGCGGTGGCGCCGCCCGTGAGCGACGCACCACCGCCGTCATTCTTCTTGAGGATGATATTGACCACACCCGCCAGGGCGTCCGATCCATACTGCACCGACGCCCCGTCGCGCAGCACCTCGATATGGTCGATGGCACTGGTCGGGATGAGGTCCAGGTCGGCGGGCGACTGGCCGTTCTGCGTCGTCCCGTTGATGAACAGGATGCTGGTGTCGTGGCGGCGCTTGCCGTTCACCAAGACGAGAGTCTGGTCGCTGCCGAGGCCGCGTAACGACAGCGTCTTGATGGTGAAGCTGGCGCCCGCGCCGCTGCTCGAGACGTTGGCCGAAGGCGTCGTGGCCGCTATCAGATCGCGTACCGACTCGCTGCCGCTCTTCCGCAGATCGGCGGCCGAGATGATGTCGATCGGCGCCAGACTGGTACTGACGGTACGCGAGTTCTGGCGCGTGCCGGTCACGATGATCTCGTCCGTTGCCGCCGGCGCTCGAGCGGCGGATTCAGACGGCGGATCGGTGGCGTCGGCGGTCTCACCGCCACGTCCCGGGGTCGGGGCCGGGGCCGCGCCATCCGTGGCGGTCTGCACGATCAACAGCGTCCCCTGGGTGTTCCTGAACGTCAGGCCGCTGCCTTCCAGCAGGCGCGACAGCGCGATTTCGATCGGAAATTCGCCGACCACGCCGCGGCTCTGTTTGCCGGCGGCGAGCTTGGGGGCGATCAGGATCTGCCGCGCAGCCTGCACGCCGAATGCTTGCAGAGCGCCCGCCAGCGACTGTGCCGGAATGTCGAAGGTGACCGTTCGATCCGCGTCGGCAAACGTCGCACTCGTCTCGAACGCCATCGCGAGACAAGCGACCACAAACCATACCACCGGCATTGAGCCGACCCTCTTGCGCATACATCCCCTGTTCTTGCCCTGGAAAATGAATTGCTGTTCCAGTAGTTAAGATGGGTGTCACGCCTTTTTCCTCACCACACGGCGGAAAAAAATTCAAGGAGGCAGCAATGTAATGCGCGTGGCGCTGCTTCCGGCGATGCGAACCAACCCGTAGTTCGAGAACGCACGGGCGATGCTGCCCGGGTCGTCGACGCCGAACACCCCGCCGACCCGTACGTTCGCCAGGGACGGGTCGCCCAGAACGATCTTGGTCGACGAATATCGGTTCAACTCCGTCACGACGGCAGCCAGCCTGGCGTTGTCGAACACCAGTCGCCGCTGCAACCAGCTGAGTTCCTGCGTGACATCCGTCTTCGCCACCTGCCATGCGGAGCCGTGCGAAGTACGCAGCTGGCCGCCGGGGACCAGGTCCGCCGCCTTGACCCTCCCGGCATCATCGGATCGCAACGAACGCATTTCCGGTTCTTCCACGCGCAGTCGACCTTCCCGGAGCGTCACGGACAATCCCCCCGTGTCCAGGCGAACATCGAACGCGGTACCGACCGCCATCACACGATCATCTCCGGCTCTCACGATGAAGGGTCGGGCGTTGTCCTTGGCGACGACGAAAAATGCCCGGCCACGCGTCAGATCGACGAATCGCCGGACGCCCGAGATGTCGACGCGTGCCTCGCTGTCGGTGTCCAGCGTCACGACGGACCCGTCGGCCAAGGCGATGGCGCGCTGCTCGCCGATGGCGGTGCGGTAAAGCGCCACCGCCGGGCTGTCGACTTCGTCATTCCCGGCGATCTGCGGCGAGACCGACGAGTAGATGCGCGACCGGGGCGTCAGCAACGGCGGAAGGAGGAAGATCATGGCGGCACAGGCCGCCGCGCACGCCGCAATGCCCGAAAGGGTCCATCCGACACGGCGAGCCGCCTGCCGGCGCAGACCCGAGATCGTCCGATCCCCGCGCAACGCCGCCAACTGCTGCCAGACGTCCTCCACGTCCTGAAAGGCGCGGCGGTGAGCCGCTGCGGCTGCAAGCCAGGTCCGGAACTCGGATCGATCGGCCGCGGACAGCTCGCCGCGACACCGGCGCGCGAACCAGCGGCTCGCTTGTTCTTCGGGCGACCCGCACCGCCCGCCCTGCGTCATACGTTGGTCTCTTTGAGGCGCGCGGTGAGATGTCGCAGGGCTTTCATGATGTGCTTCTCGACACCGCTCGGTGACATGGCCATCTTGATCGCGATGGCCTCGTACGTCATGTCCTCGAATCGATGCATCAGGAAAGCATCGCGGGTGCGTGCCGGCAATTCCTGAATGGCGCCCACCAGGACTTTGATCTGATCCCGCTGCAGCACGATGCGTTCGGGAGTGTTCTCTTCCGCGCCATGACCTGCGTCCGCAAACGCGACGTGCGCCGCCTTGAAGCGAACGCGGTCGCCGCGTGCTTTTTCGTTGAGGACATTGACCGCGACGGCCAGCAGGTATCCCCGCAGATTTTTGATGGCGGAGTCGGACGACCGTGCCCGCATGTGCAGATACACTTCCTGGGTCAGATCGTCGGCTTCGAACGCCGTGACCCGGCGCCGAAAGAAACTTCGCACGCCGGGCAGCAGTTTCAGCAACTCGCTCTCGTCGCCCGACAACGACGAGGCAGCCATCGGTTCGAGTACGCCTTCCATGCGGCCATCGAGTTCAGTCATCCGCAGCGCGCCCGTGCATGACTACAAAATACACGCTTGATGGAAAGTGTAAACAGATTAGCGTGGGTCGGCGGTCGACGAAAGCAGCCGGTTACATCAATGCACGTCTACGGAGCACGGCGGAGTATCGAGCGCACTGGAAGCGGGCGAAATCCCGCGGGCACTTCGCGCGCGTGGCGACGCCTGCGGGCGTGCCACTCCACCCAGGCCACGAACTGCATTGCACCGTTGCGCCAACGCCTGCGCGGCAACGTGAAGGTTGTAGACCCGAACAGGGGTGGGCATGGAAGCCGTGGACTGGGCGCCGCGAATGCGAAACCTCCTGAGAAGGCTGGCCAGGCTAGAGCGACGCGCCGTGCGCCTTCAAAACCGTTGCGATTTCATCCAGATCGTTTGCGATGGCGAACTCGAGTCGGTCGTTTGTGACCTTCTCACCGGCGTCGATCAAGAGTTGAACCACGGCGGCGTACTGTCCCTGCTGGTTACGAAAGTTTGCCGCGCAGTAAATGGCCGTGCCAAGGGGTGTGCCTCCGTACTTGTGTTTCAAGTCGAATCTGGCGCCGCGGGCCAACAGCAACCTCGCCATCGCAACGTCGCCATTCGTGGCTGCGTAATGAAGCGCAGTAGCGTCGAGGTCGTCCGCCCGCGCGTCGATATCGAACCCTGCGTCCAGCATGAGCCGAACCGGTGGCAGGCGTCCCTGACGTGCCAACGTGGCGATGTTGCTGTGGTCTTGCGCGGTGAGTGCTTGCACCACGCCAGGACATTCCCGCAAGATCTTTCGTGTTGTGTCTTCATCTGCTCGCGCACAAGCACCGATCAGTAGGTCCCGCGGCGTACGATTGTCTACGGCTCCCCTCGCAATCAGGTACGTGACAGCCTCAGCCGCGCCGGCTCGTTCTGCAATCTGCACGGGTGTCAGTTTGCGAATGCGCTCGAGCAACCAGGAGGCATCGGCGGTCTTGTTGAGGTCCGCGCCATGCTCGACGAGCATCTCGATGACCTGCATGCTCCGATTTCTGAACAGGGCGTAGTCGAGGTGATGCGGGCTCGCCCCATATTTCAGATAAACCGAAAGGGCGACGTTCGGATTCGCGGAGTCGAGACACCGACGGATGCAGTAATCTCGATCTGCATCCGGCACCCCGGCGGCGAACAGCAACTCCAGACAGCTCGCATCCTGCAGCTCTGAGGCGTGATACAGCGATTCACCATCGTCAACGAGGGCTCCAGCATCGAGCAATAATTTCGCGATCACCGGATTTCCAGGTTGACGGCAGCAGCCATACAGTGCAGACAGGCCGCCGTCGCCTTGTTCGCCCCGAGCCGCCTTGCTCACGAACGAGTTCGGATCGGCGCCGCGAGAGAGCAGAAGTCTGACGATCTCTTGCTGCCGAGCCGGGTAGGTGTCGTCCACCAGCCCAAACCGCGCGTGCGCAGCGTAGGTGATCGCCTGCGTTTGCAGCGGCCCGCCGAGTCTCAACGCCCAGGTGGAGTCTGCTGTCAGCATCGACTCAACGACGGCAACGTCGCCAAGCGCTGCGGCGAGAAAGAAATCAGCGCTGGGCAGACTCTCCCGCCGGGCATAGAGCTCCTCGAGAAGCGACAAATTTTCCGTGAATAGAGTTTGCAACAGAAGGACGCCGAGTTCGTCGGACGAGCGGGCCTGTGCTTCTACGAAAACCTTCAATCGGTTCCAGCTTTTGAATCCATACGATCGTGCGACCACAAACTGGGCGTCGGCCAACTTCACCGTGTCGGCGGTCTTGCCTCGATGAACATCGACGAACCCGACGGCACCGGGATCACCGGACGCATGGCTCTTATGAAGGGACTTGGCTTCCTCGCGCAGATGTCCGAGATCGGGGGAGCGAGGCAGCGACCGAAACGGGTGAAGGGAATCAAACGAAGACATGAACGACCTCCATTGGACGCCCTGTGTCCGCCGACGTGGGCATGAAGATCGCTGGTGTTAATCGCACGACTCAGGCAGAACTGGGTTCTTTTCCGCGGACAGGAGGCTTGCCCGAAAGCCTTGGGGAAAGATTAAACCAAGCGTCGGGCGCATGGCAATGCCCGGAGTGCGGCTGGCAGCGGTTGCTTACCACACGGTTGGGGTTTGTCCCGTTCGAGGCAGGTCGGACCGGCCTTCGGAAAAAAACGGACGCCCGGGGACTAGGACCGGGGAATGTCCACGCCAGGCGGACCAGCAGGTTGGTGGTTCGCCGCCACCGTCGAGCAGCGGCGCGCCGTCACACGTCGTCCGGCACTCCGTCGAAGAAATCGACGCGGCCGGTCTTCAGCGAGTACTCGGCGCCGACCACCAGCAGGCCGTCGTTGCGAATGAGATTCTCGATGATTGCCGAGCCGTGGCGCAGGTGGTTCGCGGAGGCCCGGATGTTGGCGCGGACCGCGCGAGGGACCAGATCCTTCGCATCGTGCCCATCGGTGACGAGCAGGTCCTCCACCGCCGGCCGGACCAGATCGACGATGGCCCGGAGATTGAGCGACTGATTCTCCTTCGGCCGTCGCAGTTGCTCCAAGGTCGCGCCCACCGCGCCGCAGTCCGAGTGTCCCAGCACCACGACCAGGCGCGTGCCGAATTGCTCCGCTGCGAATTCGACGCTGCCCACCTGCGAGGGAGCGACGATGTTGCCGGCGACCCGGATGACGAACAGATCGCCCAGCCCCTGATCGAAGACGATCTCGACCGGCACCCGCGAATCCGAGCACCCCAGGACGGCCGCGAACGGCGCCTGGCCGGCCGTCAACTCGATGCGCCGCGCCCGGCCCGTCGGTGAGTCTTGAGTCCTCGCTTCGGCGACGAAACGGGCATTGCCTTCGCGCAGCAGGCGCAGCGCTTCCAGGGCGGAGATCATGGCAGGCTCACGACCGGACGATGAGAGAACGAGTTCATAGGTGCATCCGGCCGATCCGGCGTGTCTCGGCATGTTACCGCAATTTGTCGACGCTGCCGGCCGTCGCTGCGCGGGCTGAATGCCTCGCCTGCAGGCAGAGAGTAACCGAGAAGGCGCACCACCAGGCAATTGCGAGCCACGCCGGATTGAATCGATGCAAGATACCCGCCGTCAGCTGCACCACCGAGGTCATCGCCATGCAGCCCGCCGCGAGTGCGATGATCGCCGGAGCGGTGAGTTCACTGCTCCAGAACGCCCGGATCAAGCCGCCGTAACCCATCGCACCCAATCCCGAGCACATTGCCAGGATGGCCGTGCGCCCCGCGGGCCCGGGCAGCGTGCCGCGCAGGCTGCTTGCATGGAGTCCGGCCCGTACGATTCCCATCGTCAGCAGGCCGGCGAGCGCGATGAACGCGATGCTGCGCAACGGCCGGGGCCTGCCGCGAAGCGACACCACGATGGCGCAGGCATGCAGCGCGCCGAACAGGCCGAAGGCCTCTGCCGTGGTAAGCGTTGCGCGCCAAGCAGCGGTTGGCGCGAGCACGGCCACCGCGGCGGCGAGCGCCGGGAAATGTCGGCGATAATCGACGAACCTTGCGGGAAACATGACGGACCTCTGGCGTGCGGCCGGGGATTCCGCCGGCTATTCCGCGCAGCGCCGGCTGCCGTTATACTGGCGCCGTTTTCCGGTCGTTCTTCACCTGTTTTCAGCGAGCGATAGTGTCCAAGTCCGAATCCTCAGACAGCCAGTTCTTCAATTCCTTCAGTCTAGTGCTTGGCATCCTCATTTTCTTCGCCATCGTGCTGTTCGCCGTGGCGCGCAGCGTCGGCGAATCGACGCAGCAGGAGCACGTGCTGCTGGACCCGCTGCACGTCAAGGACGTGGAGCAGAACATCGCGCCGTTCTCCCATGAAGCCATCGCCGGCCGGGACAACAGCGCGTTGACGGCGCTGTCCGCACCGAAGGCCGATGCCGTCGCGGCCGATGTGCCCACCACCGGGGAACAGGCCTTCACCAAGGTGTGTTCCGCCTGTCACAGTGCCGGCGTCAACGGCGCGCCGAAGATGGGTGACCACGCCGCGTGGGGCCCGCGCCTCGCCCAGGGCAAGGAGTTGCTCTACCAGCATGCCATCGCGGGCAAGGGCAACATGCCGGCCAAGGGCGGCACGACCTGGCCGGATGCGACCATTCGCATGACCGTGGATTACATGGTCGCGCTCAACAAGTGACGCCCCCGCCCGCCTGATCGAGCGGCCTCACGACACGGTCCGGTCGGCCCGCAGCCTCAGGGCTTGCGACACGTCGATGCGGCGAATCCCCTCGACCCCGGCCAGATCGGCGCAGGTGCGCGCCAGTTTCAACACGCGGTGATAGGCCCGTGCGGACATCCCGAGTCGCGCGATGGCCGTGGCGAGCAGCGCCCGCGAATCCCGCCCGAGGGAACACAGGGCGGTCACCTCCGAGGGCGTGAGTCGGGAGTTCAATTTGCCCTGCCGGGTCATCTGCAGCCGGTGTGCGGCGCCCACCCGGGCGGCGACCACCGCTGAATGCTCGGCAACGAGCGGCGCCGCCGCGAGCAGGTGTTCGGCCGGCAACGCGGCCATTTCGAGGTGGATGTCGATTCGATCGAGCAGCGGACCCGACAGCCGCTTGCGATAGAGAACCACCTGTCGCGCCGTGCAGCGGCAACGCCCGCGCGGGTCTCCGGCATAGCCGCAAGGACAGGGATTCATGGCGGCAATCAACTGGAAGCGTGCCGGAAACTCGTAAGAGCGCTTGGCTCGGGACAACAAAACCACTCCGCTCTCCAGCGGTTCGCGCAACGCTTCGAGCGCGTTGCGAGAAAATTCCGGGAATTCGTCGAGAAACAGCACCCCGAGATGGGCCAGCGACAGTTCTCCGGGACGGAACGCTCCTCCGCCGATGAGCGATGCCATGGATGCCGTGTGCTGCGGGCTGCGAAACGGCCGGTTGCGTCCCTGGCTGGGGCGGCGTCCGGCCGCGGATTCGACGCTCGCCACTTCGAGGGACTCGCTCGGTCCGAGCGGCGGCAGGAGCCCGGGCAGACGCTGGGCCAGCAAGGTCTTGCCCGCGCCCGGCGGCCCCACCATCAGCAGCCCGTGGCCGCCCGCCGCAGCGATCTCCAGCGCACGCTTGGCGTGGTACTGGCCGCGCACGTCCGCCAGATCGGGCACCGGCGGGGTTCCCGAGGGCGGGTGACGGGGCGCGGACGGCAGTGCGACGCCGCCCCGCAAGGCATCGCACACCTGCGTGAGATGTTGCGCCAGCTTGATGCCGGCACCCGGCACGAGGCCGGCTTCCAGTGCGTTGGCCGCCGGCACGATCAACTCGTCTCCCTCGCGCGAGCCTTCGAGCAGGGCGGGCAGCAATTTCGACGTCTCGCGCAATTCGCCGCCCAGCGCCAGTTCGCCGTAGAATTCGCGGCGCGCCAACGCCTCATGCTGAATCTGGCCGCTGGCGGCCAGGATGCCGACGGCGATCGGCAGATCGAAACGGCCGCCCTCCTTGGGCAGATCGGCGGGCGACAAATTCACGGTGATGCGTCCCGGCGGGAAGGTGAAGCCCGTATTCGTCAACGCGGACCGCACCCGCTCCTTGCTCTCGCGCACCACGGCTTCGGGAAGGCCCACCAGGAAAAAAGCCGGAAGTCCGGGGCCCAGATGCACCTCCACCCGCACCAGCGGCGCGTCGAGTCCCACGGGCGCCCGGCTCAGCACCGTGCTCACGTGCATGGGCAGACCTCAGGGCGGAAACCGGGATTCCAGCTCTTTCACCCGCGACTCCAGGGCTTTCAAGGCTGCCTGGGTGCGTGCCAGCAGCGCCGCCTGCACGTCGAATTCCTGCCGACCGACCAGGTCGAGCTTTCCCAGCTGCGACTGCAACACCGCCTTGAAGTTACCCTCCATGTCCCGCCCGAAGCTGCGCACGGACTCCGGTACCGCGGCGGCCAAGCGCCGCGCAAGATCATCCAACCCGTTGGAATCCAGAAAAGCCATGCATCGTCTCCTTCGAACTGATCGGCACGCGGGGTCCGCACTCGGATAAAGCAATTCCTCGTCCGCCCTGCACCAGAACGAGGCACCGATCGGGCCGGCATCCTGCAAGTGGTTGATCGATAAGAGCTCACCATCTGGCATGGAATCTGCAATATCGAAATCAATAGTACGCGGAAGTAGCGCCGGAGGCGGTTCGATTAAACGGTGCGAGCGGGGATAAATGCATGAAGCTCATCACCGCCGTGATCAAGCCGTTCAAGGTGGACGAGGTACGACAGGCGGTCGCGGACATCGGCATCCAGGGCCTGACGGTCACCGAGGTGCACGGTTACGGGCGCCAGGACGGGCACAGCGAGACGTATCGCGGCGCCGAATACCGCGTGGAGTTTCTGCCGAAGGCGAAGATCGAGCTGGCCGTCGATGATTCCATCGCAGAGCAGGTGATGGAAGCCGTGTGCAACGTGGCGCGAACCGGCAAGACGGGCGACGGCAAGGTGTGGATTCTGGAACTGGAAGAAGCGTTGCGCGTCAGGACCGGCGAGACCGGTCCGGATGCCATCTGAAGCAGGAGTTGACGAGAACCCATGGACCATCAGGTCAGTTTTCATCGCCAAGAGGATTGCGGAGGCCTCGACCTCGCCCGCGCGAGGTCAACACGACCGACGATTTAGGAGCATCTCGCGCCGGCAAGCCAGCCAACTCCCCCGTCGGTGCGATATCC